>JBGSOB010000040.1:0-5896 GCA_041739325.1 Treponematales bacterium
GGCAGCCTTCTCCTTGAGGGAGGCCGCGGCGGCATCTGCGGCCGCCTTTTGCCGGGCCGCTTCCTTAGCAAGCGCGTCCGTCTCCAGCTTCTTAGCGGCCTGGAGGGCGGCCTGCCTCTGCTGCTCCACCTCTCGGGCGGCCTTGGCTGAGGCATCCTTTGTCTTGGCAATCAAAGCCTGCCTCTCAGCCAGGGCCTTGTCCAGGGCCGCGAGTTCGGCCTGGCTCTGTGCCAGCGCCGCATCCGCCTTGGCGGCCTGGGCGGCGGGATCGGTAAAGTAGAAGGCCCGCGAAAGCCCCACATCAGCCCGGGGCTTTTGGACACCCTTGGTGCCCGCCATGACATCGGCCCGCACCTTGATCATCATCTCAGCGATAGAGAGACCGGGCGTAGGTATAGCCGTGAGAAGGGCCGCCGTGAAGACCCCGTTCCGGCCCGTACCGTCAGCCGCTACGGAGCCAGGCTCGGTGGCATAGGCTATGAGGGTTTCTATATCTTGCTCTGCGGGAATCACGGATAATCCCCGCGTGCCGGAACGGCTTGAGCCCGGGAAGGGATTGTCCCGGCAGGCATCCAAGAAGACCAAGGCAGTCTTCACCTTGGCGGCCTTGATCCGCTCTAAGACATCGGCCAGGGCTACGCCCCGGGATCGGGCCTGGGCTTCGTTCTCAATCTTTTCCTTGACCGGGATGAGGTAGTTCTCACCGCCCACCTGGACCCCGTGGCCCGCGTAGTAGAAGAGTGCCGTCTCCTTCCCCGCGCAAAGGCGCTGGAAGTCGGCAAGGGCCTTATCCATGCCCGCCAAATCCTGGTCAGTGCGTAGGATAACCTCAAAACCAGCCGCGGACAAAGCCCCAGACATATCCAAGGCATCATTGGGCGGATTGATGAGGCTATTGGCGGCATATGCTCCATTCCCAATCACCAGGGCCGCCCGCCCGCTTTGGGCCGCCAGGGGGCTGAGAATGCAGAGACTACAGAGCAATACCAAGAGCAGAGAAGCGTGTACCTTCATTGTCACGTGTCGACCCCTTTAAAAGTGTTTTCTAAGGCTACGAGGGAAGCTGTCTTTCTTTCCGTTTTTACTACATTCTGAATTATTCCTACGTACCCAGGCTCAGTATAGGGCCGGTCTAGGCCAAAGTCAATGAAAAGGGCTCCCCCAGGAGGGTGCTATGCCATGGCTTTTTGCAAGGATTTCCTGTATCGGTTACGGAACGGCCGCCTTTCCCGCGCCCAATCTTCCAAAGCTAATAATATAGCTAGCCGCTTGATGCGCCGGGCACAGGGTCGGGAACGCGTGGCGCTCTCCTCCCCTTGAGCCATAGCAAGATAAAGGCGGCGGCGCCGAAGACGCGCAGGCCGGAGTCTATGAACATAGCCGCGCGGATTGACGTTGCGCGATAGATAAGCAAGCCTATCTGCTGGGAAACGACCTGGCAGACGTAGAGGGCTGTGTTGTAGGCGGCGGCGTAGCTGATGCGGTCCCCCCCGTCGGGGCTGGAGGCTAAGAGCCCGGCTAGGAGGGAGACCGAAACCCCGGCGGTAAAAAAGGCCGTGGAAACCTGGCAGAGGGCTTGCAGGGGCAGGGTATTGCTGAGGGCGATCAAGACGGGGTTCAGCGCCTGCCCCAGGGTAGCCATGCCAAGGGCAAAGCCCAGGCCGCGCTTGTCGATGATCCGCCGCCAGACGGGATAGGCCCCGAACATCACCAGAGAACCTACCAGGGTGAAGATTCCCAACCAGAGCTCGTCAGCCTTCAGGTAGCTGACTTGCCACACTGAAAAGATGGGCCAGCCCAACTGCCAGCCAAAGTGAAACAACAAGGAGCATCCGGCAAAAGAGAGGAAGCGCTTGTCGCCCAGCATCCGCTTGAGGGATAGCCGCAGGCCCGTCGTGAGGCCATGGACACCGCCTGAGCGAATGAGGGCGCGGTATGAACGCAGCTCTACCAGGGATAGGACGAAGGCGCAGAGAAAGAGGCATTGGTAGAGAAGGATAAGCTCTATGCCCAAGCTAGGCAGTACGCGCAGTACGAGGGCGGAGACTACCAAGGTGATGACGACCGTGGTTTGCCCGGCCGCCAGGCGCCGCGAGAGGGCCTTTGCCCGTTCGCTTCCGGCGATAGCCTGCCCGATGTATGCCTGGAGGGCAGACTGGCCGGCCGCGTCTGCCATGCCGGTTAATGAGCTTAAGATGATAAAGCCCCAGGCCCGCGCCTGAGGCGGCAGAAAGGGCACTAAGGCGGTAAGTGCTATGAAGAAGCGGCTTAAGCCTAGAAAGACCAAGCCCCCCTTGCCTGCGTCTCCCAGCGCCCTGACGATGAGGATGGAAGGCAAAAGGATGATGGCGGAGAAAAGGGCCGGGGTCGAATTGTAGAAGAATATCTCCGCCGCCCCCCCGCCGACGCGGGTGAGAAATGTAGCCCCAAAGGGCCGAATGAGGTTAAAAACGGCGTCGTAGAGGAGCCCGTAGAGGATAAAGGAGCGCGCCACCGGGGAGAGGATGGGGCGGGCGGAGGCGAGACCCTGGATGGCTGGCATATTGCTCCACTCTACCCAAGGTCAGGCCTCCATTGCTAGGAGGACAAGAGGCTTTCTAGAAACTTATCTCTCCCACCAGATAGGTATCGCTCTGCCCGGTAAGCCGCAGGGTCAGGGGCTTGCGCTTTTCGTTCTTGCGCCCCCAGTCGGTTATGACCTCAACGTTGACCGTTACCGTGCCGCTTACCTCCGGGTTGCGGTTGCCGTAGTAATGGACCTTGACGGTATAGACCCCCTTCATGGCCTTGCGCAGGCTGTACTCCTCCGGGCCATAGCCGGCGGTGATGTCGCGGCTTACCAGGCCGCCGATAGTCGTCTGGCGGTGGCCGTAATAGGCCTTTTCATCAGAGGGTTCGATGACCCAGAGATCCATGTCTGAGAGGTCGGTGTCCCAGCCCATGACGATGCGTAGGTCGGCGTCAAGCAGTTTTACCAGCCGTGGGTCAATGGCCCCGTGCTTCTGCCCGGCGGCGGCCGCGCGGGCGAGGGCGGCGTTGAGTTCGTTCAAGGCGATAAGCTCTATCTCCGGCCACTGCGGATAGGAGCCTAGGGCGACCTTGTAGAGGAGGTCGACGGCTTCAGCGTGCTCACCCAGGCGGTCGAGCACGAGGGCGAGGTCGCGGAAGGAGTGTGGCTCCTCCGGGCGCATGAGGGCTACCTCGCGGAAGATGTCGCGGGCGCGGGCGTACATGCCGTCTTGTGAAAGCCGCTTTGCCAAGACGCGCAAAAGATTCGGGCTTTCAAGCTCCAGCTCGGCAAGGTTGGACCAGATGCGGGCGGCAAGGGCCGGCCGGCCGGCGCGTTCGAACCAATCGCCCACGTCCAGATAAAAACCGGGTGAGTTGAGATAGGCCGGGCGCTCGGCTAGGTAGATGTCGTAGGCTTCGCGCATGAGGGCGTCGCTTATCTGCCCGGACTTGCCTCCGCTTGCCCCGTCCAGGCGCTTTAGGTAGGGGGTATCGGGTTTCCAGGCTTGGATGGAGATGCTGGGGGCTGAGGATTCACCTGCCGATTCAGCCTTTGGAGTTAGGGCGTCGCTATCCGCGGCGAAATCGGCCTCTGAGTCCGAGGCGCCCGCTCCACTCTGTGCGCGGGCGACGGAGGGCCGCTCGACATCGCGCATCACACTTTCCTCCGAGGCAGCCTCTCCACCAAAGCCTTCGGCCGACTTTTTATCCGATTTTTCAGCATAGCGGAAATTAGGCGGATAATCGAATTTCTTCTCCCACCAAGCGCGACGCTCATTCCAAAGTGTGACGAGCTTTTCTATCGCGGATTCCCGCTCTTTCTTCTGGTCCTTTTCTAGCGCCGTGAGGGAGCGGTCGTAGTCTGCGCGCATGGCGGCTAGGCTCTGTGGCGGCCGTATTCTGAATTCCAGGTACTGCTCCAAGCTTTCCAAAACCAGGAGGCTAGTGCGCGGGGTAACAAGGTTGTAGTCCCGTCCCAAGGCCTCGATCTGGCCCTGTATCTGGGGGGAGTCTGCGTCCGGCAGGACCATGAGGCGGGCAAGCTCGCTTGAGCCCCACAGGCCTTCGTGGATAGCTCGGCCTTGAAAGCTTTCCGCGGGGATGGATTCTCCCTCCACCCCCGGATCGGCCCAGGAGACAGGGACCTTAAGCGACGTGGCGGCGCCATAGCCGAAGCGCAGATTGAGCTTGGCGCTTTTTCCTTCCACAATGCCGATGACGCCCACCAGGTCCCCGGAAACCGCCCCGGAGAGGGCAGTCGATGCCATGGGGATAACGGAGGCCGTTTTGCCTTCAAGGATTTCTATACCCTGGAAGCGGAACGTGGCTGATCCGATGCGAAGCGCCGCGTCTTGGGCCTTGTCTACCCGGATGAGGGCGCCGCCTGATGCCTGGGCCATCGCCTCCAGCCGGGCGGCGTCAAAGCTCTGTTCTACGCTCAAGGCAAAGAGCGGCACGCCGGGATCAAAAGCTGCCGCGCCGAGGCTGGAGAGCCCGTCCGATACCAGGATGGCAAGATCGCTCCCGGCCGCGGCCTTGGGTAACTCCAGAAAGCGGGTTGCCCCGTCGTAGGGGATGGCGGCTAGGTATTGGAGGAGTTCGTCGGCGCGGCCGCCTGAAATATTAAAGTTGCGTGGCGCCTCGGGCAGGTCTCGGAAGACGATGAGCGACACTTGAATAGCGGCCTTGGGAAAGCGGGCAAAGTAGGCTACCAGGGTATCGCGGATTCTTTTATGATCGCTTGCGTTTCTGCTTAAGGAAGCGTCCCAATAGAGGCTCAGGCGCTTGGGCGCTGCGTCCTTAGCCGGAGGCGGTCCGGCCTTGGCCAGGAGCTCGCTGCGCAGGCCGTACCAGGCGGCATAGAGCTTGCCGTCCCGCCCGCGCTCCACCGTGACAGGGTCTGAGGCAACCGGCGGGAGGGCAATGATCAGGTCTTGGGCGACGCTGGCGTTTGCTAGCTCGGAGCGCGCGCGGAAGCCGGATTTCCAGGAGAGAAAATCCATGCCGGCAAGCGATGTCTCTCGAATGAGGGGCTTTGCCTTCGTATCCAGCACCTCGATATCGATGGAGAAATTCTTGAGCTTGCTCCGATAGTTGAGGGGAATAAGATAGAGGGCGCCGGAAGGGCTTGCGTCTATCGGGCTTGTAAACTCAACCCGCACGCTGCGACTGCCCCGGGCGGGAACCGGGAAGACGCGGGTCTTGAAGACGTTGCCCTTTGACCACTCCACCAAGCCGGGGTCGATCCCGCGCGCCATGATGGTATTGTAGGTTTGCCGTGCCGTGTCGCGCTCTACCGCCACGCCGTCTACCATGGAGCCCTGGATGTCCAGGGCGTAGCCGGATATGGTTGCCTGGGCCGGGAGGGGGAAGTAGAGATTGCCGGCTACCGGGCGGCTGGTGGGATTATAAAAAACCATGGTAACGCGGGAGCGGGCGGCATAGCCCTGAATTTGGGCCTCTATCTTGACGGATGACAGCTCAAGGGGATTGGCCTTGTCTCCGGATTCGTCGAACATAGCCGGGGGCGGGAGCCTGCCGGGATTCTCCTGGGCTGAAAGCAGGGCTAGTGGCAGGAGCCAGAAACACGAGAGGGTAAGCAAAAACAGGGTTGAGAAAGGAGAGGGGTTCGCGTTGCGGATCCTGGCCATACAATGCCTCCATAGACTGGAATGTCCCTAAGTATAGTCCCTTGGCGCTGGAATTTCCCGTATTTGTTTCATCCTTGCCAAATAGCCAAAGCCATACGATACTAGGCCCTAGGGGGCAGCCGTGGCCGCAGAAGGCACTTCATCGTCCGCTCACTTCGCCATAGAGGAAAAGGTTGCCTCCCAAATAGAGGCCCTCTGCTCTGAGCTTGAGCTGCGCTCCGCCCAGGCCCACGACA
>JBGSOB010000050.1:0-21458 GCA_041739325.1 Treponematales bacterium
GAAAGAATAATTTTTACCTGCACAAGAAAAATTAAATCTTTTTATTTTTTCACCAGAATAAGATGCTATATCCCATAGATACTCTCCCATCGTAAGCCACATATATTCTTTTTCAGGAAAAATCCAGTCAAGATGATAAAACGGTGCTGATTTTTCAAAAGCAAATACTAAACCTGGTAGGGAGTAATAATTTATCTGTGAATTCACATAATCATAAATCGCCAAGTGACCATCTGCCGTACAAAAGGCGGCTTGAGGAGAACGTGGTATTGGGACATCATAGCCACCAGGGAATACGCCTATCTGACCTTTTTCTGACCCGACACGGATTTCTCTCAATAGAAAGGGCTGTTGAATCTGAGCAGATAGACACAAGGAAAACATAAAAAATAGTAAACCAAACATCATAACTCTTTGTTTATTCATCTAATCCTCCGAACGCGAAAATGATGCGCTAAACCAATTTCACCACCAACATAGGCTGTATCCGTATCCTCAACACCATATTGCCATCGAATATTGGTCTCTACCTCCCAGGTTCGATTCTTGCCCTGGCTTGCATGGATTAACTTAATGTCATTTCTTGTAATCGCGTTTCCATTCCCTGTATTTGCTATAGAAAGAATGATTGCCGCATGTGACGCATTTACTCCATTCAACATGATATAATCACCAGGGACAGCTAAATCAAGATTGACTGGATGTTCTCGCCACCTTTCCGTGAGGTCAGCTATCATCCAAGAAGTAGTCCCACTCGCAAAGCCACTAGCTGTACTTGTTCCAATTAGCCTGCTTGCACCGCTATAACTAGTATATTCATCAACCCGACTATCATTTAGGCCATTAGTCGTGAGTGCAGAATAAGCATTCCCCCCGTAGCTAATAGCTCTTTGTAATAGTGCAGTGCAATCAATCCCTGTTGATCGGATATTCTCCGCATTTGTATAACTCTGAGGGACATCAAGATTTGATACATCTAGATATAAAGCTGGGTAATTGCTGTAAAGATAAGCAGCAATCGAACTCATATTCGGTCGATAGGGGCGGTTTTGCTCATTTACACCACCAAGGGTGTAAACATAATTCTTCCATTCATCACCCTGCGCATAAGAAAGAATAGTGCCTAAAGGCGGATTTGGCGCCAAGGAAGAGTTCTTCATCAATCGTTGTTCAGTCATCTTTCTGTTAAAAGAAAACGGCGTGTCGCTTCCGCCCTTTGTATAGGAAACTCTGTTAATCACATTTTTCGTCTCATTACTGAATATCGGTGCCGCATTATTGTAATATCGTGTAAACCCTAGAATATCCACTACTTGCTTCCCATTTCCAATGGGAAGCTCACTTATTGGCCAGACGCTATCTTGAAGTGGCCCATCTCTACGATTCCAATCATTATAGCCCCATTCAGGGCTCCACCAAGCGCTCACTTCAGCTACTGGCTTGAGCTCTCCCTTATCATTCAGAACCTGATTGCATCCTGATGGAGGCGCATTCCAAGGGTTGCCTGAATTCCAGTCCCTTCTTCCTGCCGAATTTATATGCTGGCCTGGCTCCGCTATATACAAATTCGCCCGCCACAGCATTTTTTTGTCTTTTTCTAGTTCTTGCATTTTCTATTCTTTGGGCAACTAGGGCAGAAAGGCATTGCTTTTCTGCCCTAGTGTAGCCGGTTTCTGCGCTTACTAGATGTCCAAGCCTTGGAGGTAGCCATCCGCGGGGTACTCTACGGAGAAGGAAAGCGGAACCTTTGTTTTTTCGCCGCTCTTGAGTTTGAGAAGCCACTCGAAGATTTCCTGGTTGGTTTTCTTGAGGGTTTCGCTGTCTTTGGAGTACTTGGGTTCGATCAGCTTTACCACGACGCTCTTATCGCTAGAGATGGGCAGCTGGTCCCAGAGGACGATCTCGATATCCGACTTCTTGGCGTTAGTGATCTGCGTCTCAAAGAGGTAGATGTAGCGGTTCTTTTTCTCAAAGACGCCGGCGGAATCCAAGACCTTGTTGACGAGTTTGTATTCCACCTTTATGCCTTCGTCCACGCCCAAGAAGACCCAGAATTCCTGGCCGGGGGCGGTGGCTTCTACCGAGGAATCGGAGACGAAATTCCCGTCTAGGAATACCTTCGATCCGCCTTCAAGGATGGGGAACTCGCTCTCGTTTTTAACCTTTGCCTTGAGGTAGGCGTACATTGAGAGCTTGGGGGCTGTCGAATAGCGGAAATAGGCCGGCATGGAAAGGCCGGTGATGAAAACCCGGTGCTGGAGACCGTCGGAATCTATCTTTGCCTTTGCGGCTACGGAGAAAACTACCGAGGTGGCCCCGGTTTGGGCGCTGGCCCCAGGGGTCTCCATGGGAGGAGCCAGCTCCGCGAGGGCCTCTTCTCTATCTACGTCATAGGCGTTAAACATCTGCCGCGGCGCCGGGGCTTCGGACATCTTCAGGGTAGAGCCGAGTGCCGAACGCCTGCGCGTGCCACTGGAGAAGCTCAAGTACCAGGGTGAAAGATCGGGCTGGCTGCCCCCCAGCTCGGCGCGGGCGGTTGAAAGGGCAAGGGCAACGTTATCCCAATTTTCACCGGTGTTTTGAAGAATATTAGCGTTATAGGAAATCTGCACCTGCTTTTTTTCCGAGTCTACCCGGATATCGTAGCTGGGGCGCCAGGAAGGGCCTTGGACCGTGTAGGAGAGGGTAAGGACTACCTTGCCGCCCTTCTCTGAACTCAAAACCGCCAAGGCTTGGTTCTTCTTTTTTTGCCTACCGGCGCTCAGTTGCCGCAGCTCTTGATCGATCTTTCCCAATTCGGCGTAGGCCGCCTTTTGTTCGCGCTCTGCCGTACGCTTTTCCTGGTCGATAGCCCCAAGGCGGTCACGGTAGAATTTTACCATTTGCTGCCATTTTTCTGGATTAAGCTCCGCGGTTTCCTTGTCGTCGGCGGAGGTAACCTTGGCGGCGATCTTTTCCATGAAGGATTTTTCTTGGGCTAGGCGGCTAATTCTGTCACTGAGGCTTAAGGTGAGGGCCTCGGCTTCATCCCGCGTTACTTGGATGGCGCGAATGCGCTCATCGGGTATGGAGGCAAAATATTTAGTGCGGAAGATAAGGTCTTCTTGGACGGCAGGGCCCGAGCCCTTGAGCTGGATGGAGTCTGGACTCACCCGCTCCGGCAGGTCGTCAAAGACGAAGAAGGATGTTCCGGGCTTGATATCAAAGCTAGCCTTGCGCTCGACTACGGCGCGGTCAGCGTACACCGTAACCTTATCTATGCTTGACGTTAAGATGGTTTCCGGTCCCGCATCCTGGGCGGCGAGGGAAAGGCCCAAGCAAAAGAACAGGACACAAAGGATAGCGACGCGGATTTTTTCCATAAACATCCTCCTTGGATATTAAAGGGCGCGCACGGCGTTCCGCCCCTCTTCCTTAGCCTTAAAGAGGGCGCGGTCGGCATAACTGACTAAGTCCTCGGGGCTGTCGGCTTCCTCGGGTGAGGATGCTAAGCCGACGCTGGCGGTAAGGCTAACCCGCTCCGGCTCAAGCTCCGGCCCCTTGCGGAATTCAAGGAAGAGGCCTTCCACCTTGGAACGCAGGGCCTCCGCCAGCCTAAAAGCCTCTTCTTTGCCGGTGTCCGGCAGAAATACGGCAAACTCGTCGCCGGAAAGCCGGGCGGCTATATCGCCTTCACGCAGAATGCGATTGACGGCGGTAGCTACGGTGGAGATCGCCGCGTCGCCGGCTTGGGCGCCAAAGTTGGCATTAAGCACACGAAAGCGGTCAAGATCCATCATAAGGAGGGAACAACGGCGCGAAAGGGCCGATCCACGGGCAAAACGGGTATGGATACATTCTTCAAGGAAGCGCCGGTTAAAGAGGCCTGAGAGCTCATCGGTAACCGCCCGCTTGCGGGCCGTCTCCCCCCAGCGCACCATGTCACCTAAAAAGCGGCTGTTATCGGAGAGCCAGCCGACCATAACCCTGGACATGGAGCCCAGCATCTTTACCCCGATCATGGGGTATTCCCAGACAAGGCGATAGAAGTCTATCCCGTCCATAACCAGGAGTTCGGTAGGCGAGGCGGCGCGGCAGGAAGCTGAGCGCGGCAGGCCGTCGATAATGGCCATCTCTCCGAAGAAACGCCCCGGCCCGCAGGAGCCAACAAGCCTTTCTTCATCATCGTCTGCATTGACGAAGGTTTCCACCATGCCTTCCTTGACAATAAAGATCTCCGTGCCGCGGTCTCCTTGGCGGCATACATAGCCGCCCTGGGCAACGCGGCGCGATTCCAAAAAGGCGGAGACGGCGTTGCGCTCAAGGTCGCTCATATCAGAAAAAATGGGGACGCTTAACAGGAATTGCACGACATCGTTCATGACACGGCCTTTTTCACCCGCGATCCCTGTGAGGGAAGGCGATAAGCCCGGCTGCCGCCCTCCTTCCATGCGCGCAGAAGAAGGGTGTTGGCCTTTTCAACCAAGCGGCGGAAATCGCTTTCGTCCTGGGGCCACATGCCAAAGGAAAAGGATCCGGTAAATCGGAAGACGATATTCGCGTCTATGGCCCGCAGATTCAGCTGACCCAGGCCGCGGGCAAGCTCCTCTACCAAGGCTTGAGCCTCTTCCTGACCGCAGTGCGGTATGATGAGGGCGGTTTCATTACTGCGCAGGCGCACCGCCCACCCCCGACCAAGCTCTCGAATGGCAAGAGAGAGCATCTCTGAAATCTGGCTCATGGCGATGTCCCCGGCCCCATGGCCGTAGGCGTCGTTGAGCTCCTTGAACCTATCCGGCTTCATGAGGATGACGGCGCTCGGGCCGCGAACCAAACGGGGCAGTTCTTCCTCAAGGAAACTCATGGACATGAGGCCGGTGGGAGGATCGGTGTAGATTTGCCGTTTGAGCTCGCGAATCCAGGGGGAGTTTTCTGCGATCAGCCTATGGGTGGATCGCAGGCGCGAGGAAACCATGACAAGGGAACGCAGGAGGATGCGCGCCACGGTATCCGGTTTTTCGCGCGCCAAGTCTTCCAGCTTGAGCCCCTCCATGGGAAAGACTAAAAGCTCGGAGCGCTCAAGCGCGTGGGCAGAGGCGTCGCGGGTGGCGCTCATGGCAAAGTCGAAGTCACCAAAGACCTCGCCTGAGAGAAAGCGCGCCATTTCCAGGTCGCTCCCGTTGCGCTCGCGGCGGGTAACGCTTACTACGCCTGAGCGAACTATAAAGAAACGGTCGGCTTGGCTCTCGGCGTGGAAGACCGAGGCGCCGGAGTCAAAGACTTGAAGCCCCGCGCGGGTGGCTATATAGCCAAGATCGTCCTCGAGCATGGCGCTGAAGATCTCGCTTTTTCTGAGAAGTTCCATGCAATCCTGTCGCGGCAGTTTTTCGCTATCCATCCCCTTCCAGTATAGGGCCCCTTGCTTGAGACGGTCAACGATTAAATGCGGCTTGCTATCAATGCGCGGTAAAAAGCTATCTCACGCCCAAGGTTTTCCTCGGATATCCTTTCATCAACTCCGTGAATACCCGCTAAGTCCGCGGCGCTGAGTATGAGGGGCATGATGCGGTAGATATGGGGGGTCAGATGGGCGTAATGGTGGGTATCGGTGCCAACCGTCACCAGGAAGGGCATGGGGAGTGCCTGGGGCGCGGCAAGCTTGAGGGCAGCGCAGACTAGGCGGTAGCCAAGGCTATCAACTGGGGATTCAGCCATAGCCTCATTTTGATGCTCCGGTTGGTGAAAGGATATCTGGGCGCCTGAGCCCCCTAGGAGTCGGCGTAGGCGGCTCAGGGCCCACTCTAGGCCCTCCCCTGGCAGGAGACGGAGGTTGATGATGGCATGGGCTCGCTCAGGCAAAACGTTTTCCTTGGCGCTCGCTTCAAGCATGGTGACGGCTTGGCTAGAGCGAATCAGGGCGTCTGTCATGGGGTTTTTTGAAAAAAAATGGACAATGATAGGCCAAAAAAGACTCGGAAGGGCAAAGATAGGGCGAATGTACCAGGGAGCTGCGGCAGACCAGGCTTTAAGAAAGAGCTTGAGGGTCTGAGTCATCCTGGCCGGAAAGGGATGGGCTTCAAGCCTTCCGACGGCCGTAGCCAAGGCGCCGGCGGCGGTGCTCCTTCCAGGCATGGAGGCGTGCCCGCTCTTACCCTTGACCTCCAGGCGGATATTGGCAAAACCCTTCTCTGAAATTCCAATGAGGGCGGCCGGCCGCTTGAGAAAGGGAAGCATATCCTTGACGATTACAGCCCCCTCATCAACAAGGAATTCGGGTTCTATGCCCAACTCTTTGAGCCTACGGCCTATGGACGCCGCCCCTTGATCCCCACCAATCTCTTCGTCGCCGCCGAAGGCGAGGATGATGCCGCGCTCCGGCAAAAAGCCCTGGGAAAGAAGGCTTTCAAGGGCTTCCATAATGGAGACGAGGGTATTTTTTACGTCAAGGCTTCCCCTACCCCAGACAAAGCCATCGGCAAGGCGCCCCTCAAAGGGGTGGTGGCTCCACAGCTCTGGCTCGGCGGCAGGCACCACATCGTAATGGGCCAGAAGGAGGATGGGCTTTAAGTGAGGATTGCTACCGCTTAAGCGAAGGAGGATGCCCCAGGGGCCAAAGCTTTCTCGTTCAAAGGCCTGGTGGACCCTGGGATAGGCAAGGGTCAACCAGGCTTGAAAGGCTAGGAATTCTTGAACCTCGGTCTTGCCCGCCTGGCTATAGGTGACGGTCTTAAAGCGAATAGCCTCGGAGAGGCGCCGTGAGGCCGCGTGAAGATCATCAGCCCCTAAAAACATAAGCGCCCCGCTGTTAGATCCGCTTTGCCTGGACGATAACCACGTCTTCCTTGGGGACGTCGGCATGAGGGGCGCGCAAGCCGGTACTTACGCGTGCGATAGCGTCTATCGTCTCAAGCCCGGTTGTCACGGCGCCGAAGACGCAGTAACCGGCCCCGCGGGGGCTTGCGTCCTTGCGGTCGAGGGAGGCGTTATCCACCAAATTGATGAAAAACTGGCTGGAGGCTGAATCCGGGTCCATGGTGCGGGCCATGGCTACCGTGCCACGCTTATTGGACAAACCGTTGGAGGATTCGTTCTTTATGGGAGCGTCGCTCCGCTTTTGATCCATGCCGGGCACGAAGCCCCCGCCTTGGACCATAAAGCCGGGAATGACCCGGTGAAAGATCGTTCCGTCGAAAAAACCCTTGTCCACGTAGGAGAGAAAATTCTTTACGGTGATGGGGGCTTTGTCCTCAAAGAGCTCCAGGCAGATATCTCCCTTGGAGGTGCTTAGCTTAACGTTGATGTTGGCCATAGCCCCTATTATGTATCTAGCCGAGGTCTTTGTCAAAGCGCAGGGCCCCGCTTGCGCGTTTTTTTAGGCACTCTATACTAAAGTCATGAAACCCATCCTCATTCGGGTCAAGGACCTCATGCAAAGCGATTATTCCTACAGCCTCGTAGAGGAGGAGGGCAAAAACTTCCATCCGGACTTCCAGCCCCAGCTTAGCCCCGCTCAAATGCTCGCCTTAGGCGTTTTTGGGGGAAAATATATGACGGACTGCCGCGCTGAGTTTCCGGAAAGCTGGTTTGCCCAGGCAAAACTCTGCCATGAGCGGCATGTCCCGGAATTGAATTATTTCCTTGTCAACGCCTCAAAGCCCCTCTGGTATTGGAAATCCAAGGGCTGGATCTACGAGGAAGACCCTCGGGGCTGGTTCCAATGGTACTGCCGCTATTATAGGGGAAGGCGCTGCCCAGACGACGCGCGGCAAATCAAGCGCCACAGGGCCATGAAGCGGCACATTGCCCAGCTACAGTCAGCCTGCCAGGAGGGCGACTGCGGGTGCCGCCCCCGGCAAAGGCAGGCCCTGCTGCACTGGGCCTACGATTCCCGCCTTTTATAGCTAAAGGCTCTGACCCTATTCTACGGTTGCTCGCTCCGAGCGGTCGCTTAAGGTAACGGTAAAGGAAATCCTCTTGCCCGCGCGCATAACGTCCATCCGCACCGATTCACCCGGCTTTTTGTCCTCGATAGCGGAAAGGAAGCTGGCGTAGTCGCTGATTGCCTTGCCGCCGATATCGACAATAACGTCCCCACCTAGGTAGATGACCTCTCCACGGCGGCCGTAGCGCACGGCTTCCTTGCCGCCGCGTATCCCTATTAAGTCGGCATTGCCGCCCTTGCGCACCTGGGACACCAAAAGGCCGGAGCTTACGCCAAGGCTGTAGCCCTGCTTTTTAATGGCATCGGCGAGGTCGGGGTTGAGGACGACATAGGTGGCGTCTATCCAACCGCGCTTAACGGCGCCGAATTTAATGAGGTCGGAGACTACCCGCTTGGCGGTGTTTACCGGAACGGCAAAGCCAATACCCACCGAGCCGCCGGATTCGGAATAGATCATGGTATTGATGCCGATCATCTCACCCTTTGTATTCAAAAGGGGTCCGCCGGAATTGCCGGGGTTGATGGCGGCATCGGTTTGGATCATGTTCTGGATGATGACGTTCGCAGATTCCTGGATGGGGCGGCCGAGGGCGGAGACGATGCCGGTAGTCAGGGTGCGGTCGAAGTAGCCGAAGGGATTGCCGATGGCTAAAACCTTTTGCCCAACCTTGAGAACGGAGGAGTCTCCGTAGGGAATGGTGACAAGGCGTTTGCCGGCCGGAGGGTCAAAGGATACGATGGCCAGGTCGTTCTCAGAGTCGGAACCACGCACCTTTCCCTCAACCCGGCTGCCGTCTGCAAAGCTCAAGTAGACCTTGTAGGCGCCTTTAATGACATGGTGATTAGTAAGGACATAGCCCTTGGCGTCTATAATGGAGCCGGAACCGGAACCGGACTGCATGGGAACAGGCTCTGCAAACCAATTGAGGCCCATAACCTCGGTAGTGATATTGACGACGGCCTGGTTGTATTTTTCATAGACGCCGATATTCTGCTGTTCCTCTTGGGTATAGGCTTCTTGGAGGGCCTGTACGGCAAGGCTTTGGGCTTGGTCATCGAGGTCGGAAATGCCCTCTTCCCCATTTTGAATAAGGAGGGAATCCTCGGCCTCAAGAGCCAGGCCTTCCTGCCCAGCTGCCTTGCCTTGGACGGTTTTCGAGGCGGCACGGGGGCTAAGTGAGCCCCTGCCCAGCGAATAGGCGGCCAGGAGGGCAAAACTACCCAGAGCTAGCACGCAGAGGGAAGATATGAGGGAAACGAGAATGACCTGTCCGCGACTATAGAGCTTCATGCTGGCACCTCTTGATGATCGTTGCCATAAGATACCCTAAAATCGATTCCAAGGGCAAGGAAGGATAGCCTTTTCCGATTGACCGCCCCCCATGGCTGGAGTAGTATCCAAGTGATGAATCTTAAGGATCGCTTAAACCAAGCCTACTCGGGGGCACATAAAAAACCCCCGGCCGAAAAAGAGAGCGAAGGCGAGAGCCGCGGCAAGCAAAACCCCAGCCGCCCACCCGCAGGGCCTGAGAAACGGCAGGAGTCCAAGGCCCCAGCCGGCCAAGAGCAGGCCAAGCAAGCCCCCCTCGCTGGGAAGGCCGTGAGAACGAATACCAGCGAGAAGAGCCCAGGCAGCCAAAAATCCGGCCCCGCCGAAGGCCTTGTCAAAAAGACAAGCGATGACCACGGCTACCGCAAAGTGGCTAAGTTCCTCCTCCTCCTGGGTCAGGAAGAGGCTGCCCGCGTCATGCAGCACCTCAAACACGAGGAGCTGGAAGGCATCGTTCGAGAAATATCAACGATAAAAAAGATAGAAACGGTGGAAGCCCAAGCCATCCTCGACGAATTCGGCGGCCTGGTAAAATCCGGCGCCCTTTCCCCCGGAGGCGGGAGCGAAACCGCCAAGGACATCCTTGTCCAGGCATTCGGCGAGAAAAAGGGCGGGGAGCTTTTCAAGCGCGCCCTGCCGGAGTCTAACAAACCCTTTCAGTACTTGAGCGAATTCGACGCCAACCAGATACTCATCCTTCTCAAAGACGAATCCGCCCACGTCATGGCAATAGTCCTGCCGCAACTGGCGCCCAAGCTAGCCTCGGAAATACTCATACGCCTGAGCCCGGACCAGCGCATGGAGGTAGTGCGGCGCATGGCGAAATTGGACAAGATATCTCCGGACGTCATGTTCTCCATAGACGACGGATTGCGGCGCAAGGCGGAGAAGGTCGGCAAGGTTGATACCGAGAGCATAGACGGGGCCCAAGCCCTGGCCGGCATCCTGCGCTACTTAAACCCGGACAAGGAAGAGGAGATTCTGGGGGCCTTGGAAGAGTCCAACCCCGAGCTCTCCGAATCTATACGCGAAAAGCTCTTTACCCTGGACGATGTCGTCCGTGTTCGCCCCTTGGACTTGCAGCGTGAGCTGCGCGAGATTTCCGACAAGGAGATAGCCCTGACCCTCAAGGGGAAGAGCGATGCGTTCAAAGACAAGATCCTTTCCTGCGTTTCACGCGAGAGGCGCAAGATGATCCTGGACGAGTTCGACATCATCGGCTCCGTCAGGCGCCAAGACGTGGATACGCAAACCCGAGACTTCCTTGCCCGCCTAAAACGGCTTTACGAAAACGGGGAGCTTATCCTGGAAGAAGACGACGACTTAGTCTATTAAGCCTAAACCCACTGCCACAGCTTGAGGAGAAACGATGCCGCACAGCGCTTTTGAGCTTATCCAGACCTTTGACTTGAGTGAATTCAAGGCCAGCGGCCTCCTCTTCCGCCACAAAAAAACGGGGATGGAGGTCTTTCACATAAAGAACGACGACAGCGAAAACCTCTTTGCCTTCGCCTTCCGCACCATACCCTCGGACGCCACCGGGGTTGCCCATATCCTTGAGCACTCAGTCCTCTGCGGCTCAAAGCAATTTCCCCTTAAGGACGCCTTTATCTCCGCCTCTCAGGGCTCCCTCAACACATTCATGAACGCACTCACCTTCCCCGACCGCACCGTCTACCCGGCGGCAAGCATCGTAGAGGCGGACTACTTCAACCTCATGGCCGTCTACGCCGACGCTGTCTTCTTCCCCCTCTTAAAACCCGAGGTCTTCCTCCAGGAAGGCCATCGCCTTGTGCCCGGAGAGAATGGACAGGGTGAAATACAGGGCGTGGTTTATTCGGAGATGCAGGGGGCCTATTCCAGCCCCGAGGGGATCCTTGACGAAAAGGCCTTCCGCTCGCTCTTTGATCCAGGCCATCCCTATTCCTACGATTCAGGCGGAGACCCCCAGGTCATACCCCGCCTTAGTTACCAAGATTTTTTAGCCTTTCACTCCCGTCATTATCAGCCCTCCAACTGCCGCCTCTTCCTTTATGGCGATATCGACAGCCAGAAGCAGCTTGATTTTCTAGAAAGCCGCTTTCTCTCCTCCTTTTCCGCGACCGAGCCTGTCCCCCCCCTACCCCTCCAAGCGGCCTTTAGAGAGCCCCGGCGGCTCGAGGTTCCCTATCCCTGCGAGGCGGAGGGCGGCAAAACATCCATCCTCATCAATTGGCTCTGCGCGGACGCATCAGACCCGGTAGAAAGCCTTTCTCTTGAGATCCTTGGGGAGATACTCATTGGCCATGATGGGAGCCCCCTGGGACGGGCCCTGCGCGAGTCCGGCCTAGGAGAGGATATTGCCCCGCAAACCGGTCTTTCCACCGAGATACGCCAAGCCATCTTTTCCGCTGGGCTCCGCGGCATAGAAAAGAAAGACGCGGGAGCGGTTGAAGAGCTTATTTTTAGCTGTCTCAAGGCCCTTCGAGATGAAGGGATTGGGCAGGATCTCTTGGATTCAGCCATAAAAGCGGTGGAATTCTCAAATCGGGAGATTCGCCGTGGGGGCGGCCCCTACAGCATCCGCCTTATGCGGCGTTGCATGCGCGGCTGGATCCATGGCAAGAGCCCGGATTCCTCCCTGCGCTACCTTCCGGCCATGGAGGAGGTTAAGCGCCGCCTTGCCGACAAGCCGCGTTACTTTGAGGAGCTTCTGGATCGAGCCCTTATCTCCAACCCACATCGCAGCACCGTCATGGCAGTTCCCGACCCCGAGCTCGGCGCGAGGCAAAAAAAGAGGCTCGAAGAAGAGATAGCCGCGCGCCTCGCCTCAATGAGCACACCCGAGCGCAAGCAGTTGGACGATTCCTTGGTAGCCCTTGCTGCCTTCCATGCCACGCCGGACTCTGCGGAAGACCTTGAGAAGATGCCCTGGCTCCGCGCCCAGGATCTACCCACAAAGGTTGAATCCATAGAGAGGCAAGAACTGGAGTCTTGCGGCGTTCCCCTTTTAGCCCACCCCCTCTTTACCAACGGAATAAGCTACCTGGAGTTCACCCTCGACATAGAGGCCCTCCCCTCAGAGCTCCTCCCCTGGCTGCCCCTTTACGCCCGCTTTTTAACTACGGCCGGTATTCCCGGCACCCCCTACCACCAGATGAACGCGCGCATGGCAGCGGTGTGCGGCGGTTTTTCCTGCATTTTAGAGACGGCAAGCGCGGTCAACAGCGATACCCGCTCACAGAGCAGCCGCTACGCCGTCTTGCGCCTTAAGGCCCTCGATACCAGCTTTGGCCCCGCCCTCGACTGCGTCTGGGACCTCCTTTCCAAGGCCGATTGCTCCGACCATGGGAGAATCCGAGACGTCTTTAACGAGCTGCGTAACGATGTCCAAGCCGCCCTTGCGCCCTCAGGCCACGCCTTTGCCCAAACCCGCGGCCAGTCATCCTTCTCCGCCAGTTCAGCCCTGGAAGAAGTCTGGCGGGGTATCAGCCAGCATGATTTTCTCCAGGGCTTGGGCAAGGAAATCGATATAGGGCTTATCGCGGCCCGTTTTGAGGAAATAGGCCAGTTTTTACGTTCATCCTGCCCGCGCCGCGCATCACTTTCCTGCGATGATTCTGCAATGACAGACTCACTTGCCAAGTTTGGTGAATTTTGCGCGCGTTTTCCGGCACTGAAACAAGCCCAGAAAAACGCAAGCGCGCCTAATGTACCGAGGGCCCACAGTATTCCCAAGGCCCTGGACGAGGGCTTTTCCATCCAATCCGAGGTGGGCTACGCAGCCCTCAACCTTCCCTCGGTGCGTTTGGGCCATCCCCTCTATGCCTCCCTATCCGTCCTCTCCACCCTTATCTCTTCCACCTATCTCTGGGAGGAAATCCGCATGAAACGGGGAGCCTATGGGGCTTGGGCCGCCTGCGACCCCATGGAAGGGGTTTTTTCCTTTGTAAGCTACCGGGACCCCTCGGCCCTGGAAAGCCTTGGACTCTTTAAAAAATGCCTTGAAAAATTCGCTTGCGAGCCCTGCGAGGCCAAGGCGGTCGAAAAGGCCCTTGTAGGCACGGTAGCCAGCGATCTGCGCCCCCTCACCCCGGAAGAAAAGGGCCTCATTGACTTGAGGCGGGGTATTTTTGGCATCAGCGACGAGTTACGGCAAAAAAAACGGGATGAACTCTTGAAGGTTAGCCCAAAATCCTTGCGCGAAGCCGCGCAATTCCTCCTTGACGGATGGGCAGGGAAGGTTCAAACTATAGTTGCAGGGACGGTCGAGATAGACTCGGCAGTCCAGAATCTAAGCGGGCTCAAACGCCGTGATCTCGCCTGAAGAGGAGCTAGCACGATATGGACAAGCAGGGATTTAAGATCATGCGGAGGCTCATTTCCGACGTGGAAGGTGCCCCCTATCCAAATACCATCGAAAACGAGCTCTATACCATTTGGTATGAGCACGTCCAGCACATAGCTCAAGAAGCCTTGGAGTTTTTAAACGAGTTTGATGAAGACCTTAAGGCGGAAACGACGGCCCAGGATATCTAAGCGGTCGGCTTAGGCCTCCAGCTACAGCCAAATCGTTGACAGAGGACAGGCCTCATGCTATGGTTCCCAAATCTCTATAGGGAAGGTTCCAATGACCTCAAAAGATAAGAACGCCTCGAGCAAATCGATATCAGCCAAAAAATGCGGCGAAAAGCCCACCGTAGCCCTGATGAAGAACCCCTTCCTCTATATTGGGACGGTAATCCTCCTCATCGTGTCCATCCCTGCCATGATCTTCGTCAGCGGTATGGGCAAGGGCGGCTCCAGCGGCCGCTATGTTTTCGGCTCTTATGCCGGTCAAACCATTGATTTTAAGCAGGACAACTACCTGCACCAGATGGTTAAGTATTTTGGGGCCCAACAGCAGCAAAGCGGCTCCGATTCCGACAACGCCTACTTCCAGGCCTACCAGGTATGGCGCCAGGCCTTTGAGCGGACCGTTATCCGCATCGGCCTCTTGGACCTGGCTCAGAAGGCTGGGCTGACCATCTCCGACTCCCGCCTCACTAAAGAGGAAATGAAGCTCGACCAGTACCAGGAAGACGGAAAGTTCTCCTTAAAGCTCTACAAGGCCGAGTCCGACGCCTCCCGGGCCATGACTCGGGCCAATCTTAAGGAAAACCTCCTTATCCAGGACTATCTTAACGACTTCCAGTCCCTCTCCACCTCCCCTGCCGAAACCCAGTACATGAAGGCCATCAACGCCCCGTTGCGCTCCTTCAACTACGTACGCTTCCCCTTCTCCGCCTTCCCGGACGACAAAATCCGCGCCTTTGGCACGGAAAACGCCCAAACCTTTAAGACGATGAAGCTTTCCTACATCCGCGCCGACAAATCCAAGGCCTTGGCCACGGGCCTACGCAAGGAAATTATCGCGGGCATCAAGACTTTCACCCAGGCCCTTGAAAACACCGCCGATAAGGGCTACTCCGGCATTGAGGGAATAGACCGCGCTTACTGGGAAATCAAGGACATTTTTGAGGCTGAGAAGGACGCCCAAGCCATATTTGCCCTCAAGAAGGGTGAGTACAGCCCCCTGCTTAAGACAAAGGACGGGGAGTGGGTTTTCTACTTCTGCGACGAGGAAGCTGCCGATGTTGACCTTGATAGCCAAGAACAGCGCTCCAAGATCTGGTCCTACATAGCCGCCAGGGAAAAGGGCCTCATAGAAGAATACTACCGCGGAGAAGCCCAGACCTTCATTTCCAAGGCAGCCTCTGGCTTCGAAGCCGCCGTCAAGGAATACAAGCTGGAGACAAAGGAGATTCCCGCCTTTGCCATCAACTACGGCAGCAACCCCCTCATACAGTCACCGGACTTAAGCGCCAGCCCCGAATTAGCGGGGATTGCAAGCAATGCTGAATTCTTAAATAGCGCCTTTGCCTTAAAGGCCGGGGAACTTTCCAAGCCCCTGGTAGTCGGCGACTCCATCCTTGTCCTGCGCTTTGAGAAGGAATCCGTCCCAGAGGAAAGCGCGCTCTCCTCCATAGACTTCAGCTACTCCTACTACCTCATGCAGTACCGCGACAACCAGCTGAGCGATCACTTCCTGAAATCTCCCAGACTCAAGGACGATTTTGGCACTGGTTTCCAGCGCGTTATGGGTACCGGAGGCCAGTGAGTTCAGAATCGAGCGAGAAGCCCCCTGAGTTTGTCCAAACCCCAGGGGGGCTATCGCTCCGCTATAGGGATAGCTGGCTCTACTCTGCCAGAGACCCCCGCGCGCTCCCACAACGGAGCGCGCTTTCTTTTGCCCTCCCACAGCGCAGCCTCGTCCTCGTTCTCTCTCCCCTCTTAGGCTATGGCCTCGATATCCTCTTGGAGCGCCTTCCCCCCGACTGCGGAATCCTGTGCGTTGAAGCAGACCGAGGGCTCTTTGATTTCTCCCATGAGCTGATTGCCCCTGCCATTCGCTCAGATCCGCGCTTCCGCTATATCCATGCCCGTAAGCCGAGGGACCTTATCGGCAGCGTAGCGGATATCGCCACCTTCAGGCGGGTCCTGGTTTTGTCATTGAGCGGGGGGGCAAGCCTCAACATATCCATTTATGAGGAACTGCGTGCGGCCTTGGCAGCGGAAATAAGCACCTTGTGGCGTAATAAGGCAACCCTGAACCGCATGGGAAGGCTCTGGCTCAGGAACGTCATTGCCAATATAGGGGAGCTAGGAAGGGCGCAGAGCCTGCGTGAGCTCAACCGCAAGCGAGAGGGAAGGCCTATTATCGTTGCCGGTGCAGGGCCATCCTTGGAAGGCCTCCTGCGCTTCCTGAGCGGCCGGTCTGAGGCCTTTTTTATACTCGCGGTAGATACGGCGCTGCCGGCCTTTCTTGCCATGGGGATACGCCCGGACGCCGTGATCTGCCTGGAAGGCCAATGCTACAATCTCAAGGACTTCATCGGGGCGAGCGCCTCCGGCATCGATATCATTCCCGATCTGAGCGCCCATCCCTTTTCCTTCCGAGGCTTGGGTGGGGGAGTCTATCCGATTGCCAGCCACTTTGCCGACTGCAGGCTCTTGGAGAGGCTTACTCAGGCTGGGCTTTCACCACCAGGACTACCACCCTTGGGCTCGGTAGGGGTAGCCGCCCTCCACCTGGGAATAAGACTCTCCGGCAGCGATTCTCCCCTCTTCTTTTCCGGTCTGGATTTTTCCTACCCAAGGGGTAAGGTACACGCCCGCGGCAGTCCCTCCCACGCAGCGCTTTTGGCGGGGATGTCGCGCTTAAAAGCTGATAGCTGGTATGTCGCATCCCTGCGCCCCGGGACCATGAGCGTATCCGGGCTGGGGGGAAGGCCACGTATCAGCGACCCAATCCTCAGTTCCTATGCCCAGCTTGCCCGCGCCGAGATAGCTCGGGCGCCGCAGGCAGTCTACGACCTCCGCGGGGAGGGGCTTGAGCTTGGCGCAATAAACCTAAGCCTCGAGGCCTTAGCGGATTTTCTCCCACAGAAAAGCAAGGATAGCCCCGGCCCAGCTGTTGCTGCAGTTGGTGGCCCAGTTGCTAGGACACCTGATGATGCGGCGAGTGGCTCAGTGAATGGGGCGGCGAGTGGCTCGCTCGAGTGGCCCCCAGAAGTCGGCCCGCGCGAGTCTAGCCGCGCTCAGGCAGTGCAGGCCTTTGCGCGCGCCGAACTTGAACGAGTTGAGGAACTGCGCGCCATTCTTGCGGGGAGCCCAGGCGCCCAGGCCTGGAGGCTTGAAGCCCTGCTTGCCGAATGCGACTACCTTTATCTGCATTTTCCCGATTATCAAGCGAGAGACAGCCTAAGCCAATCTGTCCTCAAACGCGTCTCCGTGGAAGCGGATTCCGCTATAGAACGCTGGCGACGCATCTGCTAAGCATCCGTCCCTCCTGAGAGTCCTCAGGGCTAGGGAGCTGTGAGCCTTTGGCTCAATGGCCTACATAAACCCGGGGAGCCTAAGAGACGCTGATCATGGGAATAATCCTCATTGACGACGATGTTCCAGGCATGCCGCGCGAACTTGCTTTTAAGGGCGCTTACGATGCGGTCAAAACTCCAGGCATCCTGGGCATTTCCGTCCAGATGATGGATACCGGGGCGGGGCGCGCCCAAAAGTGATAGCAGGCCGTCGGCCGTATCCTCCATAAAAGAACAGGCGGGTATCCATAGACGGCTGGCATCCACCCGGCCTTTATCCGTCTGCCAGGAATCCAGCTGGCCCAGCATGTTGTTGCCCACAGCATCCGGATGGATCTGCCAGCCGAGGCGAACAATCATAGCCTGGCTATTGGCCCCCATCACCGCGTCTTCACAGCGGGCCTTGTAGAGTCCATAATCCTCTTGGCTGGTAGGCTTATCTTGCGGATGATGCGGGCCGTTGGGTTTGTCGCCAAAGACCATGACGCTCGAGCTGAAGATAAAGGGGATAGAGGCTTCTCCCGCCCAGCCGGCAAGGAGAGCCGCCCAAGATTCCGGGCCAAAAGCAAGATGGGCGATAGCATCCGGGCCGATCTCGCTTAGCAGGGTCTGACAGGCGCCTTGGTTGGAGGGATCCGCGCGGCTGCGATCCCAAGCGATTATTTCATGACCGGCAAGCCTAGCGGCCGCGGCAAGCTTGGGCGCCAGCGTTCCCCCCATACCCGTTATAAGCAGCTTCATCTTTCCCCCTCTGTGTACGCATGCGAGAAATTCGATCCTAGCGCCCCCAGCGATGGGGGTCAAGCGCAGTTAGCTTGAAATTCTGATTCCGTAGAGCGAGCTTTCCTTTTTCCCATGACAGCAATATTATTCAAGAGGGGGAAGAAGCATGAAAGATGTCAAGGAATATATCGAAAACCTCGACGCGGAAAAAAGGCAGAATTTTAAAAAACTTTACCTGACCGTGAAGGCACATCTTCCTCAGGGCTTTGCAGAGGTCTTTGATTACGGTATGCCCGGTTTTGCCGTGCCCAAGAGCCGTTACCCAGCCGGCTACCATGTTGCGCCCCACAATCCCCTACCCTTTATAAGCATGGCTCAGCAAAAGGGCGGTATCAGCTTCTATCACCTCGGCCTTTATTCCTTTCCGAGCATAAATGAATGGTTTAGGGAGGAATATAAAAAAAAATGTGGAACAGCTCCGGATATGGGGAAGGCTTGCCTACGATTGAAGCCAAGTCGGGAGATACCCTTCGATCTTATTGGGGAACTTTGCTCAAAAATAGGTCCTGACGATTGGATCAAGGCATATGAAGAGTCAAGAGATTCAGGTAGGAAGAAGTGAATATTTTTCTCGAGAAATTAAAAAACATCAAAGTTGATATGAGGTGATAACCAGTCTCTTGAGGATGTCTTTGACTTCTTCCTGGCCATTTTTGAATTTCTAGCCTATACTCATAGACGTGAGGCTTCATGGATAAGCTTGCCCCCGGGCTTGAGCTACAGCTTAGAGAATCCTGGGAGAGGGCCAGGGGAGGGGCGGGCTCACTCTTTGTCTTCCACGAGGGAGAAAGGGGCCCTAGTCAAGCGCTTAAGGCATTCTCATTCGCGCTCGCAAGCCAAGATTTTTTCATAGAGCTCGATAAGGAAAGCGCATGTAGCCTACCTTATTCTCCCTTTTGCCAAGCACTCCGCGCGAGATTAGACAAGGATTCTCTTGAGGGAATTTTCCAAAGCCTGAATATCTGCCCGCGCCATCGCCCCCTCTGGGCTTCCCTCCTGGGCGAAGGCCCCTGCCCCCTCATTGAACCAATCAACATCACGGAATTCTACCAAGAAAAGATCTTTTTCGAACGCGATCTCAAGGCCCTCCTTGGCAAGGCCCTCGAGAAGGGGCCCCTTCTCATCTACTGCTCCTACGCGCAGGCGCTACCGGTTGAGAGCATTGAGTTTTTAAAAGGCCTGGATGCCGATAAGCTGCCGGCGTTTCTCCTTTTGCTCTGCTTCTCCCGGCAACCTGGGGAGGACAAAGCCGCCCTAGCGGCCTTTTACCAAGAGGAGAAGGTACAAGGGCGGATCATTTACCTTGAGAATGGGCCTCTGCCGAGGATAGCCCTAGATTCTGAGTCTATTTCTCAGGCGAGCGTGGCTGAACGTATTGAGCGTTATGAGCTTCTCCTTCATTTTATGCATTACCGCAGTTTATCGCGCGATGCCCTCGAGCTCTGGAGCGAGAACAACCGCAAGCCGGGAAGCCTTTCCCAAGAACAGGAATCCAAGCTCCTGGAGGCCCTCGCACGTTCGTACCAGGGAATGGGGGATTCCGATTCGGCCTTTTATTTCTGCCAGATTCTCTGGTCGGATATTTTGCAAAACGGCCGGCATGAAGGGAGAGCGCGTATCCAAAGCCTGCTGGCCAGTCTCTTTAAGGATAAGAGCGACATTGAAAACGCTCTTAAAAACGCCATCGCGGCCTTTAGGAACCTGCGGGAAGGCGATAGCGAGGAAGACCAGGCCGAAACGGAATTCAATCTCTTTCTCATAGATCCGCGCGATGGCCGCTTTCCGGATATTTTCACTACCTTAGAAAAACGGCTTCTTGAGCGCTTTAGCAGTCTTTCCTGGATCAATCATGAATCCTTTATCCAAACGAGAGTCTATTGCATCGTCAACCTCATGGAAAAAGAAGGGCCGGAAAGGGCACTCAAGCGGGCACAGCTAGGCCTCGAATTGGCGCAACGGGCGGCGAATATTTCCCAAATGGCAATAGCTTGGCACGCGACGGGGATAATCGAACAGCGAAGGGAGAATTTCGCGCAAGCGGAGCAAGCCTATCTACGCGCCCAAGAATTACGTAGCCCCATTACGCGAGATATAGACCTTTCAAAAATGGATAACGGCTTAGGCTACTTCTATTTCCTTTCCGGCCGCTACCAGCGCGCTTTTGAGTGCCACCAGCGCGCCCTACGCCGTCTTTACCGTGGAGGTCTATACGAGGAATTCCTAGGAACCCTTTTCAATACAGCGCGCGTTTACCTCTTCAACGGTCAGCCTAAAGAGGGCCTCTATTGTTTGGAATCCCTGCGCCGCATCATGGAACGCCTAGGCCTAGTGGAGATACCCTTCCATTCCAGCCGCAACATCTACTGCCTTATGGGCCTGTGTTGCCTCAAACTCGGCCACATTCTCCAGGCCCTTGAGCTAGAACGGCGGGTTTTACAAATGCCCGATCCGGATTACTCAAAGAGTAGCGACGACTACCAACTCTGGTTCAGCTGTCTGTTATATGCCGCCCGCGAGAGCCCTGAAAGCGCCAATGCCTTTTATGAAAAGGCGATAGCCTTTATGAGCTCCCGTCTCTCGGAATCGCGGCATATTCTTGAAAGAATACTGATTGACTTTGCTGATTTCCAGATGCGCCACGCGGATACTTTGGCTGAGCGGGAGATATTACTCCAGGCGGCGGCACTCTACGCCGGCAAAGACCTCCATCAACGGGATAGGGCTCGCATAGAAGCCCGTTTAGCCGGTGACGAATCAGAGCCGGGAATGCCCCTGCCCCGCATAGGATTCGACCCTGAGATATACCTGCAATTCGTGAAGAGCGATGAAGGCCTACATACTCTTCAACGCAGGGTTGATGAGCTCAACTTTCTTCAAGCCCTACAAGAGTCGCTCGGCTCTGCCACGAGCGGGGCGGAGATTTTAAGCCGGGTTTTAAGCATTTTTTCCCAACATTTTCTGTGTGAAGAACTGGCACTCTTTAAGGCCGAATATGGGGAGGACCACCAGGGAAGGAGGCTCTGCGCGCTCAAACTGATCCAGGCAAAAGAATCCACGGAGGGAGCCGTAAACGAAGCCTTTATTCTTGAAAGATACAGGGAGCTCGGCTCCGCCCCATGCCGGTGGAGAAACAGTTTGGGACTACGGGCATCCTACCTGCCTCTTTCCTATCTGGGGGAACTGCAGTACATCATCTGGATAGCCTCTTCTTCCGAAATTTCTGCGGAGGAAGAAGGCATTTTAGAAAGCGCCGCCTGGCAACTGGAATCAAGCCTTGAGCTCCACCAACTCCAGGAAAAACTCGTCGCTGCGGCAACGACGGACGCTCTTACCGGCTTGCCCAACAGAGCGGAGTTCCTGCGCAGACTCGACTATCAAATGCGGATATCCGCGCGGCAATGGCCCTCAGGCGGCGCTGAATTCTGCCTACTCTTTATGGATCTTGACCACTTTAAGCGTTACAACGACGACTTTGGCCATCACTGCGGAGACCTGACCCTCCAGCTCTTTGCCCAGCTCATGAAGC
>JBGSOB010000096.1:0-4107 GCA_041739325.1 Treponematales bacterium
TTGAGCCCAGCTTCCAGATCATCCTCAACCGCTGTCAATCCGGCTTAAGGCGCACGGTAACGGCCATCGCGGAGTGTGGCATTCCCTCTTCAATATTCAGTTCGGCGCTTACGATGTACGACAGTCTCCGCTATGACAATCTTTCCTCGAATTTGGTGTCGGCCGGCTTGGATTATTTCTTTGGCATAGGCTTTGAGCGGGTGGACCGCCCGCGGGGCGAGCGCTACCACCTTGATTGGTCGGGGGACGGCGGCATTACGCGCATACCCTCCTAAACAATCGCCCAAGCAGGCTTGGGCGATCGCTCGGGCCTTAAATGCGAGACATGATTGTTTTAGCTACAACCTGTTGTTCCGCCGCAGGTCTCACATTTGAGGCAGGTGCCGTTGCGCACGAGGGTGAAGTGGCCGCAGGCGGGGCAGGGGTCTCCTTCATAACCTGATATCCGCGCAGATTCATAGGCTGATGGCTGGGAAGCCGGGCCTGAAGTATGTTGTTTTTCCTTCTTATGACTCGACTTTTCTTGGGTGCCGGTAGAAAGAAGATCATCCGGCTTTACCTGCCCCAGTTCGCCGCGTTTTAGGTAGGTGATGGCCAGGTCTCGGAAGATAAAGTCCAAAACGGAGGTAGCCATCTTCACATAGTCGTGGCCTTGGACCATTCCGTTGGGCTCAAAGCGGGTGAAGGTAAAGGCGTCAACGTACTCTTCAAGGGGCACCCCGTATTGAAGGCCTAAGGAGACGGCGATGGCAAAGGAGTTGAGGAGTGACCTGAAGGCCGCGCCCTCCTTATGCATATCAAGGAATATCTCCCCCAGGTTCCCGCCGTCGTATTCTCCGGTACGCAAGAAAATGGAGTGTCCGCCTATCTTTGCCTTTTGGGTATAGCCAGAACGGCGGTTGGGAAGGCTCTGGCGTCGGGAGAGGCTCTGGGCCTTGGGGTTCGATTCCTCTCGTGGCGCTTCCACGGTAGTTTCAGCCGCGCTTTTTCCCTCTTCTCTTCCCTCATTCCCTATTTCAAGGATTGCCTTGGAGAGGGGGTCGGCGCTGGGCCCGGATGCCATGAGGGGTTGGGAAAGCTTTGAGCCGTCGCGGTAAACGGCCACTGCCTTTATCATGGACTTCCAGGACGAGAGGATTGCGTTTTTTACCTCTTCATGGCTGGATGTGGCCGGCATGTTGACCGTCTTGGAAATGGCGCCTGAAATGAAGGGCTGCACCGCTGCCATGAGGGCGATATGGGCTTCCCAGGCGATGCAACGCGCCCCTTGATTCCCCGCCGGGGTGGCGGTATCGAAGACGGGGTAGTGCTCTGGCTTAAGACCGGGGGCCCCTTCTACCGTGGAATGTTCGATACAGAAGTCGCTGATTGCTTTTGCGTTTTGAGTCTCGTAGCCTAGGGTTTTTAGGGCTTCCTCCACGCTCTGGTTGACGATGCGGAAGAAGCCGCCGCCTGCGAGCTTCTTATGCTTGACTAAGGCGTAGTCAGGTTCGATTCCGGTCGTGTCGCAGTCCATGAGGAGGCCTATCGTGCCGGTGGGGGCAATGGCCGTAACCTGAGCGTTGCGGAAACCGTATTCCTGTCCGAGCTTGAGAGCCTCATCCCACGCGGCGCGGGCAGCCTTGAGGAAGTCCTTTGGGCAGAAAGACGGATCTATCGCCTTTGGCAGTATGGAAAGCCCTTCATACTCTTCGTCCGGGCTCCCATGGGCCGCGCGGCGATGATTCCGTATGACGCGCAACATGTCCTCGCGGTTGGCTTGGTAGCGGGCAAAGGGCCCGAGGTCCCGGGCCATGCGAGCGGATTGGGCATAGCCCTCGCCACCTAGGACGGCGGATAGACAGGCGGAAACGCCGCGAGCTTCCGGCGAATCATAGGGCAGGCCCATGACCATGAGGAGGCTGCCTAGGTTGGCGTATCCTAAGCCCAGGGTGCGGAAGTCGTAACTCTTGCGGGCTATCTCCTTGGAGGGGAACTGGGCCATGGCCACGGAAATCTCCAAGACGCTCGTCCAAAGGCGGATGGCGTGCTTATAGCCGGCCATGTCAAAGGATCCGTCTTTTTCTGAACGGAAGCGCATGAGGTTCACGGAGGCGAGGTTGCAGGCTGTGTCATCAAGAAACATATATTCCGAGCAGGGATTGGAGGCACGGATAGCCCCGTCTTGGGGGCAGGTGTGCCATTCATTGATGGTGTCGTGGAACTGGAAGCCGGGATCGGCGCATGCCCAAGCGGAGCGGGCCGCCATGTCAAAGAGCTTCTCGGCCTTGATCGTCTTGGATGCCTTGCCGCTTGCCCTGTCGATGAGCTCCCAATCCTTGTGGCGCAGGGCCGCTTCCATAAAGGCGTTGCTTACCCGCAGACTGTTGTTGGAAGACTGTCCGGAGACAGTGTTGTAGGCTTCATCGTCCCAGGCGGTGGAGTAGACCGGGAGGGGCAGGTCCTCGTCCCCTTGTTCGATGCTGGAAAGAACGAGCTTCAGGTACTCAGGCGGAAAACCCTGGGCTAAGGCAGCCTTGATAGCCGAGCGTAGGGCAGAGTTGCAGTCCGGGTCAAAGCGGTTGAAGTTGTCGTCTTGGAGGGATACCGCCTTGCGGATGGCTTGAACGTGGCGGTCTATGAGGCCTGAGCCCGCGGCGAGGGCTGCTACCTTGTGCTCTTCCTCGCGCTTCCATTGGATATACTGCTCCACGTCGGGGTGGTCTGCTTCAAGGATGACCATCTTGGCGGCGCGGCGCGTGGTGCCGCCGGACTTGATGGCCCCAGCCGAACGGTCGGCCACCTTGAGGAAGGAAAGGAGTCCGGATGAAACCCCGCCGCCGGAGAGGTGTTCACCCCTGCCTCGCAAATTGGAAAAGTTCGTGCCTGTGCCAGAGCCGTATTTAAAGAGACGGGCCTCACGGGTAATGAGATCCATAATCCCGTTTTCGTTTACCAGGTCGTCGGCCACGGAGAGGATAAAGCAGGCGTGGGGCTGGGGCCGCTCGTAGGCGGAAGAGCTCTTGCGCAATTCTCCACTGGCGGGGTCGACGTAGTAATGGCCCTGGGAGGGGCCGGAGAGGCCGTAGACGGCGTGGAGCCCGGTATTGAACCACTGCGGGGAATTGGGTGCCGCTATCTGCCGAGCCAGCATTGCGAGCAGCTCTTCATAGAATATCTTCTTGTCGTTCGCGCTGTCGAAGAGCTTGAGGCCCTCCCCCCAGAATGCCCAGGTATAGGCCAGGCGGTGAAAAACCTGGCGGGCGTCATGCTCTGCCCCGTCCTCGGGGTAGGCGGGGACGATATCATCCTTGACGGGGGGAATTTCATTCCTCCAGGCCGATGCTCTGTCGACGGGAACCCCGGACTTGCGGAAATATTTCTGGGCGATAATGTCGGTGGCGATCTGGCTCCAGCCTTCAGGCACAATGACGTCCTGGGCGCGGAAGAGAACCTTGCCCCCGGAACCGATGATTTCGCTTGTTCTTTTTTCCCAGCGTATACCCTCATAGGGGCTTTTGCCCTCTGTGGTAAAATAGCGTTCGAATTTCATGTAGTACTCCGGCGACCACTATATATAGAGGCCGATGGCGGGTCAATACCCATTGAGTTGTGTTTCTATCTCCAATAAATCTAGTTTGCGGAAAAAGTCCGTATTTAGAAAAGGGGAAGAGCTTAACACTTTTTTAAAAATGGGCGATATTAAGGAAAGCCTTGTCTCGGGAGAGTGTGGGAAGCATGGGGGAAAAGACAAATATAGCCGTTCTAAACGCATGCGATCTCTCGGATCAAGCCTTTTTAGGCTTATCAGGTGGAGGCTGCTCCCTGGAAAGAGTCATTTCCAGCCTACGAACCCTTCCTTCTCTAGGGGCAATTCATCTACTTGCCGGATCTGAAACTATGGCCGCGCGGCTTCGCGGCCTGTCCTTTCTTGCGGGTCTTGGAATATCAAGTAAACCTATCCACACCCATGCCCAGCTTATAGCCGAGCTTGATGAGCTTTCCCTCTCCTACCAGAGTCTCATCTACGCCTATGCCGATTGTCCCTTCCTCGATAGCGGGCTCTGTGCGTCCATCCTTGCCTCCCACGAAGGCTATGCCGCGGATTATAGCTTCGCGGACGGCTAT
>JBGSOB010000141.1:0-38280 GCA_041739325.1 Treponematales bacterium
GGATGGCTGAATTCGTGGTAGAGGGAGAGGTCGGCGTCTGAAAAACCGCGGGTGGCCACGGTCTTCGCGTCTTGGCTGGAGACGGGAAGATTAAAGATGGCCAAGTTGAGAAAATCGATGCGCGAGGCGTGGGTCTCTACAAAGGCTCGGGTGCGGCTTGCCTCTTCCGGGCCCTCGCTGATTGTGCCAAAAAGAAGATAGATGTAGGCCGATATTCCCACCGCCTCAAGGTTTATGAGTATCCGCTCGATATCGCCTATACTCGTGCCCTTGTTCAGGGAATCCAACACCCCTTGGTCGGCGGACTCAAGCCCCAGTTGGAGCATGACGCAGCCGGAATCGGCTAAACGCCTGCATAAATCGATGTCCAAAAGGACGGAGGAAAAGCGCGAAAAACCATACCAGGGAGTCCCCAGACCTGAGTCCGCCAGGAGGCGCAGGTAGGCCGGGCCTATCTCAGAGTCTGAAAAATGAAAGAGATCCGGTTTATAGCTATCGCGCAACTGCCTGATCTCGGCCAGGGCTCGCGCCGTGCCCACGGCGGAATAGCGGTTTCCCTCCGCCACCTCAGGACAAAAGCGGCAACGCAGCCAGGGACAGCCGGATGAAAAACTATAGGGAATGATCCTACCGGGGGAGAGGTATTCAAGCTGGGCAAAGTCTGAGTAATCAGGCGGGGCACAAGGGGCTGACGTTAATGCGGAATCTTCCCCATGCCACCCCTCTCTCTGTAGTGATGCCCGCGCGGAAAGTCCGAGGCTGTCCAGGTAGGGCCCCAGGGATTCTTCTCCGGGACCGGGAAGGATTGCGCTAACAAGGCCGCTAAAGTTTTCATCTGCGGGGAGGATGCCCTGTCTGATCCAGGAACTCACCAAGCCCCCGCCGAGGATGACGCGGCGGCCTGGGTAGACGGCGCGTAAAAAACCGAGGATGGCAAAGCCGCTTAATGCTTGGCTTAGGTAACAGAGGGAGAGGCCGATGGGCGCCGCTTGGGGATCTAAACCTGAGGCGCGCATGCGCTCGGCATCGGCATCAATGGCTTCTTTGACGCGTTTGGCAAAGAGGGGATAGAGGATGTGGGACTCATAGTCATCCGCTTGGGCAAGGAGGTCGGCGCGTTTGAGGGGGGAGCGATTACTGTCTTGGTAGTCGGAGAGGGAAATGACGAGTCCCCGCCCGGCGGCGAGGGAACGCAAACAGCGGTTGAGGTTGGAGACGGCCTGTTTGTAACGATCTTCCTTGCCCCGGCAGGCAGGGCTCTTTAAAAAGGCCAAGCTCCGATCCCGCCGCTTGAGGGCTACCGCCGAGCGGGTGTCCGCAGGCTCGAAGTCGAGCCCTAGGAGGTAGTCATAACCCTCCTGGCAGAGGTCAAGGCAGAGGGCGGGCATGCCCCGGCTTTGGAGGAAGGCAGAGATTCGGGCTATGCCGACGGGAGGCTCGGGGCTGCGGGCAAAGGGCGGATAGATGAGAAGCATTGTCTGCGGATACTATAAGCGAAGTGGAAAAATGTCTATGATGGATGTATGGAACGCAGAGCCCAGACAAGAATTGGCCCAAGCGCCGTGGGCATGCGGCTCATCAGCTGGCTTGCACTGAACTTCCGCTATGCCGACTCAGGGCGCTGGCGAGAATTCTGCCAGAGCGGGGAGCTGCGCCTCAATGGCGAGCGTGCGCAGGGCGATGAAGTGCTGGAGCTTGGCGACAGTGTCGAGTTTATGCCCCAGGGCATAGAGGAACCCCCGGCTCGGCTTTCCTTTGGCCTTCTCCACGAGGATGAAAACTACCTTATCCTGGACAAAGCGGCGCCCCTCTCCTGCCACCCCGGCGGGGCCTTCTTCAAACACAGCCTCTGGCATCTTCTCAAGGAATCCGGCAGACAGGAATTCTACTTTGCCTCCCGCTTGGATAGGGAAAGTTCAGGGGCTATCTGCATTTGCAAGACGGCGCGGGCCCTAGCACACTGGAACGCTGCCCAGGCTGAGGTTCAGAGCGATAGCGAGGGCAGGAAGATCCCGGCCATCAAGAAGAGCTATCTTGCCCTGGTTCACGGGCGCTTCCCAGCCGAGCTTGAAGCGCGGGGCTCTTTAGTGCCTGACAAGGAAAGCGCGGTGCGCAAAAAACTCCGCTTTATCCCAGGCGGAACTGAGGGCCAAGCCGTTCTTACCCGCTTTCGCTCTTTAGCTAAGCACGGAGGCATGAGCCTGGTAGAGGCTCAGCTCTTGAGCGGAAGGACCCATCAAATCCGCGCCAGCCTCTTAGGCCTTGGCTTTCCCCTTGTGGGCGACAAGCTCTATGGCCTGGACGAGGGCATTTTTCTGCGCTTTGCACAGGGAGATTTGAGCGCCACGGACAGGGAGGACCTCATCCTGGAACGCCAAGCCCTCCACAGCTGGCGCCTGGGCTTTAGGAGCATCGATGGGAGCTGGATTAACTGCCAAGCCCCCCTACCCCCGGAATTCCAAGCCCTCCTTCCGCCAGGCTTCCAACTGGATTCCCGCACTCTTGAAAGCTCTGAGCCACAGAAGCAGTTCAGCGCGAATCCTGCTTAAAAATTGGGCATACCCCCTTCCTGCCGGAGCCTCGGAGGTGTAGACTCCCCCTGGTCTTTTCAAGGAGGGAATATGGTGCGGGGTTTTGACAACGATATGTACATCAAGGAGCAGGCTTCCTACATCCGCGAGCGCATGAAGCGCTTCGAGGGACGCCTCTATTTGGAGTTCGGGGGCAAGCTCCTCAATGACTTCCATGCTGCCCGCGTCCTACCCGGCTACGATCCCAACGTAAAGATCCGCCTCCTGAAGGAGCTTGAAAAGGATGCCGAAATCGTTCTGTGTATCCATGCCGGGGCCATCGAGCACCGCAAGATCCGCGCCGACTACGGCATTACCTACGACGCCGACGCCTTAAAACTCATTGACGACCTGGGGGAATGGGGCTTATCGGTAGCCGGGGTCGTTATTACCCGCTGGGAATCCCAGCCCCAGGCGGCGGCCTTCAAGTCAAAGCTTGAGCGCCGCGGCATCCGCGTCTATACCCACACGCCGACAAAGGGCTACCCGACGGACCTAGATGCCATCGTCTCCGAATCCGGTTATGGGGCAAACCCGCGCATAGAACTCTCTAAGCCCCTGGTGGTAGTCACCGGCCCCGGCCCCGGCTCGGGCAAGATGGCAACTTGCCTCTCCCAGGTCTACCACGACCACAAGCTGGGACAAAAGGCAATGTACGCAAAGTTCGAGACATTTCCCATCTGGTCCCTCCCCCTCAAACACCCGGTAAACCTTGCCTATGAAGCCGCCACCCTGGATCTCAAGGACTTTAACCTCATCGATCCCTTCCACCTGGACGCAACCGGGGAGGCGGCCGTCAATTACAACCGCGACGTCGAGTCCTTTCCCATCCTGCGCGCCATCTTGGAACGCATTACCGGCGACGCGGCCATTTACCGCTCTCCCACCGAGATGGGGGTAAACCGCGCCGGCTTTGCCATCATAGACGACAAGGCCACCCGTGAGGCGGCAAAGCAAGAGATCGTGCGGCGCTACCTGCGCTGTTCCTCAGAGTACATGCTGGGCATGGGAGACCAAGAAACCCTCAACAAGGCGGATCGCTTGCTAAAGGAGTTGGGGATAGGGCCTGAATACAGACCGGTGCTCCCCGCCGCGCGCAAGGCCGCGGCCGAGGCCCAAGCGAGCTGCGAGAGGGACGATCCTGAAACCAAGGGCTTGGACACGGTTTTCTGCGGCTGTGCCCTTGAGTTGCCCGACGGCTCCATCCTCACCGGCAAGAATTCCAAACTTCTTCACGCCGCCACCGCCGCCGTCCTCAATGCCATCAAGGTTTTAGCCGGGGTGCCGGACTCTATCCACCTGCTCTCCCCGGTAGTGGTAGAGTCGATATCCCGCTTTAAGCACGAAGTCCTGCGCGGCAAGAACCCCAGCCTCGACGTAGACGAGGCTTTAATCGCCATCTCCATCTCGGCCGCCCTCAACCCCATGGTCCAGGCCTGCGTGGATAAGCTCCACGAGCTACGCGGCTGTCAGATGCACCTTACCCACTTTCCCTCACCCGGCGACGAGGCAGGGCTGCGCCGCTTGGGCGTCAACCTGACATCAGACCCGGTATTCGCCTCCAAGCGGCTCTTTCTGGAGTAGGCGTCTGTAATCAGACGCCGTTTATAATAAGACGATATCTGAGTGAAGAAGGCTTGCGGAGGGGTTCCGCTTGGCATTGTTTTTAACCTAGTGTTCGTTGAGAACGCTAAAGCGCCGCTCCAGGCTCTGCCCGGATTGGTCAACGAGAGTAAGGCGGTGGCGGCCGGCTTCGGCCACCACCTCTATCTTATGAGGCTTGGTCGTCGAGCCTAGGTATTCTTCGTCGATATGCCAATGAAGCACGGCTTGGGGGTCGCGGTGGGCGGCTTGAAAAACGGCCCGTCCCGGACGGCCGCTCAACTCGATGGGAATATAGATAGCCGAGCCCTCTTCCGGAAAAAGGATAGAAAATGATCCTGAGGGCCCCAGGGCGGATCCATCGGGCCGTTCTGGCGGCAGGGGTCGGTAGGAGATATTCCAGCTCCGGTAATAGAGTTCCACTGCGGGCGGCAAGACAAAGCGCTTGGAGCTCTCAAACTCGCGCCCCTTGCCGGCCCCCTCCTGCCATTGTCCGTCCGGGCTCAGGTGGACGGTGCGGCAGTAGGGGCAGACCTGCGAGACACTCGAGCCTGAGGGCACGAGTGTCTCGCGCAGACGCAGGCAATCCGGCCCGGCGGGATACCCTGAATCCGCGCAGACGGTCAGGGGCTTAAGGCCTGAGCTTGGGGCCCTAAACCAGGACGATGCGGGAAGGCTTGAAAATATCTCGAACATGACGGGGGCGGAGGTAAGCACGCTTTTTATCTCCGGCCTCCCCTCCCCGTCCGCGTTGCCTACCCACACGGCAACCGTATGGCTCGGGCTCACTCCGATAGCCCAGGCATCGCGGAAGCCAAAACTTGTCCCCGTCTTCCAAGCTATTTTACGAGCGGAGGAAAAATCCGCCCAAGCGACTTCCTCCTCCGGGCGGTTCCCCAGGGAGAGGGCTTCCAGACAAAGGTAGGCGGCGGCCGGGCTGATGCGGGCGCGGTGCCTGGCTGAAGGCGGCCCCGCGTAGAGGTAGCTGGGCATGAAAAAGGCGCTTTCCGCCGCCTCGCGGTCGGCTGACATCGCGCAACGCGCCAGAGAGGAGTAGAGCCCGGACATCTCCCAAAGGTTTACCTCCGCCCCGCCTAAGACAAGGGGAAGGCCGTAGTCGGCGTAGCGGCGCGAAAGGGTGGAGAGGCCCATGTCAGCCAAGAGCCGGGCAAAACGCTCTACCCCGTAAGCCCGCAGTTCACGCACCGCCGGCACGTTGAGGGAGCGGGCTAGGGCTTGGTCCGCCGGCAAGGCGCCTAGATAGGCCTTGCTGTTATTCTCCGGGGAATAAGAGCCTACCCGCAGGGGTATGTCCAAGACCAATGACTGGGGGGAGAGCTCTCCCGTATCTAGCATTGCGGCGTAGAGAAAGGGCTTTAAGAGGCTTCCGGAACTGCGGCTTGCCTTTACCGCGTCTACCGCCCTTCCCCAGCGAGCGCTCTGATTTGACAGCTCAACCTCCGGCAGATTTCCCACATAGGCCAAGACCTTTCCGCTCTTGGTATCCAAGACCAAGCATGCCATGTTGCGAATCCCGCGCAGAGCGAACTCTTGGCCACGGCGGGCAAGGAGGGTGGAAACCCTTTGCTGGAGATCAGCATCAAGGCTGGAACGCAGGAGGGGGCCCTGAGCCTCAGCCTTGGCGCGCTCAAGAAGGTGGGGGGCCAACCGAGGAAGATCGTAGGGCTTGGCCGGCAGGGGTTCGGCACGGGCAAGGCGTAAGTCCTCGGCGTCGATTTTTCCCGCGCGATAGAGCCGCTCGAGGAGGGAGTCCCTGCGCTGGCGGAGTCTTTCCCTATTCCTCCCCGGATGAACAAGGGCCGGGTTGTTGGGAAGAACCGCAAGCACGGCTGCCTCCGCCCAGGAAAGCTCCGCCGGGGAGCGGCCAAAGTAGCGCCAGGCGGCCGCTTCCAGCCCCACCACATTCCCGCCAAAGGGAGCTTGAGAGGCGTAGAGGGAGAGGATCCGTTTCTTGCTTAAGGCTTGCTCAAGCCGCAAGGCTTGGAGGGCTTCAATAATCTTGAGGCCATAGCCTCGCGAGCGGCCCTTGCCGGCAAGCCGCGCCACCTGCATGCTGATGGTGGAGGCGCCGGAACGGATTGAGCGCGAGCGGATATTCGAAACCAGGGCCCTGAGAACGGCCAGAGGATCCACGCCGGCATGAAAGAAAAAACGCCTGTCCTCAAAGGCGACTAAGGCGGCCTGATATTTTTCCGGCAGGGCATCCGGCGCGGGAAAACGCCACTGTCCGTCGGGGGCTATGGAAGCCCCGAGTAAACGCCCTTGAGAGTCATAGAGGACGGTAGAGTAGCCAGAGCGAAAACGCGGTGAGGGCACGAGTATAAAAAAAACAAGATAAAGGAAGAGAAAAGAAGCCAGAACCCCGAGAATGGATTTCTCGGGTCTTTCAAGGCATACAAGCCTTAAAAATCGAAGCCAAAAGACTCGTTTGCGCTTCACAAACATCCAACTTCCTTTACAAACATAGGTTTTTATTTATATACGATTTCTGCCCTGAGGCCAAGAGACGCGGGCATCCCTTCATGGTCATGGCAGGGATGCGCACGGTGTTTTGCTCTTGCGAAAGTAGAGGCATCAGGCTATATTATGAACATATTAAGTTTATTATAGCCAACTCACTACACTTTTGGAGAAACCATGATTCGGTCGCGTGTTTCGAGGATTCAAGAACAGTTTTTAACCAATAGCCGCATTTTTGAAAAATCATCGGTCTATAATGTTTCTGCGCTAGTTAAGATAAGCGGAGAACTGGATATTCCCCGCCTAAGGCGATCCTGGGAGAAAGTATGGAATTCTGCGGCTATCTTATCTTCGACCTTCGCAGAAGACGGCACGTATGTCAGTCAGCCCCAAACAATACCCGCCCCCTGGGAATACATCGTTTGCCCCACTGAAGATATCTTAAAAAGAGCCGCTGCCACCGCCTGCCTGCCCCTTCCACTGGACATCGGCCCCTTAGCGCGATTCATTCTCTTTCAAAAAAACCAGCATGAACATTACGCCCTTATCATACAACATCACTCGATAACTGATCTCTTTTCTAAAACCATCCTTGCGGACGCCATCGAAAAAGCCTACGCGAATGAAAGCCATCTCCCTTTTTTTGAAGATTACTCAATCTACACAGATTCAGAAAACGCTTACCTTGCAAGCGCCGAATGTCAAAAAGCGCGAGAATATTTTGCTGGAAAGATCGAAACATTTACTGAAGCCCTCAAGTTACCACATTCTAGCTATAGGCCAACGGCCTTTCAAGCACAAGGCCAGAGCTTGGCCTGGAGTATGGAATTGGATACGGCGGCGGCCATGCAGGCAAGTGAAAAGGATGGGAAAATTCCATTTCTCATCCTTTTAAGCGCATACGCAGCCCTTTTGCACAGGATATCTGGCACACAGCAATTCCTTATCGGCGTCCCGTTCACCAACCGGCGAGGGCTTGAAGGGCGGAGCATATTAGGGCCCTGTGTCAATATTTTACCAACCGCATTTGAAGTGGGCCCGGACACAAGCCTAGCGGATCTCTATGAGCAGGCACGCCGTGAGATGCTCCTTAATCATAGACACCAAAGCCTACCCTTTACCCAGATCGCAAACGCAAGTCGGCAAAAACGCGATCCGGCTCGACCATTCTTCCTTCAAGCTGGGTTCACGAATGAAAGCCTCATGGGGCTAAAGTTGGAAGGACTGTGCTGTGAAAGCCTTCGCCCACCGCGGAGTGGGGCGCAAATGGATTTATTCTTTACCTGGTGGCAAGGTGAGTCTGGCTGGGAAGGTAACTGGGAATATAATAGCGCCAGCTTTTGTGAAGCCGACATCCGCCTCTGGATGGGCTATTTTAACGAGCTCCTAAAAACTGCTATTTTAAGTCCCAAACTCAGCGTGAGAAGCATTGGATTGATTGAAAGCGCCTGGGCCGATAGACTTAGCGGCGCCAATCAAAAATCGGATTACCCCCTGCGCAAAAGCATGGCTCAGCTTCTTCGCGAGTCGATGGCCAAGCAATTAGATAAAATAGCCCTTCGCTACCGCGGCCAAAGCATTCACTATGCCGATTTCACAAACCGAGTCGCCTGCATCGCGACCACATTGTATAGAGCCTTCGGCCAGGGCGGCAGAATCATGGTTTTACTGGAGCGTTCGCCGCACATGCTCTATGTACTCCACGGGATCGTGCACTCAGGCAATGCCTACGTTCCCGCTGGCATTGATTGGCCGCAAGAGCGAATACGGACCATTCTGGAGGATGTCGAGCCTTCGGCTGTTATTTGTAGCCAAGAACTACGGTTAAAGCTTGAAGGTTGCACGGTTCCGGTGCTTTGCGTTGAGGATTTTGAAAAAAATTATAGCGAAGCGTCATCCTTACCAGAGATCGATATAGACCCGGAAGATTCGATGTATATATTCTTTACATCAGGAACTACGGGGAAACCAAAGGGCGCCGATCTTATGCACCGCGGTATAGTAAACCGACTTTTATGGATGCAGGACCAGCTAAAACTAAGGGAGGGTGAAAAAGTCCTCCTCAACACACCCTACACCTTTGACGTTTCAGTCTGGCAGCTTTTTTGGCCCCTCCTTACAGGCGCGACATTAGTCATCGCCGAGGAAGGCCAACAGCGGGATCCTCGCTCGATACTACGACTAATAGAGGCGGAGTCCGTCAATGTCGCAAACTTTGTCCCATCGATGATGACCCATTTCTTAGCTTGCCTGGACGCGAGAAATTGCGAATCGCTACGCGACGTGGTAAGCTCCGGAGAAGCTCTCCCCCTTGACCTGGCCAGGATATTCTTCCAAAAACTACCTCGTGCTGGCCTGCTAAATTGCTACGGGCCAACTGAGGCATCCATCGACGTCACGGCTTGGGCATGTTCGCAGGCTGATCTTGAGCGTGGCGCCATACCCATCGGTAGACCCATTTCAAATACCCAGGTTTACATACTTGATAAGGCCGGCTATTTCTGCCCCCCCCTGGTAGAGGGAGAGATATTCCTCACCGGCATCGGCCTGGCGCGTTCATATTGGAAGCGTCCAGACCTTAGCGATCTCGCCTTTTTGAAGAATCCTTTTGGGGCCGGCAAGATGTACAAAACCGGTGACTCCGGCCGTTATGGACTAGATGGGGCTATCGAATACCTTGGCCGCAAGGACGATCAATTAAAAATTCGCGGTATCCGGGTCGAATCCGGCGAGATTGAAAATTGCGCTAAATCCATTGCCGGCGTGAAGGGCGCAGCTTTAAAAAAAGGCGCGGCTGCTTCGGGAGAGGAGTGCCTGATTCTCTACTATGTGAGCGACGCGATGGAGGATATCGATCCTTCAATTTTCCGAACCGAAATATCTAAATTCGTCCCAGCCTCCACTCTCCCCGAATACTATGTCAGACTGGAAAAGTTTCCGATGAGTGAAAACGGAAAGCTTAATCGCAAAGCCTTAGCGGCAAGCCCTCCCATAACACAAGCCACCATAAAGGGATCTTTTGAGACAAGCATGAGCGAGGCGGAGATCCTCGTCGCGGCAGCATGGCGTGAGGTTTTGGGCTTAACCGATATAGAGCATAGTCAAAATTTCTTTGATTCTGGCGGCCATTCCCTATCCCTCTTGAAACTCCGCAGCCTCCTTGAAGATAAGTTCAGACGTGAAATAGCCATCGCTGATCTTTTTGCCCGTCCCACGGTTTCCAGCATGGCGGATTTTTTTGGAGGGCCGCCACAGGTTAATAAAGCTTTGCCTGAATCAAAAGAGCGCGCTTCACGCCAGCGTCAGGGGATAGCGGCTATGGCGCGCGCGCGACACAAGCTAGACGCCGATAGTGAAGCGGACGTCTAAGATATGTGCGGTATAGTCGGAATCATCAAGGAGGCGCCCGCCGAACAGAATCGGGGCTTAGTTAGCCACATGGCCGCTACCTTGGCCCATCGCGGCCCGGACGGCTGGGGCCGCTACGCTCAAGACAACTTTGCACTAGCCCATACCCGACTAGCGATTATTGATCTGTCATCGGGGCAACAACCGATGATCCGACCCCAGAGCGTTATATCATTTAATGGAGAAATTTTTAACTACCTTGAGCTTCGCCATGAACTCGAAGCCCTTGGAAGAATTTTTTTAACAAGTAGCGATACCGAGGTGGCGCAACAAGCCCTTGAAGAGTGGGGCACAGCGGCTATTTCAAAATTCAACGGACAGTTCGCCATCCTTTTTTTGGATAAGTTAACAAGACGGCTACTGGCGATCAGGGATCGCTATGGCATGCTTCCTTTGTACTATCTGCAGCGCCCTGGGTCGGCTTTTTTCGCCTCTGAAATGAAGGCCTTCGACGTAATCCCGGGATTCTCTCGCTCGTGGGAACCGCAGGCTTTGCTTATGCACGGCCTTTTCTGGAACAGCTTAGACGAATCAACGGTATTCAAGGACATTAAATCTCTTGAGCCAGGCTCCTACGCGTATTTCAACGCGCAAGGCGAAAAAATCGATGCCGATTTTTATTATCGTCTTGGCGCCACCCCACCCAGCCTGCCCTCCAACTACCAAGAAGCGCAAGAAGGGCTGAGAGCCGAGCTCCAGCGCGCGGTGGATTTACGGCTACGCTCTGATGTGCCTGTTGGTTGCTATCTATCCGGCGGCATTGATTCATCGATAACAAGCCTACTTACCCGCAATCGCAAAGGTAATTCCTTTAAAACCTTTTCTATAGGCTTTTCAGATGAAGCGTTCGATGAGTCGATCTTTCAAGATCTCATGGTATCAAGCCTAGGAAGCCAACATGCCCGCGAGATGGTAAGCGCAGAGACCATAAATGAAAACTTCCTGGAAGCGGCCTGGCACTTCGAACGTCCAGTTTTTCGCACCGCGCCCCTCCCGCTTTACATGCTGTCTAAAAGGGTAAGGGCGGAGGGTATCAAAGTCGTACTGACCGGGGAAGGGGCGGATGAAATTCTTTGTGGATATGACGTATTCAAAGAGGTGAAGCTATTAGAATCGTGGGAGAAGGGTCTTTCAGACGTGGATATCGATCGGGTTATCGCCAGTCTCTACCCACACTTAGCCCACTACAAAGACTCAAGCCAATTGGGTTTTATGAAAATGTATTACGAAGGATTCCTTGGGAAAATGGGAGGGGCGGCGGCGGGACTGACTATTAGACTTAAAAACAATTCCATAATCGAGAAGTACCTCAACCCAGATTGGTCCGTGCGGATAAATGAGGAACGGATCGAAGCCGCGCTAGTAAAAATGACGCCTCGCGAGGTTCGCGCCTGGCCGCTATTAAAGCGCAATCAGTATTTGGAAATGCGAACGCTGATGGAGGGCTATCTTCTTTCCAGCCAAGGCGACAGGATGTCCATGGGACACGGGGTGGAAGGACGCTATCCTTTTCTAGATCATGAATTCGTTGAGTTCGCCATGGCCCTCCCACATGAATGGAAATTGAACGGGTATCGGCAAAAAGCAATTTTATCGGATTCTTACCGTGGCCTTGTGCCTGAAAAAATACTGAACCGACCTAAACAACCGTATCAAGCCCCGGACCTTAAGGCCTTCCTACCCGGCGGGATCCCCACTGATACCGCAGCGCACTTCCTATCACCGGATATTGTTCGCGATTTCGGAATCTTCTCTCCCAGAATGGTCGAGCGCATGCTTTTTAAAAACAAACGACGCGTGGATGAAGGCATAGGCTACCGGGACAATATGCTTATCAGTTTTATTCTATCCGCGCAAATGATAGAGCACTGGATTCGCGAGCCCCAAAAGGGGATACTACGAGAAATCGATCTAATGGTGGATGGAGGAGCAGAATCATGATAGAAGACAAAATTCAGGCGGATCTTTTGGCTTTCGTCTGCAGGAATTTTCTTGTGGATGAAAACGAGATCGATCAGGAGCGTTCACTTATAGACCAAGGAATAATCGACTCCTTTGGCTTAGTCGAGATAGCCACTCATATCAAAAAATCCTACGGAATCATTACAACGGAAAACGAGATGAATCGAGACAACTTCGGTTCATTAACAAAGATGTCTGCCTATATCTCGAGAAAAAGAAATGGATGAAATACGCTGCGTCCGCTGCGTGCTCTCAACTTCTTTTCCAGGCATAGAACTCGACAAAGATGGCGTGTGCAATTTTTGTCGAGACGAGATCCTGGATATGACGGATAGCAAATCGATCGAAGCCGCAAAAATTGAGCTTGAGGGACTGATTAGTTCGACAAAATCAACGAGTGAATACGACGCGATCCTCTGCTACTCCGGAGGCAAGGATTCAAGTTACACATTGCTCAAGGCTAAAAGGGACTTCGGACTCAATATTCTAGCTTTTACTTTTGACAATGGATTCATCTCTCAAACCGCCAAGGATAACATTCGACGCGTCGTTGATGCGCTGGGAGTCGATCATATTTATTTCAAGCCCTCTGTTAACGTCTTTGCCAAGATCATGAAGGCGAGCCTCTGCCAAGATCTCTACGCGCGCTCCACAGCTCGGAGAATCTCATCCGGCTGCCAATCTTGCATATGGATGGTCAACAATCTAGCCCTAAAATTGGCGCTAGAAAAGGACACACCCCTGATTCTGGCCGGCTTTACTATCGGACAAATACCCATCGATGGGCTTATCTATAAAAACAATTATGAATTCCTCATGGAAAGCCGTAAACGCCCGCTTTCCATCATTGTAAACCAGGCCGGCGCTGAGGCGCAGGCGTATCTAAGCATCCCAGCGCGGCTGATACCCGCCAACCAAGCCTATCCGCATACGATAAACCTACTCTGCCTCGAGGATATTAGCGAGGAGGAGATTATTTCTCAAATAAAAGAATTGGGTTGGGAGGCGCCACAAGACGTTGACGGTTGCTCATCAAATTGCCGCCTTAACGTGCTTAACAACCACGCTCATAAACTTCGTTTCGGATTCAATCCATATGAACTGGAACTAAGCCACTTGGTACGAAGAGGACAACTTTCCAGGAATCAAGCTATCGATAAAATGAACGATCAATCTACGCCGCTGCTTAAGGAAGTTCTCGCCCAGCTACATATTTCCGATTCAGACTTACCGAGGGGAAAGACAACCCCATGACGCAGGACATCGAAGAAATCGCCATCATCGGCTTATCGGGCGCCTTTCCAGGAGCGCTTGACATAGCTTCCCTGTGGCGAATGTTGCAAGACGGATCAGAGGGAATATCCTGCTTAACCAAAGACGAGTTACTTGCCGCGGGGGAAAACCCTTCATCCCTTTCCGACCCTGCCTACGTAGCGCGCGGCGGTTTTTTAGCCGAGGCAGAGTTGTTCGACCCAAGTTTTTTTGGAATGAGCCCGGCAGAAGCCGAGTCGATAGATCCCCAGCAACGCCTCTTCCTCCTGCATTGTTATCGAGCATTAGAAGATTGTGGGCTTGACCCAAGCCGCATCACTGTCCCAACAGGTGTATTTGGAGGAGAAAGCCAGCCAGCATATTGGTTTAGCCTTAAAGACCAGCCAAAGGCAAAAAACCTGGAAAGCTTTCGCGCCATGCTCGGCAATGAAAAAGACTTTCTGGCAACAAGAGTATCATATAAGCTGAATCTCAAAGGGCCTAGCATGACTGTGCAAACAGCCTGTTCATCAAGCCTGAGTGCGGTTGCATTAGCATGCCAGAATCTTTTGAGCTGGAATTGTGATCTAGCCTTAGCCGGCGGGGCGACCGTAAGTTGGCCGCGACCACGTGGCTATATTTCCTACGAGGGGATGATCCATTCACCGAGCGGGGTATGCCGTCCATTCGACGCCAATGCCGATGGGACGGTTTTCGGCGAAGGCGTTGCTGTCGTATGCCTTAAGCGGCTATCGGAAGCCATTCGCGATTCAGACCAAATATACGCAATCATCAAGGCGGTGGCACTAAACAACGACGGAGCGGATAAGGTTGGCTTTACGGCACCCAGCATACAAGGTCAAGCGGAGGCGATTCAACTTGCGCAGGAATTAGCGGGCGTATCCGCGTGTGATATCGGCTATATAGAGACTCACGGCACAGGAACCTCATTAGGCGATCCTATAGAAATCGCCGCCCTGCTCAAGGTTTTTTCAAAAAGCCGCTGCGCCCAAAATTCCTGCCTACTGGGCTCAATTAAAGCAAACATCGGGCATCTCGACGCCGCCGCTGGAATTGCGTCCCTGATAAAAACCAGCTTAGTATTAAAAACCGGCATCATTCCGCCGCAAAGGAATTTCGACACGCCGAATCCGGAACTCAGGCTAGAAAGCACCCCCTTTGGTGTTAACAAGAAAAGCGTCTCTTGGGATGGAAACGGGGGGCAACGAATAGCCGGGCTAAGCTCCTTTGGAATTGGAGGGACAAACGTTCACATGATCCTGTCTTCCCCGCCGAAGGACCATGCTCACACAGGTCATTCATCCCTCCAAGCCAAGAAGTTGGATCTCACTTGCGCTGCGCCATACCCATTTCTACTTTCAGCACATAGCCCCAAGGCACTATCAGCCGTAAAACAAAGCCTAACCGAGTATCTCAAATTGGATACAGACGTGGACCTCCTGGCCCTCTCTGCAAAAATCATCGGGCCACGACATCCCTTTAAACTGCGCTGGGCATGCCTTAGCTCCTCACGGAGCGAGTTGCTCGGTTCGTTAACGGAAGCGCATTCTGGACCAAGCTTCGAACAAGGCGCCACGTTCCTCTTTCCAGGTCAGGGATCGCAATTTTCCGGTATGGCTGCAGCTTACTACGGCGTCTTACCGGAATTTAGCGCGTGGATCGATAAGGGTATTGACATAGCTGATCGCTTGGGACTCCATGGCTTCCGCGACTACCTCCTCCTAGAAGGACACGATGCGGCAATACAAGAAACCAGGATAACACAACCGCTACTCTACATTATGGAATTCGCCTTGGCCCAAGAAATGATAGCCGCTGGACTGAGGCCAAAAACATTGCTAGGGCACAGCGTGGGTGAATACGCGGCAGCCGCGCTCGCCGATGTTTTTTCTTTTGAAGATGGTCTCAAACTGGTTGCGAGTAGATCCGAATGGATGCAAAAGGCTGAGCGAGGGGCAATGACGGCTATCAGCCTCGACAAAGAAACGCTGAGCGCCTATCTCAATACCCATAACCAGGTATTCCTCGCCGTATCCAATGCCGCGACCAGGCATGTCCTTTCCGGCAGCGAAAACGCCATCCAGGAATTGGAAAGCGCGCTGTCCAATGACAATATTGACTTTAATAGGCTAAAAACGAGCCACGCCTTTCATTCACCATTGATGGATTCCATAATAGCGGGTTTTTCATCAAGCCTGTCGAATTTCACCTTCCGCCGCCCGAAGATTCAGATTCTCAGCAATATTGATGGAAAGCCAATTTCAACGGACATCGATTGGCCTGAATATTGGAAACGGCAACTCCGTTCCCCAGTGCGCTTTGACGCTTGCGTCCAATACCTAAAACACGAAAATGCGGGCATCTGTCTTGAGTTGGGGCCTCGTAGCTCGCTCTCTGCCTTCCTAGCGCTGGGAGGCTTTGACCAAGAATACCTTATGCCTTTCCTACCCCCCAAGAAAGACCACTGTCTTCTGTTTAGGAAAAACCTAGCCAAACTTTGGGAATATGGGTTTCCGATTGTTTTTAATATTCCGACTTCTTCCGGGCTGTCCCTCTACCCAGGCTACCCCTTCGAAATGTCCACCATCGGTCATGGGGAAAGCCAGCCCCCCATTCCCGTTCACAAGCAAGAAAACAAAGACCAAAACGACTTGCAGAGCCAAAACCACAGCCTGATAGTCAGGAGACTTTGGAAAGAAATACTTGGCCTTGAGCCAAATGGAGCGGACACGAATTTCATCCATAGTGGCGCTGACTCATTTTCAGTATTACGTCTCATTGAAGGATTGCGCGTTAATGCGGGACTATCCGTCTCACCGCAAGCTATCATGCAAAACCCCAGCTACTCCGGTATCTGCTCCCTGTTAGGCCGACAAGAGGACACAATCCATGAACTGGCATATGTATTTCCCATTCAAAGCGGGAGGGGACCATCTCTTTTCTTGGTGGCCGGCGCTCATGAAAATCGCTACTCGGGATTCAACGGAATTTTGGCTAGCTATGAAGATGATTTCTATAGTTACTTTTCCGCCATGATAAATAGCCTTGGTCCAGATGAGAGCCTTTACGGAATCAAACCTAAAGGGCTGGCTTTAGGCGAATATGGACATTTAAGCGTAGAATCGATGGCAGCGGCGTATATAAAATCCATGCGCAAAATACAAACGCATGGACCGTATTTTATAGGCGGCGAATGTGTAGGCGGAATCGTAGCCTATGAAATGGTGCGGCAGCTGGAGGCAGCCGGAGAGAAAATCGGCCACCTTTTTTTGATGGACACGCCACGCCCGAATACATGGGTGGGGATTCGAGAAAACATCATCTATCAAAGACGGTCAATCTTACGAGGGCTGAAACTTTTATTTTTTGGCCATAACTTAATCGGCGACTCCAAGCTATCATCGCGTTTAAAAAGATCGCTTAGGAACCTCATCATTACATTACTACCGCTAAGCTTCAAACTACGGAAACTACGTAGGGTCCTGCGAGGCAGCATCCACTACCAACGGACCCTTCTGCGCTATCGACCTAAACCGATCAACAGCCCGGCAACCTTGATAGTTAACAAGGATTGGAATGGCAAGTGGTTCATGATGGGATGGACAAAAGAAATGAATCACAGCCTCCATTTTTATCAGGTGGCTGGAAGCCATGAAAATCGCCTTAAGAAATCAGCCTCACGCATAGGCATGATCATCAAGCAGACGATTCGGGTGTACCGAGAATGATGGGCTCTTTAGAGCGGCAACTCGCTTTCGAGCCAACTCGTTAAGGGTGGGATACCCTTCCCTACCTCATATTCGCTTTGAAATAGGGAAAATCTTGGCATCCCTGGGCCGGCGACGCGTACGGCGGAGATAAAAGATGAATCCGTGCCGCAGGTAAACAAGCGGCTTGTTTCCGTTGCGTGATACGGCAGAGCCAAATGTGATTCGGCTGAACGCAGGGACGCGGATAAACCTTCTCCCGTCATTTTAAGGTACGCTTCCTTCTGCACAAAAAGAGTAAGAAATCTCCGCGCAACGCCCGCCTCCCCCTCGGCCATGACCCAGTCTGCTTCTTTTTGCGTAAAAAAGCCTCGCGCAATCCCGCCAAAATCAGAACTAGACCTGCACAGACTCTCGACGTCCACGCCTACTTCCCCAAATCCGCATATTGCCAACAACACGCAACCATCAGTGTGGGACCAATTAAAAAACCATTTTTTTTCAAAAACAAATGGCTTTCCCCTCTCACTAAAAAGGAACTCAATTCCACTGGCGGGCTTGTCAAGAAAGATAGAGAGTAATTGGTTGGCTAACATGCGGCTCATTGCCCAAGAAGTAAGTGCCGATTGGCTAAGAAAGCGACGCATTTTCACTAAATCATCAGCCTTCCATCCTCCCATCTCAATTATAGAGTCCCAAGCGATGATAGGCTGATGGCTGAGGACAAAAACATGAACGATGCCTGGGTTGAATTTCATATACATTTACCGTACTGGGTCTGATTGCGAGAACAACCAGTATAGAACATCCGGTCGATGAAATGGCAAGGCCTGTATCTCGTGGTCCAGTTCTGGGTAAATAGTCATTTTAGCGATTTCCCGGTCATCGATAGAAAGGCTTGTCGTTTCAGCTCTAAGAGAATCACCCCCTAACGTAGGATAAATTACGTGCTCGCTGACACGAGCCTTTGCCTGTGGATACAGCCCTTGCCGGTCCTGAAAGGATTTTTTAACCGCGACAACCCTAGATGGGGCATCTAGCAAACCAACATGGAGCCATAGGCCGCAGCGCTCACTGATCTTAGGCTCCAGTTGGATTTGGCTTTCACCGGCAATGCGTATAATCCCAGCTATAGAACCAAGCCCTTTTTTAAAATATTCGTTTGCAAGTTCAAAACTGGCGGAGCCGCCCATGGAAAAACCTATCAGATAGATCCGTCGTTCATCTACTGGATACTCAGTTTTGACCTTTGCAATAAGCGCTATCAAGTTTGCGATATTCCATTCCCGCCTTACGCGTGGGATGAGCACGAATGAGGGGTAGGAATCCTGATATCCACCAGGCAGAGGCTGTGCAAGGTCTCGCTGAGCGATTTTTGCGTAAAAATCTAAATAGCCTAGATCAGCAAGATCAGCGGCCCCGGAACCATGGAGATAGACGAGGAGAGGATATTTCTTTCCATCTTGAAGATCGGAAGAATCCATCAATATAGGTTTTGCAAGGTAATAATTACCCCATAAGTGATAGGCAAAACGATCTGCGCCCCTGGTTCCTATCTCGCCATCACAGGCAACCATGAGAGAAAGAAAAGTAAAGGCGTAGGGAAGCGCGCTACCGCCTCCCCTAAGTTTTCTTACCGGAGCCGACATCTTATTCTATCTTCAGCTTTTCCAAGCGTTTCTGCTGCCTCTCCATCTCCGCCGCCGAGCGGCTGGAAACCGAAAGCCAGCGGCCGGGAACCAGGGCCTGGATGCTCTGGTCGTACATGGCGGAAACCGACACGGCCGGCAAGTAGAAGCGGCCCTCATAGGTTTTATTGACGCGGATTATGAAGGTTTTAGAATCGCCCCGCGCCAAGCTAAAGTAGGTCATAACCCTATCGTCGCGGATGTCTTGATAATCCATGAAAGGATAGGCGGAGGCGGCTACGGGTTCGGGTTCGGATTCCTCTCCATATTCTCCTTCCTGCATGGCCAATCGATAGTTGAGAATCTCCCAGCCCGAGGGAAGGAGGTGGGTCAGCGCCATCTCGCGCAGGTCGAGGGCGGAGCTATTACGGACCGTAAGCGATATCTGCATATCCGAACCGAGGGCCAGGTCATCCGGATCTATACGCTTGCCGGAGAGATCCGCGTAGTCTAGGCTCAAGGCGCAACCACTTGCCATAGCCTTCTCCTCACCCATGGCTGGAATGCCCTGGGCAATAAGGCGCGCATAGAAGCTCTGGCTTGAATCCGAAGAAAGCATAAGCCGCGCGCTCGTTGCATCTCCCGGACTCAGGGCTATCTGTAGAATGCCGGAATCAAAGCTGCCGGAAACGGCCTTCTCAAGATCTCCCTTGCCTAAGCCAAGCTGGTAGCTGTAGGCAATAGACTGCCGCGGCCCGGAGGAGAGGAAGGGCAGAAGGGCGATAAGGGAGTAGGAGAGTTCCTGGGTAGACATCCAAACCTTGGAACCTACCTTCTCGGCGAGTGTCCTAGCCAAGGCCCCGGCTTGCACAGAATCCTCCATGATGTTGAGGGTTTCCAGGATCATGGCCATATCGCGGATTTCAGAGCCGTAGGTACCGCTGAGCTCGCGGTAGGCAGAAGGCTTGTAGCTTAAACCCTTGACCATATCCGTGGCGGCCCTCCTTTCCCCAGCAAGATAGTAGGCGGCGGCAAGACGCCAGGCCACGTTGAGGGGAAGCTCGGAGCGTTCTCGCAGGCGGTTCATAGAGGCCATATCGGCCTCCTTCGCCAAGGCAAGGGTATAGAGACGGTATGCTTGGATGGAAAGCTGTTCTTGATCTTGGCCTGAGAAGGCTTGGGCTCGCCGCTTCTGGAAGGCAAGCCAATCCCCTAAGAGGGTTTGCGGAACAGCGTAACCCGCTCGGCGCGCCTCAAGGAGGAAATGGCCGGCATAGTTGCTGCCCCAGGCGTTGGGATCCTCGCTCCCCGGCCAGTAGGCAAAACCGCCCTCCACCGTTTGGAAGCTCTTGAGCCGCTCTATGCCCGCGCTTACGTTCTTAGAAATTTTCTCCCGCTTTTCGCGGTCTAGACTCAGTGCCCTTTCTAAGTAGAGCTGGGGGAAGACGGCGGATGTCGTCTGTTCCACACAGCCATGGGGATAGGCGATGAGCCAGTCCAGCCTGGAGGCGAGGTTGAGGGGAGGCAGACGGGAAAGCTCAAGGCTGAGGCTATTGGTTCCGGCAATGCCGGGTAAGGTTTTGAATTCCAAGAGGGCCTGCTTTGTCTTGGCGTCCAAGAAGGCGGCTTGATGATCGCTTACCGGGATTCCGGTAGAACGGACATCGAACTCAATGCTTTGGATGGTTGCCGCCGGCCCTGAGTTTGCCATGATGCGCAGTTTAACCAAACCGGGCTTGTCGGCGGCCTTGAGCTTGAAGCTTGCCAGCTTGTCGCCTGGGTCCGAGAAGTCGATCATCTGGGATGCCGGCCCCGTAAGGCTGGCGCCGCCCTCGGCGAGAATGGAGACGCGAACCTGGTTCTTCCCCGGCAGGTAGCAGAAGACAGACACCGGGAAGCTTATCTCCTCTCCCGGAGAGAGGACGCGCGGCAGGGTGCCTATGACCATGAGATCGCTCTTTACCGGTACCTCGATTTCCGCAGAGCCGTAGGCAGGGCCCGAAGTCCCCTGGCCGGGAGCGGCGGCCACTACCATAAAGCGCAGCGCGCCGACGTACTCGGGAATAAAGAGTTTGTGGTTCTTCGTCTCCCCTGCGCCTAGGCTAAAGGGTCCGAGGTAGGCGGCAACCGGCTTAAAGCGATTGGCTTTGCGGTTTGCCCCCGCGAGGCCGTCATCCGAGCCGCCGATGGCAAGGAGGGTTTCGAGTTTGCCGGAATAGGCCCCGGAGACGAAGGGGTAAAGGTCCCATGCCTTGAGGAGGCTTGCTTCCTTCTTAAAGAAATTCCCCCAGGGGTCGGGCACCTTAAAGCGGGTAAGGCCTAAAAGCCCCTCGTCTACCACGGCCACCGTATAGGTCATGGGCCGCCCGCTCGATTCCTTTACGGAGAAGGCCGCCTCGGATAGGGGCTTGAGCTGGCTTGGCGTTTGGATGAGGGGCTTAAGCCGGGTCTGCGGGTCCTCAACCATCACCGGCACCACCCCGTAGAGGCGGATGGGCAGGTCGTTGGCGGTTTGCAGGTGGGCCTGGAGAAAGCTCACGTGGACATAGACGTTGGGCGCCATATCCCCGGTCGCGGTAAATTCGTACTTAGTGCTCTCCTTGGCTGTCTTTACCCATTCGCGCTTGAGGATGCGCCCGCCCTTTTCAAGGACTAAGAGGGCGCTGCCTGAGTCGTTGGAGGGGAAGCTGATCTGAACTTTTTCACCGACGACGTAGGAGGGTTTGGGAACGCTCAAGCTGAGCATGGCTGCCGAGCCTGAGTCCTTCTCGCCCCGCCCCGCCCAGCCGGGCCAATCTATATAAACAATCTTTGCCGTAGAGTGCCCGCCTTGCTTGTCGCGGGCGGTGAGGATATAGCGACCCCATTCAGGATACTTGAGGTTGAAGGTCCAGCTTCCCTTGCCGGCGCGGACCTGGGCCGTGCCACTGAGGAGCTTTTTGTAGTATTCCGCGTTTTGGTATTCGGCGAGATTCTCCGCCCCCTTCTCCCACCACCAGCGCCACTGGATCTTTGCCAGGCTACACTCTATTTGGGCGCTGGGAACGGGCTTACCTTCCCTATCAAGCACAACGATGTCCAGGCTGTGATCGGTATCGGTAAGGAGCATGCCCCGGGCTGCGTCGCCCTTGGGAGGCTTTATCCCCACATAGCGCTCATAGGGGTGGAAATCCATGGAGACTTGCTCGGAGGAGAATACCCCCGAGGGCTCGTAGACGCGGGAAAGAAGGTTGACCTTTAGCTTGCCGGGAAGGTCAGTGCCGGCGTAAAAGCGGCTCTTGAAGCTGAGCTTTGAATCCTTGTCTAAAACCCCTTCAAAAACCGTCAGACGCTCGAATGAGACGCTGCGCGTGGGGTCGTCGAAGACATAGTCTGAATAGCCGGGGAAGCTGGTTGAAGAAGAAACGAAAGCCGCGGACATGTCCGCCTTAAGCCCGGGAGCCGGGGCGCCATGCAGCCAAGCGGAGGAGAGGGAGATGCTGCTTGGCTCTGGGCTGAGGTAGGTGGCTGTGCCGAAATCAAGATTGATTTTGAGGCGGTTAGGCATAACCGTCTCCACCTTGAGAAGCTTGGTGTAGGTCTTGCCGCCCACCCGCACGCGGGCAAGGTAGTCTCCGGTGGGTGCGTCGGAGGCTGTACGCGTTTCTATAGCGTAGAAGCCGTTCAGCCCCGAAGTGTAGCTGGCGCGGTTTACCACCTGACCGCGGGGGTTCTCAAGCTCAAATAAAACAGGGTGGTCGGCCGGTAAAACCTTTGCCGGGTCTTGCAGGATAAAGGTCAGGAAGATGCTGTCCCCCGGCCGCCAAACCCCGCGCTCGCCGTAGATAAAACCCTTGATGCCGCGCTCGGCGCACTCCCCGTCCACGTCGAAGTGGGAGGTCTTGAGGGCAGACTTTTCATCAAGCTTAAGGTAGCCCAGCTGTCCCTGGAATTCAGCCGTAAGCAGATCGGATCCGACAAGGTCGGCGGGGAAGCTGGCTATGCCCTCCTTGTTCGTTTTTGCGCGGGAAAGGACCTGGCGCTGGTAATTGAGGAGGGAGAGAGAAACCCCCTCCAAGGGCTTAGGCTGGCGCAGGTCTGCAGCATACACGCTCAATACCCCGTCATCTTCCAGCTTGGCGGAAAGCCCGATATTGGAAATAAGCACATTGCGCCGCGCAACGCGCTCCGCTCCATAGGCGGCCGAGTAAAACGCGGGATGGCAGGGGTCGTTGCGGTTGTTGTAGTAGTTGTAGGGGCTGTCCCAGGAATAATCGTTCGAGCCCTCCCAGTAGTCCCAGTAGGACGATTCATCGTCCGAATCCTTGTCTTCTATCTCGTCGCCGGGGAATATGAGATGGGAGAAATCCGGGTGGTCCTTGGAGCAGGTATAATCTATATGCCGCTTGCGAAAGGCAAGGCGGATTTGGAACATTCCGTCAGGGTGCTTTTTGATGAGCTCGGAGAGATCGAGCCCATGCCTCACCCAGCTGTCCCGCTGGGCGGGTGAAAAGCTTAGGTCAAAGGCCTTGCTCCACACGGCTTGGCCCACCCGCTTGAGCTCGCGATTTCCGTCCAGCTCGTTTACCTGAAGGAATTGCGGAATGGATGCGGCGTTGATCTTAAAAGCCTCGACGATAAGGCCGCGCAAATTCATTGTCTCGATAGGCAGGGTATAGGCCTGGGAACCGGGAACGATGACCCCGGAGCCGACAAAACGCAGCTGAGGCAGTTCTTGGCTGGCCTGGGCCGTAGCGTTCACCGGGATGGCAAGGCGCTGGCCCTGGAAATCGCGCAGCCCCTCCTCCACGTGAATCTCGGCCTCGGCCGGCAGGCTATAGACCGCGGGATAGAGGCGGAGCTTGTTGCGGTCTATCGCGTAACGCAGATCCTCCAGGCCGGAGATGGAAACGATGCCGCGTAGGTCTTGATCCCTGTCCAGGGCGCGGCTAAAGGCAAGCTCGATGAATTTTTCGCTGGGGTCGGAGCTCTTCACGCCGAGGAGCTTGAAGGACCTCGAACCGGGGAGCACGAGGGAAGTGGAGCCTGAAAGACCGGAATCGATGGCCCTTCCCTTCCAGCGCAGGCTCATGAGCCTATCGCTATCTCCCTGCTTGAGCCCTGAAATGCTAAAGCGATGCTGAGCCCCCTGGTGTTTCCACTCAAAGCCAGTGCCCGGCGCGGCGGGGCTCAAGGACAGCAGACGCTCAACCGCGGCCGGGTCCTCATCATCCGCGGTTATGACAGAGCCGGAAAGCTCGACCTCACCCTGGGAATCCAAGGAGACGGGGTCAAGCTTGAGGGAAAAGCCGGGTTCTTGGGCCTTAAAATCAAAGGTGAAGCGCTCTGTCCCGGCCTTCTCACCAAGCAGGATTCCGTAATCGACGATAGCCCGGTAGGCTCTTCCAACGGCTAAGGCCGTGGCGGGCTTAAATTCAAGAATGCGCTCATCCAGCCAGCGAACCTCCCCCTTGAGCCCAGGCTCAAAGCGAATAAGACCGGCCATATCCGCTTCTCCCGAATTCTCCCACATCGGGGAGCTAAAAACGACGCGAATAGGATCCCTGCGGCCGATGGAAGCCGGACTGTGGGCCTCCACTATCCCTGGGTCTGGCGCTATGGCTTGGCTACGCGACGCGCAGGAAAGGCCAAAGAGGAGAAAGAGGGCAAGCGCGAGGCTGAGAAGTGAAATGAAGGGGCGGATTTTGGCGGACATGGAGGCCTCCACGGGATTCTTGTGATTCGTAGCTTGGAGTATAGCGCAGGCGGCTCGGGCCATCAAGGAAGAAGCTCCAAGGGAGAGATGTAATAAAAAACCCCGCGACAGAATGCGCGGGGCTTAGGAATTGGGCACCCCGGTGACGGGGGCTTGGCGAGGCCTTATTTCACTTCAAGGCTCAAGCTCGTCTTGGAAACATCGATTGTCAGGATTACCTCATTCGCGGGGGTGCAGGTTATGGCTATCTGCCGGTTTGCGTCCGAAAGGCTAATACCCGCGCTCTTTGTCCATGTTCCGAAAGACCACTGGCTGCTCCAACCGCCGGAGACGTTGCAGAGCTTGAGCTCCAGGGCGGTGGCGTTACTACCGCGGGCCAGGGTTGTCGTGGTGATAGCCCCGTTTAAGACCTTGGAATAGCTTGAATTGGCGGCCGCGTTTTGGGTAGTGCTAGCCAAGGACCAGCTATTGAAGTCTCCGGGGAAGCTGACGTTTTCCGCATTCGCCCCGGTTTTAAAGATGATGGTGAGGCGGCCGGGAGTGACCGGGCTTACTATATAGGCGCTAGAAGCGAGGCTAGAGTCTATCCAGTTTGTCTTAACCGCTATTGCCTTGATAGTCATATCGGCGTTTACCTGCACGCTCGCTGTAGCCGTACCGGCGGGCCCTGCTATGCTGGGGTTTGAACCGTCGGTGCTGTAGTAGATGGTAGAGCCTGAGGTGCTGGAGCTGATGCTTACCCAGTTTCCCTTTGCTATCGGCCCGGGTAGGGGGTTGAATGTCGGGGTGGCGCAAACGGCTATGCTGTAGCTGGCGGAACCGATATCGCTGGTAGTCAGGCCGCTCTTAACGCCGATGGCGCGGATAGTCATGCCTGAGTTTACCGGCACCGTGGCGCTTGAGCTGTTTGCCGTGCCCGAGGGGCTGGAAAGACTGGGGCTGGTTCCGTCCGTCGTGTAGTAGATGGTGCAAGAAGGGGTAGCTGAGCTTACGATCACGTTTGTCCCGCGGGGGATGGCCCCGGCAGGCGGGTTGAAGCTTGGGGTTTCAACCTTGGATGTCAGTGGGCCTACCGTATAGGCCAGGCTTGAGTCGTTGAAGGTAAAGCGATAGCTACCGGCCGAGCCGCTTTGGTAATACATATTGTAGCCGCTGGCCTTAGCCGTCCCCGAGGCGGAGCTGGCCGTGCTTGAGCTTGCGAAGCCCCAATTGCTGGACCAGGTGCTTAAGCCGGAAATTTCGTACTTGTATTGGTAGCTGATAGAAGCGCTCAGGACCCTCTCAACCGCCCAGGTATTGTCGGCGATAAGGCTCATTGCCGAGCCGGCCCAGGAGTTCATGGATCCGCGCAAGTACATAGATGAATAATTGGAGCTGTACTGTTTGGTCGTGCCTATTACCGAGGGGCTCCAAACTGAGCTGCCGGAACCGTTAGCCGCCTGAACCTGGAAATAGTAGCTTGTAGCCCTGGCAAGGGAAGGAACCGTCAAGCTCGTTCCGGAAGTCGATCCGCCGGAGACAAAGCCTGAATCCGGCTGGGTGGAGTAGCGCAGGTAGTAGGTAGTGGCGTTCGGCGATGCCGTCCATGAGAGGGAAACGCTTGAGCTGGTGGAGCCGGTAACCGTCAGTCCGGTGGGGCAGGCGGGCGGCTCTTGAACAAGGGTGGAGCTGTAGATCTTTGAGGACTTAGGGCCCATGGTTACACTGATCTGCCGGCCGGTGGTACCGCCGGAAATTACCGTAACTTGATCCGCTGAATCAAAGGCGTTGTAGAGCTTGGATCCCACCGTCAGGCTGGACTCGGCGCGGAGGGAAATGAGTTGGGTTCTGTCAGTCGTGCCAATATGGAAGATATTGACCGTTTCCTGACCGATGGCGGCGCCGGACTCCACGCGGCGAGAGAATGCGTAGAGGGTTTCGTCGTCCCGCCACATCTCGCGCTGCTTGCCCTGGCTCATAGCCGGGTATTTATCCCTAAAGCCGTTAAGCTGGGCGATCAGTTTATAGGTAAACTTAGTGGTGTCGAAGTTGCTGGAAACGGTGTTTCCGCTCGCGTCGTGGGTAAACATAGACCATCGATTGAGCGTGTCTGCGATTTTATCATCCGGGAAGGCCAGCCCGTAGTCATTTCCGCGTTCCTGCTCGGTTCCCTGGAAGACGACGGGAACGCCGCGCACGGCAAAGAGGAAGATGAGGGCTTGGTGCATCTTAGACACCTGGTTGCCGGCCTGGGTAAGGAAACGATTCCTATCATGGTTGTCTATAAAGGTAACCATGTTGTTTTCCATGCCGCCGTATAAGGCTTGCCGTTCCGGGTGGAGGAAGTAGCCGATCGACCCATCTTCTTTAAAGTTCTTGCCGTAGGCAAAGGTATTGACTATGCCGAAGTAGAGGGGGAAGTCGAGCATACCCCACTCCCCGGCGCCAGAATTCTGGGTGGAGCCGGTAAGCCATTTTGCCACAAAAGCGGTGTCGCCCGCAAAGCATTCGCCAAAAGACTTAAGGCCCGTCAGGCCCTCGAGGTAATTGATGTCGGCCGGGTACATGCACTTGGCGGCATCTACCCGCATCGCATCGGCCTTTACATCGGATAGAACGGTTTTAATGGCCCCCATGATGGAGTTTTTGGCGTTTACAACGTGGAAATCGAAGTCGTCCAAGCCGCCAAGGTCGCGCTGTTCCAGATAGTCGAGGTCAAATTCATGGAGTTTGTCGTCAAAATCAATATCGCCGACGGAATGGTACCAAGAAGCGGTGTTCCAAGGTGACTCAGGCTGATACACGCTTGTGAAGGATGAATCGAATTTTGCGCTGGAATAGGTCTGCGTTCCAGAAAGCAGGAAGTCGCCCACATGGTTTGGCACGACGTCTATGATGACTGAGATGCCCATCTCATGGGCGGCATCAACGAGGTCGATCAAGGCCTGTTTGCCGCCGAAATAGGGGTTGTAGACGCTGGGATTGACGGTATTGTAGCCGTGATAGGCCGAGGGCAGGGTGGTTTTAACGCCCCAGTCATCTATGAAATGGGGCGACCAAAGTTGGGGTTTGCCGGTTGGGCTTATCCAGATGGCATTGTAGCCCATACCCTTAATGTAGGAAAGTTTTTGCTTAACCCCGGCCCAGTCGCCGCCATTCATAAGGCGATACTGCCAGTAGTGGTTATCACCCGAGCTCCAGCTTTGATTGAGGGTGTTCGTAGCCTTCACGGAGCTTGTGTCGGTAATTGGGCCGTTATTGCTGATATCCCCATCGTAGAAGCGGTCTACCATGACCTGGTAGATGCGGGAGTGGTTTCCGAAGGGAACGGAGGCCACCGCTCTCGAAATGGGGGCTTCATCGGCTTGAGCCTCATCGGGGGCAATCTGAAGGGGGCTTGCGCAGGAGTACACGAATAAAAGACCGAGCAAGCAGAGAGCTATTGCGAAATAATTCCTTTTTCCCATGGCAGCCTCCTGTACGCAGGCGGAACATTGGGGACATTCCCCATAAAAATGAAACCGGTTTCTCATTGTAGACCCTGTTTTTTCCAATCGTCAAGAAAAAACGGTACTTTTGTAGCGAGAAACACTGTACAGACTTGGCTTAAAGGTGGGCGCTTTAAAAGAGTATAACCCCGTTTTTTCACTTTTTCAAGAAAAATCCCGCATCTAGTTCTAAAAAGACCTTTTCCATGCTAAAATCCGAGAAACGATTTCGTGGAGCTAGAATGAAAATCACTATCAGCGATGTTGCCCGGGAAGCGGGCGTCTCGAAATCCACCGTTTCTAAGGCCATGAACGGTCATCCATCCATCCCGGACGTGACAAAGCGGATGATCATGGCCACCATAGACCGCCTAGGCTTCATTCCCAACACATCCGCCAAGAACTTGGCAAGCCGCTCTACCCGCAACCTAGCCCTCCTCACCGACCTCTCCCGGGAGCGCAACTTCGCAGATCCCTTTTTTCTAAACATCTTGAGCGGTATCGAAGGCGTTGCCTTCAAAGCCGATTTTGAAGTCACGCTTTGCAACGTAAACCACCTTGACAGCTCGAGCGCATTCCTCGCCCGTTATGTATTCTCCCATCGCGCGGACGGTATCTTCATCCCCGGCTCCATACTTTCCGCCCTCATCGTAGAGGAGCTTCACCGCAGGAATTTTCCCCACGTCATCATCGGCCAACCCCTGGAATACGCCTATTCAAATTGGACCGATTTGGACAACGGCTTGGGGGCCGAAATGCTCATAGACCATATCGCCGCCAAGGGTTATACGCGCCCGGCCTTCATTACCGGGCTTGAGTCCGGCCCCATCACCCGCCAGCGGGTGGAGGGCTTTAACCGGGCCGTGCGGCGCCACGGCTTTAAGAGCGACCAGCACTGGCTCATCCACGGGCAGAGCGACCGTGAACACGGGCTTTCCACCGCCGGCCTCCTCCTAGACTCCCCCAACCCGCCGGATTCCTTTATCTGCGAGGACAACCTAGTGGCGTCAGGGGTTTATACGGCAATCCGCCAGCGCGGGCTGTCAATTCCTAAAGACCTGGGCGTGGTGTCCTTCAACGATTACCCCCTGGCGCCCTACATGGAACCGCCCCTCACCGTCGTTGACATGGACACCTACGGACTGGGAGAAACCGCCTGCCTTGCCCTTATCGAGCAGGTGGAAAACCCCGAGCGCCGCCAGCGGGCAACCCTTATCAAGCCGGAGATTATCGAGCGGGAATCCACCCGCAGGCCTGGGGCCGCCGAGTAGAACACGGAGGAGGCTGATATGATATCCCGAGAAAAGGCGCTGGAAACCTGGAAAAAATGGAACGATGACGAGGCCCTCCTGCGCCATGCCCTGACGGTAGAGGCAACCATGAGGCACTTTGCCGTCATCCTTGGGGAAGACCCTGAAACCTGGGGCGCGGTTGGCATCCTCCACGACATCGATTATCAGCGATTCCCCCAGGAGCATTGCAAGAAGGCGCGTGAGATATTGGCAGCGGAAGGCTACCCGGAAGCCGTTATACGCGCCGTGGAGAGCCATGGCTGGGGAATCTGCTCGGATGTGGAGCCGAAATCGGAGCTTGAAAAAACGCTCTACGCCGTAGACGAGCTTGCCGGTTTTGTCTATGCCTGCGCCCTTGTGCGCCCCTCGCGCTCCGTCTCCGACATGGAGCTTAAGTCTGTAAAAAAGAAGTGGAAGACCCCCGCCTTCGCCTCCGGGGTCAACAGGGATGTCGTGCTCAAGGGGGCTCAGAAACTGGGCAAGGAGCTAGACTACCTTATCGAGCAAACCATTGCCGCCCTGCGCCAGGTGGAGGCAGATATCGGCCTAGGAGGCTCGTAGCGGCGCCAAGAGCGGGCATTGCGCGTTTCTCGTTTGAATTGGCAGCGCCTTTGGCCGATAGTGATAGGGTATGAAGAAACTTAGCGTAAGCTTCCCCGACGGGAGCAAGGACATCAAGCCCTACGGAGTCCGCGTGGCAGACCTCGTGCCCCGCCTTGGTCAGTTTAAGTTGCCCCTTGTGGCCGCCTTAGTCAATAACGAGCTCTGCTCGGTTTTTGAGCGCCTTGAGGTCAACTGCCGCATTGAGCCGGTCCTCTTAAATTCGGTTCAGGGCGCCGCCGTCTACCGGCGCTCCCTGTGCTTTATCCTGGCCATTGCAGCCCGCGAGCTCTTCCCAAACCGTGCCCTTATCCTTGGCCACTCCCTGGGCAACGGCTACTTCCACACATTCTCTGACGACAAGCCGATAACTCTCGACGACATAGAGAAACTACAGGCGCGGATGAAGGGCATCGTGGCGGAGGACCAGGCAATCAAGCACGCCGTCATTTCCTACCAAGACGCCCTGCGCTCCTTCGAGCACTCAAAGCAGACGGAGACCCTCCTCCTCCTCAAGCAGATGAATGACAGCCGCATACCGGTCAACACCTGCCGCGGCTTTATGGACCTAGCCATAGCCCCCTTAGTGCCCACCTGCGGGGTTCTCAAGGTCTTTGAGCTTTTGCCCTATGAGCAGGGTTTCGTATTGCGCTACCCGCCCTCAGGCAACCACGAGAGCCTTGAGCCCTTCCAGGACAATCCCGTCCTCTACAGCGTCTACAACGAGTACAAACGCTGGGGGCGGATTCTGGGGGTTTCCTCCGTTGGCTCCCTCAACCGCATGAACCGCCCCAAGGAAATAAAAGGCTTCATCCAGGTAGTAGAGGCATTGCACAACAAAAAGATAGCCGAGATAGCGGACCGCATATCCGAACGCTCAGGCGAGGTGCGCGCCATCCTCATAGCCGGGCCTTCCAGCTCCGGCAAAACGACATTTTCAAAAAAGCTGGCCATCCAACTCACCGTGATGGGTCTGCGCCCCATCGCTATTTCTTTGGACGACTACTTCGTCAACCGGGACAAGACGCCCCTAGACGACAAGGGCGAGCCGGATTTCGAGTGCCTTGAGTCTTTAGACGTTGATTTCCTCAATGAACAGCTTGTACAGCTTATGGCAGGGCGGCGCATTGAGCTGCCGCTTTTTGATTTTAAGACCGGCTCGCGCCGCGCTTCAGGCAAGATGGTGGAAATGGGAGAGAGAGACGTCTTGGTGCTGGAGGGAATCCACGGCCTGAACGACCGCCTGACCCACCGCATTCCGCGCGACCACAAATATAAGATCTACGTTTCCGCTCTCACACAACTCAACCTAGACGACCACAACCGCATACCCACAACGGATAACCGCCTCCTGCGGCGCATTGTCCGCGACTACCAGTTCCGCGGGCGGCTGGCGCTGGAAACCCTCAAGATGTGGCCCTCGGTACAGCGCGGTGAAAGACTGCATATCTTCCCCTTCCAAAACACCGCCGACGCGGCATTCAATTCCGCCCTCGACTATGAGCTCTCCGTACTTAAAATATACGCCGAGCCGCTCTTAAAAGAGGTAAAGCCCTTTGACGCCGAGTACGCGGAGGCTATCCGCATACTTTCCTTCATAGATTACTTTACCCCCATCCCGCCGCAGTTCGTGCCGCGGGATTCCACCCTGCGCGAGTTTATCGGGGAGAGCGACTTCAAATATTGAAGAGCTTAGACAGAAGGGCTATTAAGCTGCGCACCAAGGCCCCCACCGGCAACAGATCAACCTTGAGGAAGGCTTGGGCCAGGATGAGGCCCGCCAAGAGCCAGTAGCCGTATTTTAGGTAGCCCAAGCGCAGGGCTTGGTAGCGTTCCGGGATGGCCCAAAAAACAAGGTGCGAGCCGTCCAGCGGTGGGAATGGGAAGAGATTGAAGACAAAGAGCATGGCGTTGAGCGACACCATTTTTGAAAGTATGATCAAAAGCGGAGCCGGCGGCTGATAAAGGCTAGCCACTTTATACAAACCGGCGCAGAGGATTGCCAAGAGCAAATTGGAGAAGGGGCCGGCAAGGGCTATCAGAACCGAATGCTCGATGGGCTTTTTGAGATTGGCCGGGTTGTAGCTCACCGGACGCGCCCACCCAAAACCGAAGAGCAAAACCATGGCCAGGCCGATGGGGTCTAAATGCTTGAGGGGGTTCAGGGTAAAGCGCCCGGCGATGCGCGGGGTTTCATCTCCCAGGCGCACGGCAAAGAGGGCGTGAGCGTACTCGTGAACGGAAAAGCCGATGATCACCGCCGGCAGCAGGTAGAGCATCTCCATCAATTCGCTTTGCAATGCGTTCATTAGAGGGTTCCCACCTCGAAGGACTTGCGGAAGAAAAAGCGCCGCAGGCGTTCAAGCCAGACGACGATAAAGGCCATGGCAAGGCGCGGCAGGGTTATCCACAAGAGGGGCACCCCGATAGCGGCGAAGAGGGCAGAGTCTTCAAGCAGGGAGTGGCATACCGCGGCGTGGTGGTTCAAGAGGTCCCCGTCGCGCGGGCTCATCTTAGCCTCATTCACTTGGTCCATGAGAACGGCCGCCCCATAGGCGTAGCCGACTACCTGTATCACCAGCCACAGAACGGAAGAACCCTTGGGCAAGCCGAATATCCTCAAAATGGGCGCGGAAAGTTTGGAGAGAGCGCTCATCACCCCGGTTTCCTCCAGGAGCTTCTGCAAGATCATGATAAGGACGATGAGGACAACCATCTTAAGCAGGAGTTCCAGGGTGGAAAGACCCCAGGATTTAAGGGCTCCCAAAACGGGGGGGCGGACATAGGCCGGGCGCGGGGCATCAATCACAGTGCCAGTCTCGGCGGCGGCGACGGCCGATGCCTTGAGCTCAAGCTCGGCGCTCGGGGAATCCGGCGGCAGGACGGCGTTAAAGACCCAGCCGGCCAATACCATCATGGACAGGCGCAGGAAGATCATCTTAAACACCGAGGAGCCTGTCTTCTTCATGACGACGAGCTCCACGGGAAGATTGTGGGCGGTAAGGCACATGATGGCCAAAATCGTCAGGGAGCGCCCGGCTAGCCCCAGGGTACCGATGATGCCGATGGCCGAATAGATGTTAAGGAAGACGGAACTGATGATGACGAGGGAGGCCGAGCCGGGCAAACCGAAGAATTTCATGACGGGATCAAGGTAGGAAGCCAGGAAATTGACGACTCCCAGCCATTCTAAGGCGGCTACCACAAAGGAAACCGGCACCATAATGCGCAGTAAAAGCCAGGTGGTCTTGAGCGCGGAGCTGAAGGCTCGCTTGAATATTCGGGAGGCCAGGCCGCCGCCTTGGCTGCTTTGACTGTCTGACATGCTTTAGATCGACGCTCCCTTCATGTGTAATGCGACCTCGAAAGGCCGCAGGTAGTTGATTTTTTCCGTCGACCCCGATACTATATCGGTCGATCCGGGGAATTAGCTCAGTTGGTAGAGCGATAGGTTCGCAATCTATAGGTCAGGGGTTCGAATCCCCTATTCTCCATCCAGTCGGCGCCTCATAGGGCGCCGTTTTTTTTCCGGATGCCGCTCCATGGTAGCAGAATGGCCGGCAATCGTCCATAGGAAGATTCGCAAGGAGTCCCGCTGGATGAATATCGCCCTCTTTAGGCAGGATGAATTCACAAGCCCCCTTCCCCTCCACGACGAGCGGATCCGTCACGTTTTGCGCGTGCTCAAGAAGGGGCCAGGGGATAGTTTTAAGGCTGGCGTAGAAAACGGGGAAATCGGCCAGGCAAGGATAGATGCCCTCGATTCAGCCGGCATGAGCCTTGCCTTCATAGCCGAGGGCCAGCCTGAGCCCCTCCTCCCCCTCGACATCATTCTTGGCTTTCCCCGCCCCATACAGGCAAACCGCATACTCAAAGACCTGACGAGTCTGGGGATTCGGCGGATCCTCCTCTGCGGCACGGAGCTTGGCGAAAAATCCTATACCCAGGGGTCCTTCTTTAGCGACGCCGGCTGGGAAAGGGCTATCCGCGAGGGTGCCAGCCAGGCGGGCACGAGCCTCCTGCCAAGGGTAAAAACATTCCATTCACTGGCCAAGGCTATTGATTCCTTGGCCGATCCAGATACTGACACGGCCCTTGCCATAGAGCCTAGCACTGCCGCGCAAGGCGCGGCTTCGCACAGCTCGGCTTCGAAAAACTCAGCATCACATCGCGTAGCCTTGGATCCGCTCCAATCTACAGCAGCCTTCGGCAGCCTTAGCTTCAGAACCGCAAGCGGCGCCATCCTTGCCATTGGGTCTGAGCGCGGCTGGACGGATAGGGAACGTGATATACTGCGAGCGGGGGGCTTTATCTTGGCAAGCCTTGGCCGACGCATCCTCCGCACGGAAACCGCGGCCACGGTGGCGCTCGCGCTCTGCCTGGCGGCTATGGGAGAACTATGAATCAAGACCAGACACGAGAACTGCTTTTACGCGTTCGGCAATGCACGAGCGACTTCACGGTAGTCTTCTCCGGCAAAAAAAGCAGCAAGGTAAACGGCCTCTATATGCCGGGCGACCGCCAGATACTCCTGCACAACAAGAATTTCGACAACGACAACCAACTTGTCTACACCGCCCTCCACGAATACGCCCACCACCTCCACGCCGAGTCCCGCGGCGGCGACCTCTCACCGCGAGCCCACGGGCCGGATTTCTGGGCTATCTTCCACTCTCTGCTTGAGGACGCGGAAAAAAAGGGCCTCTACCGCAATATCTTTGAGGAAGAAAGCGATTTTGAAAGCCTTGCCCAGCGCATCCGCGGGGAATTTTTGGCGGAAAACGGCAAGCTCATGAAGGCCTTGGGCTCCCTGATGATAGAGGCCGAAGCCCTCTGCCGCAAGCATGGGGCGCGCTTTGAGGACTTTATAGACCGAGTGCTGGGCATGTCGCGCATTACCGCCCGTAGCACCATGAAGTTCGCCGCCTGGGACGTCAACCCGGACCTAGGCTACGACTCGATGAAGATACTGGCCGGCATCCGCGACCCCGCCAAGCGCGGGGAAGCCGAGCGCTCGCTGATAGCCGGCAAGAGCCCGGACTCGGTTAAGGCCGCCCTGCGCAAAAAAGAAGACGAGGACGATCCGCGCGACTTCCTCCAAAAGGAACGTCAACGTTTGGAGAAGACGATAGAAACCCTCAAGCAGAGGCTCAAGGACATAGAGTCCAAGATCAAGGGCCTTGGAGAGGAAGCATGAGCGGCTTTATCCTTTTAAGCCTCTTCCTGGTAGCCCTCTTTTTAGCCCTCTTCATCTCCCTGGCGGTGTCAATCTCCAAGCTCCGCATGGAACTGCCGCCTGATTCGCCCTCTGCCTTTTTGGAGGGCTTGAAAAACGAGGCGGGGGCGAATGAGGGCGTCCGCAAGAGGCGGGTAGTCTGCGCCGGAGACTCGATAACCCAGGGCGTCATCTCCGTCAACTACGTGCAGATGCTCAAGGTAATGCGGCCGGATCTTGAATTCATCAATGCCGGCATCAACTCGGAAATGGCCTACAACCTGGGCGAAAGGCTGGACGAGATCATAGCCTGCCAACCGGACTACGTATCCATCCTCATCGGCACCAACGACGTAAACGCCACCCTGGGCTTTAAAAACGCCTTCGGTTACCTAACGATGAACCGCCTGCCTGAGCCGCCCTCGGTGGAGTTCTTCCGCCAGAATCTGATAGGCATTTTGCGCCGCCTCAAGCTGGAAACCAAGGCAAAGGTGGCGCTGGCTTCCCTGCCGCCCTTGGGGGAGGAGCTTGAGCACTACGCCAACATCAGGGTGGAGGAATATTCACAGCTCATTAAGGAGATCGCCGAGGAGGAAGGGGTGAAATACCTTGCCCTCAACGAAGCGATGCGCGCCTACCTTAACAAGATTCCCGGGCGCAAACCCAGCCCCCTAAGCGAAGCCGGCAAACTCATCCCCAACTCCATGCGCGACCATTCCTTCTTCGGCAAAAGCTGGGACGAGATATCTGCCGCCAACGGCTTTGCCCTCCTCATAGACGGCATCCACCTCAATACCCATGGAGCGGCCCTCTTAGCATCCCTGGTAGCGGATTTTTTGGCATGAAGGATGCCAAGCTCCTTAAGGATGCCAAATGAAGGACGCAGAGCTCCTTAGCAAGATACGCGAATTCGCCATGGAGGCCCACGCCGGCGCAGGGCCGGCCCACGACTTTCAGCACATCACGCGGGTCTATGCCCTAGCCGAGCGCATTGGCGACGCGGAGGGGGCGGATCCCTTTATTCTGCGCGCGGCCACCCTCCTCCACGACGTGGGGCGTAGCGTGGAAAAACGCTCCGGCGCGGAGCCAGACCGCCACGAGGAGCATTCGGCAGACTTAGCCGCCCCCCTACTGAAGAAGCTTGGAATAGAGGAGCCCGTGGCCCAGCGCATCCTAGCGGCCATTTTGCGGCATAGGCATCGGCGCGGACTGGGGCCAGAAAGGCTTGAAGAATGTTGCCTCTACGACGCCGACAAGCTGGATTCCATTGGAGCTGTCGGCGTTGCCCGCGCCTATCTCTGGCTAGGGGAGTTCGGCCGCTCGGTTCACTATCCGCAAGCACAGTGGATTGGGGTAGACCCGGCGGACAATTCCACTCAGGTGGATTCCGTCCAACGCGAATGGCACATCAAGCTACGCCACCTCAAGGACAAGATGCTCACACCCACGGGGCGCATGCTGGCCATAGAGCGCCATGAGCGTATGGAGCGCTTTCTCAAGGACCTGGAAGAAGAGATTCTCGGCCAGCTCTAGTCCCTCCCCGCTCTACATTGCCCGGAGGGCATTTATCCGGCGGGCATTCGCCGGGCGCCCGGCAGCCATATACCCGGCGCCCGGCGGCCACCCTTACAGCAGCGCAGATAAAAATGGCTGCCCGAGCTTTTGCTCAGGCAGCCTTTTTGTTCATACTGCGTTCTTACCTAGCCTTGGCGGGCTTTTTGAGGGGTTCATATTTTTTCTTGGGGTCCCAGCTTCCTTCGCGCTTCTCACCATAGAGGCTGGGAATGCTGATTACCTGGCCCGGCAGGATGAGGTCGGGGTTGTTCGGGTCTATCATACGCTTTTTATTCGCCTGATAGAGCTTTGTCCACTGGAAGGGATCGTTGTAGGCCCAGGGCAGTCCGGCGATCCGCCAGAAGCAGTCGCGGCTATTGGGCAGGTACTGCACAACGTAGGTAGCGGGCAGGGGCATGGCTTCCTTAACGAGGGCCAGACTCTCAAGCGCTGCCTTAGCTTCGCTTAATGCCAGGTTGTAATCCTCAACCGCCATGGCGGCCTTGGCGGCCGCGAGTTTTTCCGTGGCGGCTGCCAGTTCTTTGGAATAGTTGAGGCCGGCGCCCACCGAAGTGGCCCATTCCAGCTTTGCCTCGGCGGCGTCTACTGCGGCTTGGGCGTCTTGGTAGAGGATCATCATAGCTACGTACTCGTCGGAGCGGATGAAGTATTCTTCCGCTTGGGCGGCGTAGTCCGCGGCGGCGTCGTAATCGCCTAGGTCATAGGCTTCTTGGGCCTTGGAAGCCAATTCGGTGCCGGTGAGGTAAAAAGAGTTGTCCATCAAGCTCTGCGCCGAGAGAGCCAAGGCAAAGAAGAGTACGAGGGCGCTTGCCAGTGCTATTTTTTTCATTGGGCGCCTCCCTGGCTGCTCTTATTTACTTTGCTGTCACCCTCGACGGCTTTCTGACGGCTGGCGTCCTGCCTGGCCTTGAGGGAGTCGAGTGATGTCGTTGCCCTCTCTAGCTTTTCCTTAGCCTTGACGTAAACCTCTTGGAAGAGCTGGGTGGACTCGGCGTACTTGGCCTCCGCTTCGCTATACTGCTCGCGGCCTTCAAGAAGCATCGCCTCGTCGTAGGCGGACTTGGCGGCTTGGTATTCCATGGGGGTGGCGCGCTCTGACTTGATTTCATCCGCTTTCTGCTTTTCCACGTCCGTGAGGCTGCGGCGTTCGCCGAGGGCGGACTCCCAGCCTTTTTTAAGGACGATGTTGAAACGCAGCAGGGCTTCCTGGCCGCTATCGAGTGAGCCTTTGCGGTCATCCGCGTAGCGGGAGCGGGCTTCATCCAGCTTCTGGCCGGCAAGCTCGTAGTTTCCCGAGTCTGAGGAGGCGTAGCCGCGTTCGTCTATCTCGGTCTTAACCTGCACGGAGCGCGCGAGGGTATAGGCGATGTCGAATTCCATGAGGGCCGAACGGTAGGCGGCTATGGCCCCTTCCTTATCGCCGGCGGCTTGCTTTGCCTGTCCATCGGTGGCGTAGGCGTCGCCAGAAGCAAGGGCCTCGGGGCTTTGGGTCTCAGCGCCGCGCAGGCGGGCGGCTTCACGCATCTGACCGGCCTTTGCCCGGCCTTCATCTACCAGGCTTGAAAGCCCAGCCTCGAGAATGAACTGGTATCCGGTAATGGCATCGGCATACGCGGCCTTAGCGGCTGTGTCATCTTTACCATAGGCCTCGGCGCCCTTGCTGTAGGATTCCTCAGCCTTGAGGAATTCCTCGCGCATGCGCTCGTTGAGTCCGTAATCAATGACCTTCTTGCGCAGCTCTTGGGCCTTGGCCTGATTCTCCGTAAGCTCCGCGTCGGGGGCCTTGCTCGGCTCCGGGCTGGGCGT
>JBGSOB010000186.1:0-53837 GCA_041739325.1 Treponematales bacterium
AACGATGACATATTACGCATTGTAATAAGGAGTTGAGAACTTAAAATATGGCTATGCATTTTATAAAAATGCGACTTTCCTGATTAATAAAATATCCAAATACTCTTAAATTCCAAGGTCCTCATCCTCTGACTCAGAAGGCCAAAAGACTCTCAAGCTCGCCAAGATAAGGGCCACAGGAGAAATGCTTACAACAAAAAAATCCCCACGCCTACACCATGGTTTACCATCTATGCTATTTTTAAACTCGGAGGAATCAATGAAAGTTTCCAAACAAATGTCATATCTATCTGTCCTTGTTTTTTGCCTTGTTTTTTGCCTTTTTTCCATCCCGCTCTTTGCCTACAATCCGCCCTCAGGCGGGGAGCTTACTCCTTCCTGGTACTCACCCCTCTTTATGGGCGGGGGCTATTCCATCCTCAACACGGCCGTGCCTGCCTCTGATGCCCTCAACCCGGCGGCATCGGCCGCCCGTCAACGCTTTACCTTAGATCTAAGCTACGGCGCCCTCTTCGGCAACGCGGCACAGCCAGGGACCGGTTCCATCATCAACTTGGGAGCATCCATCCCCAGCGCTGCCGGGGTCTTCGGCGCCGGAATGCGCTACGTGAACGCACCGCCTGGTTTCACCGCCCTTCCTCTTGGTTCAAGCTTTGACCTCCGCGGCTCCTTTGCTAAGGAGCTGGGAGAAAAACTCATTGTCGGCTTAGGGCTTTCCGCCCGCTTCGGCTCTCGCGTAAGCACCATGGACTCTTCCATCGGGGCCGACCTAGGCTTTATCGCCAAGCTCGGAGATAAGGGGTTTTTTAAGAATATGCGCTGGGGCATGGTTGCCGCGGGCCTGGGCAAGTGGTACGCCCCCGGGGACGGGACAAGCGCCACGGGAAACATAAACATCGCCTTTCCCAGTCCCTTTACCCTGCGTGGTGCGGCAGGCTTTGACATCATCGACACCAAGGCATTCCGCTTGAGCGCCACCGCCGACGCCTCCCTTCCCATCTTCCAGAACATCATTCTCGACATGGGGCTCGAGGCCCGCATCTTAGACGCAGTCTCCTTAAGCCTGGGAGAAGGCCTCAACCTCCGTGAATTCATCGGTGGCAACTACCAAAGCTTCGTTCCCCGCATGGGCGTCCGCGCCTCCATTCCCATAACCACGAGCAAAAAAGGGGATTCCTTCCTCTCAAAGCAGGGCTGGGAAAAAAGTGAACTCGAGCCCATCATCGCCTTCCAGCCCCTCTACCAGGATATCTGGGCCTTAGGCCTTGGTATAAGCCTACCCTTAGGCATGAGAGACAAAAGCCCACCCAAGATAGTCGTGGAAGCCCCCAAGAGCGACTTCCCGGAAATCTACCTCTCCCCCAATTCAGACGGAGCCCAAGACGAGCTTATCCTTCCCATCTCCCTAAGCGACCAGCGCTACGTCAAATCCTATAACCTCAAAATCCTGGATAGCTCCGGCCACGTGGTGCGGGAAATCAACAATAAAGAAGATAGGCCGGAAAACACGGGCCTAAAGAAGGTCATCGACCAGGTCTTCTCTACAAAGAAGGGCATCCAGGTACCCCCCAGCTTAAGCTGGGATGGACGCTCGGACTCAGGGGCCCTTGTTCCCGATGGATCCTACTCCGTCGTCCTGGAAGCCATGGACGATAACGGCAACCTCGGTACAAGCAGTCCCAACGCCATCGTCATCGACGCCAAGGCCCCCGAGATAAGCCTCCCCGCAGTAAGCGACCCCAGCGCTCTCATCTTCAGCCCAGACGGAGACGGCAATAAGGAAGAGATAGTCATCCCGGCTACAGGCTCACAAGAAGACCTCTGGAAGGTGGAAGTCCTGGACGCAAGCGGCAAGGTCGTCCGCAGTTTGGACATCAAAGACGCCCCCCTCGGGAATCTGGTATGGGACGGTAAGGACGCAAGCGGGCAGAAAGTTGCCGACGGCGTATACGCAATAAGCGTTTCCTCATCTGACCGCGCCAAGAACGTCAGCAGTCAAACCCTCAGCAATATCGTCGTCGATACCGCGGAAACCTCCGTCTACGCCACTGCCTCCGCCCTCGGCTTCTCCCCCAATGGAGACGGGGCCTTTGACGAGCTCACCTACAACCTCATCGTACGCAATACCGATGGAATAAGCGGCTGGAAATTCATCATAGACGATATGTCGGATGGAAAGACAATCCGCACAATCGAAGGCAAGGGCCCCTCAGTCCCTGAAAAACTCATCTGGGACGGCAAATCAGATTCCGGCAGCGTCAAGGACGGCCTCTACAAAGGAAGCCTGACTGTCTTCTACGCCAAGGGCTCCCAGCCCCAAGCCCAGACATCGGTTGTTCGCATTGATCGAGAAGCCCCGGCTATCAGCCTCGACATCGCCCCCAATCCCTTTTCCCCGGACAACGACGGGGAGGACGACGAAGTCACTATAGGCATCGACATCCGTGAAGTATCCGGCATAGCCAACTGGAAATTGGAAATCTTTGAAGCCGCCGTCAGCGACTCGGCAAAGAGCGGGGCTTCACGGCTCTTTACCAGCTACGCGGGGGAGGGTAAACCGGCACTCTCGATTTCCTGGAACGGCAAATCCCAAAAGGGCGAGCTCGTTGAAGCGGCAACAGACTATCCCTGCCTCTTCAGCGCGGAAGACAGCGTCGGCAACAAGACCCAGGTCAAGGGCCTCATTCCCGTAGATATCCTTGTCATCCGAGACGGAGACCGTCTCAAAATCAAGGTTCCCTCCATCGTCTTCCGCCCGGATTTTGACGACTTCAAAGAACTGCCCCCTGAGAAGGTCGCCAATAACGAAAAGGTCTTAAAGCGCATCGCCCAGATACTGAACAAGTACAAGAGCTACATGGTTCGCGTCGAGGGCCACGCCAATAGCATTGGTAAGATCAATGGCTTTGCCCAGGATATCATCGATAAAGAAGAGCAGAACTCGGTTCTTCCTCTTTCCAAAAAGCGCGCGGACGCAGTCAAGTCTTTCTTGGTCAAATACAAGGTAGATGCCTCCCGCCTCTCAACCCTGGGCTTAGGCTCCTCCGAGTCTGTCGTAGACCCCACGGACGCGGATAACCGCTGGAAAAACCGGCGCGTTGAGTTCATCCTCGAGAAAAAATAAGTCTTGACGCTCACCAAGATCAGAGTAGGGTTTTTCTGATCTTGGGCGCCTGCGGCCGCCTGGCGGCGGCCGCACCGGGCTTTCCGCGAGTACTCCTCGGCCCCTCGGGCCTGTGGGGTACTCGCTTCAATCCCTGGCGCAGGTAAACTGGGGGAAAAATCCGCTTTCGTTAATCCTCTATCGTTGAACCAGGGCTGCTAATCTCCGTCTCCGTGTAGGCGGATATCCCCGGCAGGCGGTACCAGGAACCCCCGCTGTTGCGCCTCAGGATAGAATCTTCGATATGGATCCTTCCCTGGTGGCTGTTCGACACAAAGAATATTGCCGCCCCATGTTGCACTACGGAGTTATTCTCAACCAGGCATCCATAGAGGGCAAGGTTCATATCCAAGCCATCGTTATAGATTGCCCCGCCGGAGCCCCCGCCGGGGCTCCCGAATTCAGCTGGGTTTCCTCCCCGGCCAATGGCGCTGTTGTGGCTAAAGAGACTGTTATAGATGGACCAAGAAACCATGATGGAGGAGATGGCTCCACCGTTTGAGCCTGAGTTCCCATAGCCCTCTGCCCCGCCGAAGCTAGAGCCGGAAATGATAACCGGGAGGCTGTTATACTGAGCCAGGGCGCGCACGGCGCCACCCCCCACATCGGGGCCGCTGGAATCACAGCGGTTGTTAAAAAACCTACAATTGATAATTTTTAGCCTGCCCCCATAGACATAGACGGCCCCCCCGGAGCCGCCGCCCTTGTCGTCGGATATCCCCTCCGCGTTCCCGTCTATAAGCGTAATATTTTGAAGGCAGAGCTGGGGATGCTCCTGATTCTGGGCATGCTCGGTGGTCCAGACTAAATCCGGGTCTGATGTGTTCATATAGATGATTCGTGTCTTGCCGCCCCCGCTCAAAGTCACTAAGCCCCCGCCATCGATGACGACGTCGGGCTTATTATTAAACACCTGGGCCGCCTTGTTCAGGGTGATGGTAAAGGGCCGCGGTCCCCCGTTAAAGACAATCTTCCCACCCTGGGCAAGGGCCTGGATAAAAGCCTCCTGGGTGCAAGACTCAGGACTTCCCGTACCTACAACCTGATCCGGTTGTGAGACATCCACGGCCTGAGCCTCAGGTGGTAGCGGGTAGTTCCCCTCAGGATTCCCGGCGGCAGGGCCCGAGAGAGGGTCAGTACCGGGGTAGGGGCTACAGGCAGGGAGGCATAGGAGGAAGACGGACATGAGTGTTGTAATTCGATATAGCTTGTTCATGATCTAAAAATATCACGAAAAAGAGAACAGTAATATTAAATATTCATTTTTTAACCATGAACGTATTCTTTAGTGTACATAGTGAAGTTAAAAACTTAATGGAACGAGTCTATTTCGGATAGCCCTGCTCTTCCTCCCCCTTTGGTAAGGCCCTCAGATATGTATTCAGCCTCTAGGCTTAGAAATAAAAGCCTCAGCAAGGCCTTTATTTCCCCTTTAAGCTAGGCGATACTTTCAGGTATCGGAATTCCGAAAAAGGAGTGTGAGATGAACGTTTTTTTGAAAAGGTTAGTCTTTATTGCCTCAATCCTGGCCCTCTGCGCCCATGGCCTCTGGGCTAAAGACCTCTATGTCAGCGCCAACGGCAAGGGTCGCCAGGCCACAAAAGAAGCCCCGGCCAAAGACCTTGGGAATATCATCGAGCTGTTGGAGGCGGGAGACGTCGTGCATATAGCCGGCGGAACCTATGTGGGGAAGGGTGGCAACGGCTCGGATGAAATCATCGTCCCGGTGAGCATCATCGGCGGCTACGATGAAAGCTTTTCCAGCCGCGATCCCTGGGGTAAAAACCGCACCATTTTCTCCGGAGACGTGAGCACGAAGAATTACCAAGGCGGGCCCCGCCTCTTTATCAACCTTTCCAAGTGGAAGGATACGAAAGACTCCCAGGTCCTCATCGACGGCATCATCGTAGACCATGGGGAGCGCAATAATTACGCCACCGTAGACCAGCTCAAGATCATCCGCATGGCAAGCCCCAAGGAGGGCAAGAATCCAACACCGGAAACCGGTGGCATTGTGGTGTGGATACCCGGAACCCTCAATAACGACACAGCAGGCTTTAAGGTAGGGGTTAAAAACTGCGTCATCGTCAACACCGCCCCCACCCAGGGTTCCCTGACCGTGCGCGCCGGCAAGAACGGCCAGATCGATATCAAGAACAATATCATCATCAACAACACCGGGGTGGGCATCTTCCTAAGCTCGGCCTTCCACGGTTCGGAGCGTTTTCCCCGCTTCACCGTGGAAAATAATTCCGTCCTCTTTACCTGGAAGTACGATCCTATCGCCTCCTCCTTTTCCGGGGTAAGCCTGCAGATAGACTCTGACCTTGAAGCCGCGGTAAGCAAGAACATCTTCGGCTTCGCGGACCGCATTGGAATATCAAAGTCCGGCAAGCAGAAATTCAGCCTCAAGGATAACATCATCCTCACCAACCTTGACGCAGACCTCTATGAAGCCGCCTTCGACGCCAAGATCGCCCTTGATGCTATGGAAGACGAATCCGAAACCATGAGCCTGGATTCCTCCGGCAACCGCTCAGAGAAGCTCAAGCTCTCCCTAAGCCCCGCCTGGCTCAAGAACTGGAGCTCACGGACTATCATTGACCGCAACGCCAAGGAAGCGGACATGAAGGTCCAGCAGACAAAGGCAAACGAACTGCGCTCCATGCTTGGCCTTCCCCTCCAAGCCGGCAACCTTCCCGCAGCCGATGGCCCGGTATGGCTCAATCGCCTCAGCCTAGACGATGCACTCTCCGCCGTCTCCGCAAGCGCGGGAGGTACTGGCGCGCTCAAGCCCTGATTCTGAGGAATGAAAGCTGTCTGGCTCTACGGCCTCATGAAGGGGCCATGCCAGACAATCCATCACGCTTTTGTCATTTCCCCCGGAAATTCCGGGGGAAATTTGATTTTGCAATGCTGTACCTCTATACTTCTTTCTATGAAAATCAAGATTAATTCCCTAAAAATACTCGCGCTCCTTTTTCTTTTTTTCATCCCCCCAGGGCTCAAGGCCCAGGGGCTTTTTTACCTTGGTTTAGGTATTCAACCCGACCTCATCAATTACAATCCGGGCATGATGCGTGTCGTTGAGGAATACAACATCACGCGTTCCTGGTTGGACGATAGGCTCGAGAGCCCCTGGTACTTAGGCGGCCTCTCCTTAAGCGCCGGGGCGGCTGTCGTCTTGGCTGAGGGCTTTGGCATGGATATCGAGGTCAGCGGGGCACTTACCACGACCTTTCCCGCACACGCCTCGGGCACCCAGCCCTTGAGCGGCCAGGAAGGCATGCGTGACATCTATCTCTCAGGCGGCGAATGGTTCTTCCTTTTTAGCTATCTACCCTTTTTAGAACGGGTGGCCAGCCCCGCCCTCGGCATCTGCTTTGGAGAGTCCACCACCTACCTTATGACGCGCACATCGGCCTCGGAAGCCTTCGTGAAGGCAAGCTGGACAGACGACCGAGCCCTTGTATGCGAGGCTAAGGATTTTTACCTGGGCCCCCACCTCAAGCTCTTCTTGAATATAGGCCCCTTCCGCACCATGCTCCGCGCCGCCATTCTCTTTGACGTATCCACCGGTTCTTGGTGGCAATTTTCAAGCGCCTTAAGCCCCGCCAGCTTCGTTGATGGTGATTATAATATGTACGACCGGCCCCTTTTTCGCATCCAACTCAACGCATCACTCCTCTTAGGTGGCGGCATATGAATAAGACTCTCCTAAAAAGGGGACAGACCCTTCTCTCCTTAACCTCCTTGTTAGGCCTTGCCCTTGCCCTAGGCGGCTGTGGATCCAACTTAGTCTCTATTCCCATCATTATAGAAAACGATCTTGATGAAGCTATTCGCGTCACTATCCAAGTGAAGTTCGACGAAGAATTCGACGCCAATTGGGACAGCCCCATCTACCTAGCCAGGATTCCTGCGGGCGGAAGTTACCGGGGAGCCTTTCAGGAAAACCGCAGTATCGAGCCCTACTCAGTGCAAATGCGGGTGCGGCGGGTCGTCTATCAGGATCAAGCATCCTCCATCTTAGGCGGGTTTAGCCGCTACTACGTGAAGGGTAGGCTGGCTAAGTTCCGTATCTACCAAGGAAGCTATGGACTAAGCAGTGATGCCGAGTACCTGGACCCAGAAAACTGAGACTAAAAAAGAAAGGCTCCTCTCTCCCCCTGGCGACATTCCTGCCGATATATAAGATGAAAGACCGTACTTGAGCCCACAGCCTGCCTCAGGCTATACTCCTGCCCCAGTACCCCGTTGGGGAAGGGGCGGTCGCTTGAGTCCGTCCACGTAGATTTGATCGAGGGAGAAAGTCATGAACGCGGCCTTAGTCACCCTGAAGGAACGAGGATTCTTCCAACAATGCACCAATGAAGAGGGGCTTTCCGCCCTCATGGACTCATCCCCCATCGTTTATTACGAGGGTTGCGACCCAACCGGGCCCTCTCTGCATATCGGGCATATGGTTCCCTATTTTGCCATGAAGCATCTCCACGCCGCCGGCCATCATGGTATCGTCCTCCTTGGCGGGGGAACGGCCCGTATTGGCGACCCTTCGGGTAAAAGCAGCGTGCGCAAGATGGTATCCTATGAAGAGATCGACTCAAATGCCAAGCGCTTCGAGGCCCAACTGGACCGCTTCCTCAAGTTTGACGGCAAGACATTCTTTACCGCCAACAACAAGGACTGGCTCGCCAATCTCAACTACATAGATTTTCTGCGCGAGATAGGGAGCCACTTTTCCGTCAATCGCATGCTCTCCTTCGAGGCCTATAAACAGCGCTTGGAAACCGGTCTTTCCTTTATAGAGTTCAATTACCAGCTCCTCCAATCCTACGACTTCCTCGAGCTCTACCGCCGCCACGGCTGCCGCCTCCAGATTGGCGGAGACGACCAGTGGGGCAATATTGTCGCCGGGGCGGACCTCATCCGTCGCATAGAGGGCGTGGAATGCTTTGGACTGACCTTCCCCCTCATCATGACCAGCGAAGGCAAGAAGATGGGTAAGACGGAAAAGGGCGCCGTCTTCCTGGACCCAAACATGACAAGCCCCTTTGAGTTCTTCCAGTTTTGGCGCAACACGAGCGACGCCGACGTAGAACGCTTCCTCCTCATGTTCACCTTCCTTTCCAGCGCCGAGTGCCGTGAGCTGGGCAGGGCCAAGGATGCGGGCATTAACGCCGCCAAAGAACGCCTTGCTTGGGAGGTAACCGCCCTCATCCATGGCAAGGAAGAGGCGGACAAGGCCCTGGCGGCCGCAAAGGCTGCCTTCGGCGGCGGCGGGGATCTAGAGGAGATACCTTCCAAGGATATAAGCCGCGCCGAGTTCGGGGAGGGCCTCGGGGTTTTGGATCTCTTTGTCCTCTCAGGCCTTGCCCCCTCAAAATCCGAGGCGCGCCGCTTAGTCCAGCAGGGTGGGGCTATCGTGAATGACAAAAAAATCGAGTCTGAAAAAGACATCATCGGTCCTGGGTATCTAGACGCGCATTCAGCCCTCCTTTTACGGGCTGGGAAAAAGAGGGTATTCAGGATCGTGGTTAAATGAGCGAGACCCTTCGAAAGCTCAGGGCCCTCAATGAAACGATGCGGGGCTTGAACTCCTGCTTGGAAACCCCTCAGGTCATGGACCGCATAGCCGGTCTTGCCAAGGAAGCCCTAGGTTTTCCCTACTTTGTACTCTTTATAGCGGAAGGCCGCGAGCTCAACTTAGTTGCCAAGCGCTGGGTTGGCCTGGCTGACGATCACATGCGCCGTTTCAAGCTCAAGAGCCAAGAAGGATTCCTGCCGACACTCCTTTCTAGCGGTAAAACCCGCCTTATCGGCTCAGGAGCCAGCCTGGGGCTCTCCGGCATCCCCGAGGGCTCCTCCGGTCTTCTCTCCTGCCTTAAAACCCAAGAAGGCCTTTTAGGCCTGGCCCTTGCCTTCAGCCCGCCTCAAGATGCCTTTGATGAAGACGATATCGAGGTCTTTTCCCTCTTTTCTTCCCAAGCGGCCATAGCCCTGCGCAACGCCCTCTCTCATGAGTCGGCCGTTAAACTCTCGCGGGAATTGTCCACCCTAAACCGCATCGGCGCCGCCCTCAACGCCTTCACCGACTCAGACGAGCTCCTCAAGGAAATTCTTGTGGCCGCCCAATGGGCCTTAGGCTACAGTCAGTGCGCCATCCTCCTCTTGGATGAAGCAAAGTTGAGCCTTGTCATCAAGGAAGCCTACGGCTACGATGACTTCTTCATCTCAGGTTATAAGTTCCCCCTAAACTCAGGCACGGTAGGAACGGCTTTTAGCGAAAAGATACGCGTCCTTATTAAGGACGTCGCCTCGGACAATCGTTTTCCGCGCAGCAGCACTTCCACGATCTCGGAAATGGCCTGTCCCCTCATCGTCCAAAACGAATGCCTAGGCGTCATCGTAGCTGAGAGCGCGGATCGCTACTTTTCGGATACGGACTTAGAGCTTTTAGCCGTTTTCGCGGAGCAAGTGGCTACCGCCCTGCGCAACGCCCGCTTGGTGGGTGAACTTGAATCAAAAAACAGTTTACTAAAAGACAATCTAGAAGATATAGGAAGGATGAACGACGAGCTCAAGGAATATTCCAGCCGCTTAAGCGCTACAAACAACTTTCTAGAGAAGCGTATTCGCGAGCTGCAAACCCTCTATGAAGCCGGCAAGGCCATCACGTCCAGCCTCAACCTCGACGAAACCCTGCAGGCCATCATGCACATGGTAAACGACATCATCGACATCTCCTCCGGCGCCATCATGCTCATAGACGAGGAAACCTCGGAGATGAAGGAGAGGGTAAGCTATAAGGTGGACGAGCTCAGCGCTCAAGGGCAGATAAGACTTGAGGGAGCATCCTCGGATTTCGACATCCCCCTAATAATCGGAGACCGCACTATCGGCTCCTTCCAATTCTCCTCTACCGGCGTTTCCGACCTTTCCACCGAGGACAGGCAGATTCTCCACACCCTGGCATCTCAAGCCGCTATCGCCATAGAAAACGCTCGGCTCTTCGAGCGAACCCAAAACGCGTATTACGACACCATCTCCTCCCTGGCCCTGGCCATAGAAAAACGAGACCCCTACACATCCGGCCATTCCGAGCGGGTTACCGCCTACGCCGCCGACCTCGCCGTTTTTATGGGCTTGCCGGAAAAGGACGTCAAGGTCATTCAGTACGCCGGCCTCCTCCACGATATTGGCAAGATCGGGGTTAGCGACTCCATCCTCAACAAGCGCAGCCTCCTCAATGATAGCGATTTTTCCCTTATCCGCGAGCATCCCCTCTTGGGAGACGCCATTTTAAGCCCCCTGCGCTTTTTGGACGACGCGCAAACGGTAGTCAAATACCACCATGAAAAATGGGACGGTACCGGCTACCCGGATGGGCTCAAGGGGGAGGGTATCCCCCTCTTGGCGAGGATCATCTCCGTTGCAGACGCCTATGACGCCATGACATCCGACAGGCCCTACCGCGCGGCTATGTCGGTAGATGCCGCCTTAGTGGAGATAGAGGGGGGAATCAGCAGTCAATTCGACCCAATTATCGGCCGCGCCTTTATCGACATGATGCGTAACCGCTAATACATCAGCCTGTCGCTAATCCAAAACCTTGTCCTAAGGCATTCTAATCAGGTATATTCCCGGTTTTAAATATTTTTATATTTTTTTTTACCGGTATATTTCCGAAATATTGAAAAGAGGGTATGCTCTTTCATGGAAAGTGCGTATCGAAAGAAAAGTTTGCAAGGAGAGGCTCATGCGAGACCTACGCCCGATGAACGCGAAGCGTTGCTATGCCTGTTTGAATTGGGACGGCGTGCGAACCGTGTATCACTCGGAAAAAAAGATCAAGGCCGACGATAACGAAAAAGCAAACTGCCGTTTCTACCATCAACCCCGTTTCGGGCATGATAGCTGCGAGCAGTTCAACCCCATTCAATAAGCGCCCTGGAAGATCCGCGCAAGGGCTTCGTCAACGAGGCCCGCGGCTTCTTCCCCAAAGCTTTCCCGTAAACGCTCCGCGGATTCCTGTGGAAGCGAGGCCCTTACTACCCTGGGAAGGCCAAGCTGGGGGGGGAAGGCAAGGGCCAAACAATGCAGCAGATAGAATTTCCATGGAGTCCTACTCCCGTACTTTTTGTCGCCGCTGAGAGGGTGGCCATGAAGGGATGCTTGAACCCGAATCTGATGGGTCCTTCCCGTCTCAATAGAAAAAAGGCACAGACTGTGGCCTGGAACCTTCGCCAAGGGAATGACAAGACTCACCGCTTTTTGGCCTTTATCCTCAGACCTGATGGTCCGATGTTCGTTTTTTAAACGGGCCAAGCTGTCTATCCACTGCTGGGATAGCAATACCGCCCCATCAAGAATAGCCAGGTATATTTTTTTTATGCTTCTATCCCTAAATGCCTCGCAGCCCTCGCGAGCGCCGGTAATGGATTTAGAAAAACAGAGGACCCCGGATGTGTTGCGGTCTAGGCGATGCAGCGGCCCCGGGGCAAAGGCAAGGCTTTCGCTGAGGCGGCCGGCGAGATAGGCTTTCACTTCATCGTCCAGCCCCCCAGGGCCCTGGCTCGTGATACCTATCGGTTTGTTGAGAATAAGAATATCCTGGCTTTCATGGAGGATATGGGAGGATAGATCCTGAGAAGGGAGCTGAGGCGATTCCTGAAGCCCTGGCATAAGTCTAGGCTTTTCATGCGGAGCGGCCAATCGCCCGCGAACTAAGAGTGAATCCCCTTCGGCTATCCGCGTTTCAAGCTGGGCCTTCTTTCCATTGAGGCTAATATCGCCCTTTCTGAGGGCTTTATAGAGTATTGAGAGATTTTCCTGGGGAAAGAGCTTTCGAAGTACCCGATCGATGCGCTTTCCGGCGTCGTTCGGGCCGGCTGTGAAAAGGCGCTCGGTCACGGCATGAACCTCCGAGTCACTATAGGCCCCCTCCGGCCCCCCGGTCAAGCAATTCACGGGCCGCTTGACAAAACTGCTAATTTATTAAGAATTCATGCAATGCGCGAAATCGACAAACGAGGCCTTGAGTTTATGGCACTTTTCACTAATCCGATCTTTCTCTCGGCCTTCGCTAGCCTTTTTATAACCCAATTCATAAAAGCGGTTATATCCCTCTTTCGGACAAAGGCCCAGTCCTTACGCGAGGTTTTTGCAACCCTTCTATGGAAGACAGGGGGTATGCCCTCCAGTCATTCCGCCCTCACGGTGAGCATCGCCACCTCAATTGGTATCGTGGAGGGGCTTTCCTCCAGCGTCTTTATCCTTTCCCTCTTCTTCTGCCTCGTTGTCATCCGTGACGCTATGGGCGTGCGTCGTTCCGCAGGTCTTATTGCCCGAACCCTCAATCTACTTGGAAAGGAATTGAGCGAAAAACAGCATATACCTTTTAGTTCTGTCAAAGAGGTAAACGGCCACACCCCAACCGAAGTCCTTATGGGTATCCTCCTCGGTTTATTTATCGCCTTAGCCTTTACCCTCCTCTAACATCATGCCCGCCGGGAAGACGCTCTGGGCCTGTATCGGCCTTCTCGGAATGGGGCTTCTTCTTTCTTTATTTACTCCTCTCACCCTTCCTGCCACAGGAAGCGCCAGACCCTGGAAAGGCGCCCGCCTTCTTGCCGTGGATTCAAACCTGGATGAAATAAAGGTGCGCGACTGTCTGCAAAAGGCCGGCATCGCTCATGTTGCCAGTAGGGGCAGTCAAGAGGTCGAAATCTCCCTTTTTGACGAACTTGAAGAAATCGGGCTCAAAGACATATCGAACAGGCTCGTAGATGCTGACCCTCGCTGGACCTTTTACCTAAGGGGCCTCGAGGGTCTTTTTAGCGCGAGCAAAGGCGGTCTTTCCTATGATCTCTATTATCTCCTAAATGAGGAAAGATCGAGCCTCGGTTTAGAGAAGTCCCTCGCTCGCTCACTGCCTGCGGACGCTCGCTGGGAACTTCTGGAAAGGGGACTACGCGGCTCTTATCTGAGGGGGAGCATCCTTTTCCTCATGCTTATTCTGTCCCTCTTTTTCATACTACCACAACGGGAGCGCTCCATACTTATTCTGAGCATCTCCTTTTACCCTGTTTTTTTTTCAGATTCCCTCTCTTTTATTGCGGCCAGTCTGCCCCTCCTTTTTCTTTTTATCCTCATTTTTCGCGCATATATCCGCTATCCGTATGATAAATCACACATAGTAAAGTCGATTCCTCTTATCTTCCTCCAGGGAGGGCGCGGACGCAGCATCCTCCTCCTCAGCATTCTCAGCATTCCCGCCTTCTTCCTCCTTCCTTTATTGAGCATTCTCCTCGTTTTTGCTTCTTCCTCTGGCTTCCTTCTGTCCCTCATCTTGAGAGAAAGGCTTCGCTTGCATGGAACCCGACATCGCCTTTTTACCCCCATCGCCCTGCGCCCCTCAAGCTATGCACCTGCGTTTGACGGTTCAGGCCTGGCCGTTTTTTTGTTAAGTTCCTGCCTTGCGCTTCTCCTTATCCGATTTTTTATGCCTTCGAGCCTACAGGGAGGAAGCTCAAGCCTATTGAGCTTCCCCCATCCCCAAGGCTATACTAGGGAAGATACAGAAGCGCCCCGCTTACCCAATTACGCGGATTTTGAAGAGCATCTCCGTGAACAAGCAGGTCTGCCGTATCGAGATCTTCGCAGTCAAGATGCTCGGGATTTCACCGATTACCTTCAACGTGATGATGGGAGTCTTGCACAGTCGCGCTCGCGTCAAAGGCCTCTCGCCAAGGTTCAGGGAGCTGAGATTGGTATAGAGTTGGTGCTCAAGGCATCCGGTGATAATGCCCTTATTGCAAAAGGGACATGGGAAGCCAGGGGCTCGGCTACGGAAGCAGGAATAGGGTTTGCCTTAAGCTCCCTTGGCATCGGATCGATTCTCTTTCTCCTCTTGGGAGTGAGGAGGGGAACGAAGATTAAGAATCAAACCTGCCCAGAGGCAGGTATACTCAGTGCCGCACGAGGATAAATGTTGGTCAAGTCTAAGGTAAGCTTCGGGAAAGGTGGTATTTGCTTTCCCGAAAGAGATGCGTATGAGCATATCCATACCATACAGAATGCCTTTATCCCCCCTAGCGCCATCGTCCCCCTAAATGAATGCCCGGAGGCTGAGGTCCGATGTCTCGTCTACCAGGGTCAGCGGGTGGAGGAATGCCAAATTATCGGGCGCTCGGATAACGCGAAGGGCGCCAATGTCCACTCACCCATACCAGGCGAGGTGAGGGAAATCCGCAAAATAATCCTACCTGGCGGCTTGGAAAGCGAAGCCGTCGTCATAGATTTAAGCGGCTCCTTCAGCAGATTGGGAAGAAAGCAAGAATTGTATCCCTGGAAAAGCCTCTCAGCCGGTGAGCTTGACCATGTTCTCAGTGAAAAGGGGGTAATTGGCCTGGAAAGAAAGCCTATTGCCCTCCATCCCGTCTTTGCCTCAGCCAGAAAATCCGCCGCTCAGGCTATTATCATCAACGCGGTAGATGTCGAGCCCTTCGACAGAACCGAGTTGGCGGTAATCTGCCTACGGCCGGAGCAGATCTGCAGTGGTATTGAGATCGCGCTGAAAACAACCGGCGCGCAAAGAGCCATCTTTATCTATTCAAGTATTCACGCGCAATCACTCAGTGGATTCTTCAAGGTAGTGGAAGAGGCAAAGCTGAAAATTTCCTTTATTGCGACCGAACCTATCTATCCCCAAGGCTTTTCCTCCCAATTGCGGACAGCCGCAATGAGCATTCCGGCAAAGATATGCCCGGCGGCTGAGATACGCAAAGCCCCGATATTCAATATATCCACCCTGTATGCGATGTATGAAGCGATTGCGCTCAATAAGCCCTTCATGGAAAGAACAGTCCATGTGGGCGGAGATGCCGTCAAACATCCAAGCACCCTCAAGGTGCGAGTTGGAATGCGGATAGGGGATCTTATTGAGGAATGCGGCGGTTTTAAGGGCCTCCCCGCTCGAATCGTCATTAACGGCCCACTCACCGGGCACGCGGTAGAAGATCTTGATATCCCCGTCATGAAGGGGATGCGCTCGATTCTCGCGCTCACCGAGGCGGAGATACGGGCTTCACGCGGATCCTCCTGCATACGCTGCGCCCGTTGTGTGGAGACCTGTCCCGAAGGCCTTAATCCAGAGCTTGTCTTCCGCCTTCTCCGCGCCGAGCGCCTCGAAGAGGCAGAGGCGGCCGGCATAGCTCGCTGCAGCCTCTGCGGCGCCTGTGGTTATATCTGTCCATCAAGGGTTTCCCTGGTAGACACATTCTCAAAGTTCCTGGCCAAAGCCCGGAAGGATGGAGAGTCTTTATGAAAGCGCATCCGGCTCAAGCTCTGGTGGCGCCCCATATCTACGCAGCCCAGTCTCAACGGGTAATGATCTCGTGGATCATCGCAGCCCTTCTTCCGTCCGCGCTTTGGGGTATCTTCTCCTTTGGCCTTCCAGCCCTTCTTGTATTGACCGTTTCCATTGGCTGCGCCGTCATCGGGGAACTGCTAGTTTCCCTTTTAACAAAGAAAATCAGCATCGGGGACGGAACGAGCATCCTTACCGGCTTGATCATCGGGCTGTCCCTGCCTTCCTCCGCTCCCCTCTTCATTCCCGCCTTTGCGAGCCTCTTTGCCATACTTGTTGTCAAATGGTCATTCGGCGGTCTTGGTTCAAACTGGATGAATCCGGCCATGGCGGGAACGGCCTTTGCCTACCTTGGGTGGTCACGCTTCCTTTCCTCCTGGCCCCTTCCCAAAACCGTCAGTGGTATAGACGGGCTTTCAGGCTCAACCCCCTTGCTAGCTGCCTTGAACCATCCGGAGATCGGAGGCTTTCACCCGGATGCTTATGCCGTCACCGGTTTTGATACATCCCTTACCACTAGCCTTAATGAGTATATCTTCCATCCACTTGGCGCCGCCCTGCCCGGGGGATATATCGATCTTTTTGTCGGAAACCACCCCGGAGCGATAGGGGAAGTATCAACGTTCCTCCTTCTTTTATGTACGGTTTTCCTCATTTCACGCCGGATAATCCGCTGGGAAATCCCCAGCTCCATTCTCGCTAGCTTTGCCCTTTTAACCTGGTCCTTTGGTGGTCTTTCAAGTTCTGGCCTCCTCTTCCGAGGGGATATCCTCTTTGCTCTCTGCTCTGGCTCGGTTGTCTTCATAGCCTTTTTCTCCTCGACAGATCCGGTAACATCGCCGATGTCGAGTCTGGGGCGTTGCCTCTATGGCCTGGGGATAGGCTGTTTGATCTTCCTTTTCCGTTCCTTTGGATCTAGGGCGGAGGGAGCGGCGTTTTCCGTCATTATCATGAATACACTCGTTCCCTTGATTGATTCGCTACCCATCTCCCTGCGCCGAAAACAGGGGCTTAGCTGATGAATTCTGAAAAACTCACCTTTTGGATAGTCCTATCACTTTTCGTTCTCGTGGGCATGGGTATTTCGGTTTCAACAGGAATACTTTTTGAAGGCGCCGCCGTTGAGCGGGACCTACGCCAAAGCGCTCAGCTCTTGAAGGAATTGGGCCTTAAGGGCAGCTTGACGCGAATACGGCCTCTTGAATCAGCCCAGATTCTTCGCGCCTACTCGCTTAAAGAATCAAACGCCATCTCTTATATAGCAAAAATAGAATGCTTAAGCGATTCTCGGCGTATCCAATGTTTAGCTCATTATTCCAAGGATGGGGTTTTCAAGTCTGCCCTTCCTCTCAGCTGTGGCTTTCCACCAATGGACACTGATGCTTGGCCTTCGGATGAAGTTTTTCGCTACTTCAATGGCCAGCCCGAATGGAAGGCCTTTATGGAATTGAACTACCAACCCGTGGGATCAAATACACTTCTCCCCACCGAACTCTATGAAATAGGAATGACTATCCGTCGCGTTGGCCAGATAATCATGAGTACCAAGGGAGGTTCGCAACCGTGAAGCTGAAAAAAGATTTAAGCGATCTTTCCGCCGGGGTTGTCATCATTACGGGCATCCTTCCCCTGTTGCCAGGGGTGAAGAGTCTCGCCTCCGCCTGTTTTTTGGCCATCATACTCATTCCCCTTTTCCTTGTACTCCACGCCATATCCTCAGGTTCGAGCCATCTCCTTTCTCCTCGTCCGTGGAGGCTGAGCATTCTTTTTATGGCTGGGGTGCTGATCGCCGTGTTTGAGTGGGCGCTTATTTTCTCCGACCAAGCCCAAGAGTTGGATCTCAGGCCCATCCTTCCGCTTTTTTTGATTTCAGGGATTATGCGGGACCGCATAGCCAGTTGGAAAACATCCCTCGACAAGGGCATCCATTTCGATATACGCAGCCTTGCCCTGCCATCCTTTTCCGCGGTGGCCATCATCGTCTTTGGCCTGCTTCGGGAAATTCTTTCTAATGGCAGCCTCAGTCTTCCCGGATTCGGGAAGGCTAGCCTTGTGTTGAGCATTCCCATTCTTTCATCCTTCTCATCCGACATCTTTCTTCATTCAGCCGGAGCCTGCTTGCTAGCCGGATATATCGCCCTTGTCTTACGCCTTATCATGGCTAAGCGGGCAAAGCCGGAGGCTCGATCATGAGCTTTTTTGGGGTTATCTTCCAATTCGTCCTCATACAAAACGTACTCTTCTCTCGCTTACTGGGCATACCTGAGCCCGAACAAACGTCTGGAAGCCGCTTTTCCTGGCTTGGCCTGGCTATTCTCGCCTGCGTGAGCCTGCTAGGTAGCCTTGGAGCCTGGGCATTGGGGGTATTCGCCCGCTTCCTCGCCATTCCCTCACTCTTCCTTCCCCTCTTTTGCATCTTCTTTTTCGCCCTCATCTACCTCTTAGAGATTCTTTGCCGAAAAGGGAAGGGGAAAATCAGCCAGGCCCTCGTCTTTGAAATCAGGCGAGTTGAGAATTCCGGTATCGCCTTCGGAATAGCCATTCTTTTAAGCCAGTCACGTTTGGGACTCATAACGTCTGCCCTCGCCAGCCTTGCCGCCGTATTAGGCTACCTTGCCGCTAACCTTATGCACAGGAAGATCATGGAAAGGCTTGCGCTTTCTCCGCTACCTCAAGCCTTCCGCGGAAGCCCAATCATCCTCATAAACCTAGGCCTGATCTCGATGGCCTTCATGGCCTTTGACCGGCTCTTCTTGCGAAATTTGATCGGATAGGTCGCTTCTGTCCCTTTCCAGAACGCAAAGCTTGGGGTATAATTCTCAATCCATGAAGAAAAGAAGCTTGATCATCGGGACAAGCAATCATTGCGTTCCGGGATCATCCGATCAAGAATTCGAGCACTATTATCAACAAAGACTCAAGCCATTTCTTTCAAGGCTCTACGAGTATCCGCGCATCGGCGCTTGCATTCATCTCTCTGGCCCCCTCTTGCAGAGAATAGAATCCAGCCATCCGGAATACTTAAGCCTCTTAAAGGAAATGGCGGATAGAAAGCAGGTAGAGCTCTTAGGCGGCGGATATGCCCAGCCCTATCTTCCCTTGATAAACCTATCGGACAGAATCGGCCAAATTGAGTTACTCACCACGGAAATCCGCCGTTGCTTGGGCAAACGACCCCGTGGCTGCGTCTTATCGGATTTCGCCTGGGAACAGCAATTGGCCTCAACCCTGCAAACGGCCGGGATGGATTACACTTTTTTACCGGATACCGCCTTTATCCAGTCCGGACTTTCCGGCGATATGCCCTGTATTACCGAGGATCAAGGCCGCACGATAGCCGTCCTCCCTCTGTTAAAAACATATCAGAACGGGCTTCCGCGAGAGCTGGACCAATTCTTTACCGACTTAGAAAAAAGGTTGCGTCCGGAGAATATCCTCGTCTGTCTTCTCCTCCCCGGTGGATCTGTGGTCGATATCGGTCCGGACGAGAATCTTGACGACTATTTGCGCCCCCTCTTTGACCGTTTTCAAGAGATGTCGGGTGAATGTGACTTTATCAGCCCCAGTCGCTTTCTTAAAACACAGAAGAAACTCAAACGCGCCTATTTTCCCTCCACGGCCTTACGCGAGGGGATCATCAGCTCCTCGAAGATAGCCAACCTATACGCCCGAATGCATTTTGCCGGAACCCTGGTTAACCAACTGCGAGGCGATAAGGCGCGAAAAAAAAACGCCAGGGAAGAGATTTGGAAGGCTCAAGACGGTATGCTCTACGGCCTCTCCGGTGATCAAGCGCGCTCTAGCCGGCGCATGATGGCTTCCGCCTACAGATCCCTCATGGAGGCCGAGCGTATATCCCGGGATAAGGGGCCGCGTCTGGCCTCCATCATCCAAAGTGATATCGATTTTGACGGACATGACGAATTCATCTACCAGGGCACGGACTACAGCGCCTTTATCCATCGTGAGGGTGCGTTGATTACCGAGTTGGACATACTCTCACTCTACTGGAACCTCTTAAACCTACCCGAATGCGGGGCTCGGCGTGAAGGTATTTTCAGGGATGGGGTTTCCGGCTTGGAGCGAGAAAGAATAAGCCCGATAGAAGGCCTGTATAGCCTTGAAAATAAAAACCGCAGTCACAGCGACATCCTTTTTTCTTATGAGGGCCTAGTGTCCTTTGGCGCCGCCGGGCGCGCCCTACGGGTGGAGAAGCGCTATAACTTCAAAAAAAACGCCTGCCTAGTACAGATAGCCCTCACCAACATCGGAACCGAGCCCATTCATGGGCATTACCATTCCATTTCCCAACTCTCCACCATGGTCAAAGAAGTTTGTAGCTGCAAGCTCAACCCTAAAGAGGGCAGCAGTGAATCCCTGCCTATCGAGATAGGCAATCAAAGGTTTCCCGAATCACAGGGTATTTCCGTCGTGGACGAACGGGGCAAGGTCCATTATGAGATCGCTCCCTTGAAACCGACACTCCTTATGCTAAGCGCCATAGCCGACCACCATGAGTCCGGGTCTAGCGTCGCCGGCTGTCGCTTTGATTTTTCTTGGCCCCTCAATTTGGCCCCAACGGAACGCTTTGAGACCGGCCTCAGCTTAAGCCTCTCCCCACGCCGCGCCGAATCGGCCAGCCATCCATAGAAAGGAAGGAAACCGTGAGTAGCATCAACAGTCCGCGCTTACCGGATACGCTCGCCGGTAGCCGGCTCCACCTCGTGGGTATCAAGGGAACGGGCATGTGCGCCTTGGCGGAAATACTTTGCGCCGCAGGAGCCCATGTCTCGGGCTCGGACGTAGCCGAACATTTTTACACCGATACCATTTTGGAGAGCCTCGGATTACGTCCCTTGATTGGTTTTGAGGCCTCGCATATAGACGCGGACATCGCCTGCGTTATCCATTCGGCGGCCTACAAACGCACCACGAACCCCGAACTTATGGAAGCAGAGCGGCGCGGCATTCCCCTACTTCTCTACACTCAGGCCCTCGGCGATCTCTCCCGAAAATACGATTCAAGCGGTATTTCCGGGGTACATGGCAAAACAACCACCACGGCGATTTCCGGCAGCCTCCTTAAGCAAGCTGGTCTTCCGGCCACGGTGCTTGCCGGATCGGCAGTCTCAAATTTCGGGGGCCGCTCAACCTTGGTCATGGGGGATCGCTATTTTGTGGCGGAAACCTGCGAATACCAGCGGCACTTTCTCTCCTTCAGCCCCAGCCGCATCGTCCTCACATCCATCGAATGCGACCATCAGGATTACTTCTCGGGCTTTGAGGATATCCTATCCGCCTTCGTCGAGTACGGAAGAAATCTGCGCTCCGGCGGCAGCCTCATCTTCTGCGCCGACGACCCCGGGGCCCTCCGCGCCGCAACGCAGATTAAACAGGAGCGCCCAGATATTCTCCTAATCCCCTATGGCCTTAGCGCCCAGGGGCCCTTCCGTTTGAATGAGTATCGCTTGGGAAACGGCGAGGCTTTTTTACGTTTGGCCGGTTTTTCCCGTGATTTTTCACTGCGTATTCCAGGCCGTCATATTGCCTTGGATGCCTGCGCCGCCCTTACCCTGGCCTGTGAAATACTCCTTGTAGAGCGCGGCTTAAACGACGTATCGCAGCTTGCGAATTCCGATATCGATGCCCTGGCCGAGGGCCTTAAAAACTTCTCAGGCTCCAAGCGCCGCGCCGAGATCATCGGTGAATCCGGCTCTGTACTCATCATGGACGACTACGCCCACCATCCCACCGCAATAGCGCGTACCCTCGAGGGTCTTAAGGAATTCCATCCTGGTAGGCGGCTCGTGGTAGATTTTATGCCGCATACCTATTCGCGCACAAAGGCCTTGCTTTCCGAGTTCGCCTCCTGCTTCACTGCGGCAGATGAGCTCATCCTCCATAAAATCTATCCCTCCGCCAGGGAAGAAGCGGACACCTCAATAAGCGGAGAGAGCCTCTTCCGTCTCTGTAAGCAGGTATCCCCACGGGTTAGCTATTTCGAGGAACCGGAGGGGGCCGTGGATTACTTAGCGGATACTCTCAAACCTAAGGATCTTTTTATTACTATGGGCGCCGGCGACAATTGGAAGCTGGGCCCCATACTCATCAAGAGACTTGCGGAAAAGAAGGTAGGCCAATGAAGAGCATGACCGGCTACGCCAACGGTGAATTCGAAACTCCGGCCCTGCGTTTTTCCCTTGAACTCAAGGCATACAATAACCGCTATCTTGAGGTCTTTATCCAAGCCCCCGGATACCTTTCCGCCCTCGAACCCCGTTTACGAGCCTTGGCCCAAAGCCGCGCACGCCGCGGCAAGCTTGAGCTTTCTTTGCGGGTTCGCGAGCTCAAGATTCCAGTGCGCGTGGTGGTTGATAAAATGGCGGCTGCGGCGGGAATAGAGGCCCTGCGTGAGCTTGCCCACATGATTAGCCCCAGCGGTGAAATCGCTCTTTCGGATCTCTTACGCATGGAAGGCATTCTCAGCATGGAACGCGACATCGAGTCGGATAAGCTCTGGGAGGAGTTAGGCCCTGCCCTTGATGAGCTCTTTAGCCGCTTTGACGCTGAGCGCCTGCGCGAGGGCAAAAATTTGGAATCGGACATGCGCGCGCAGATTGCCACTATCCGCGAAGGCCTGCGTCTCATAAACCTTAAAGCACCGGAAATGGAAGCCGCTATCAGGGACAACCTGAAAAAGCGTTTTCAAGAAACCTTAGGCGACCCGGTAGACGAAAACCGGATTCTTCAGGAAACCGCGGTAGCCCTTACCCGTTTGACTATCAACGAAGAGCTGACCCGCTTGGCTTCCCATCTCGACGCGCTTGAAAGCGCCATAGCCGGGGAGGGCGAACCGGGTAAGCGCATAGATTTTATCTGCCAAGAAATCAACCGCGAGGTAAACACCATCGGCAGCAAAAATCAACTTACCGAGGTGGGTCGGCAGGTTGTGCTTATGAAAGAAGCCGTAGAGAATATCCGGGAACAAGCCCGGAATATCGAGTGAGGTAGAAGATGATCATAGCCATTTCGGGCAAATCCGGTTGCGGCAACACAACCGCCTCCCGCTACCTCGCAAATAAACTGGGCTATCGCCTGGTGAATTATACCTTCCATACCATGGCGGCGGAAATGAACATTCCCTTTCCCCAACTGCTTGAAATGGCAAAAGAGGATTCCCGCTACGACCGCCAGCTTGACGACACCCAGGTGCGGCTTGCCCTGGAAGGTGATTGCGTCATAGGATCGCGCTTGGCTATCTGGCTTCTTCGCGGCAAAGCCTTCACCGTTTACTTGAAAGCCGGCTTGCAAGTCCGCGCTCAGCGGGTGCATAAGCGCGAAGGGGGTGATCTCCAAACCCTGCTCGACTTCACTTCCGGCCGGGACTCGATGGATCATGAGCGCTACCTTAAACTATACGGCATTGACAACGACGACTACGCTTTTGCCGACCTCATCCTCGACGTGGAAAAGATGAGCCCGGAAGAAATTGTCGATTCCATCCTGAGCGCCGCCGGTATGGCGGACAAGATATAAGGGCCCAAGCTATGACAAAACGGATGCCCGTCGTCTTGATTTCGGGCGCCTCAAGCGGCATCGGTAACGCCTGCGCCACTTTTCTGGCAAAAAAAGGCTACCGGGTTTACGGCGCCGTCCGCGATCCGGAAATCTATGAACGCAACGCCGATGAATTTTTCTCCCTTGTCAAAATGGACGTGACTGATGAGGATTCGGTACGACGGGCGGTGCAGGAGCTTTTGGACAAAGAGGGTAGAATCAATGCCCTCGTCTGTTGCGCCGGCGTTTGCTTAGCCGGCTCGGCGGAAGACTCCTCTATCGCGGACTATCGGGAGCAGATGGAAACCGATTTTCTTGGAACCGTTCGACTTGTGCGCGCCTGTCTCCCGGTTATGCGCTCCCAAGGCTATGGACGCATCATTAGTTTTGGCGCATTGGAAAGCCGCTACGGGATGCCTTTTCATCCGGCCTTCGCGGCAGCCAAGGCCGCCACGGAGGCATTCAGCCTTTCAATGCGCATGGAACTCAAACCCTTTGGGGTTGACGCCTGCGTCATTTCTCCCATTGATATCAGAACAGGCTTTACCGCCAGCCGACGCATGGTTGCCGCCTGGACAGCCGCCAGTCCCTACAACGCCTATGGCAGCGCTGCCTTGGATAAAAAGAAGATAGATGAACGGCGTGGTTTAGATCCCATAAAAACGGCCCGTTTAGTGCGAAAGCTGATCGCGGCGCGGACAACAAGACCGCGCTACATTATTGGCAACCAATTCAGGCGCTTCCCCATGGGCCGCGCCTGGTCAACGGCTACGGGCCTTGCCGAATTCTTTGCCTGCCGATATTACGGCTTAAAGAACCGATTAGGAAAAAGGGGGAATGATGCACATTGAGGAGAGGGTTTTTGGAGCAAGCTCCACAGGAATAGAATCGAGGCTCTTTACCTTGACTGATGGGGATTTTTCTGTTGCGCTCACAGATTTTGGCGCAAGCTGGGTTTCCGCCATCTGCCCCTCAAAAAGCGGAGAAAAAGCCGACCTCCTCCTAGGCTTTTCCACCTGCCAGGAATATGAGCGTAGTTACCATTACTTCGGCGCCACGGTGGGCCGTTACGCAAACCGCATCGGCGGGGCCGGCTTCAGCATTGATGGCAAAAGATACGAGCTAGACAAGAATAATGGCCAGCACTGCCTTCATGGCGGAAGAATGTCCTGGGATAAGCGCATATGGCATTCGCAAATCCTGGACGACGGAATCATGTTTAGCTTGAGTAGCCCGGATGGGGATTGCGGATTTCCCGGCTCAATGCGGGTCAGTGTCAGCTACCACCTTAAAGAAGGCCATGAGCTTCTCATTGAGTATGAAGCCCAGACTGAGGCCCCCAGCCCCATCAACATGACGAATCACGCCTACTTCAATCTCTCCGGTGAGGGTTCAGGCCTTATCCTCGACCATATTTTAAGCCTTAAAGCATCGCGCTATCTTGAGATTGATGAAAGCACCCTGCCGAGCGGGCGCCTCCTTGATGTCGCAGACTCCCCCTTGGATTTTCTCAAACCCAAACGAGTGGGAAGTGAAATCATGAAGCTACCCGTAAGCTATGACCATTGCATGGTTATAGATAAGCGGGAAGGGGAGTTTCTTGAATTTGCCCGGCTTGAGGATCCAGAGAGCGGCCGCAGTTTGAAGGTAGCCACGGATCAGCCGGGCGTTCAGCTCTACTCAGGGGCGTATCTAGGCCCGCGCCGCGCCAAAAATGGCCATGCTTACCCGTCCTTATCGGGTATGTGTTTAGAAACCCAGGATTTCCCCGATGCCCCCAACCGGCCAGAATTTCCTCAAACGATACTCAGGCCGGGCATGAGCTATCAGAGAAAAACCGTCTATTCTTTTGGATGGTAGACAAAGGATTTGAGAAATAGCCCTTGTTACAAACTAGGGCTATTTGCGCAGGGCTTTAAGACAGAACTCAATCCAGGGCTTTGCCTGGGCATAGTAATCGTCTTGGGCGATAAGGAAGGAAAAGAGAGCGTTGCGATACATTCCCGTCATGGCATAGGCTTGGCCCAGGTAAAAGCGTGAGCGAACCTCCGTTTCCGGGCTCCTATGAAGGGAAAGGAATTTCTCAATCTGGGCGATGGCTTCCTTCCACTTCTGGGTTTGTATCGTTTCTCGAACGATCATAATGAGGGTGTAGTCTTCTCCAGAAACCGGATCCTTGAGCTCTTGATCCAGGACTGTCGGTAAAGGGAGGAATTCTTCCTGAACAGCCAAGCCTCCCAAAATTCTGTCGATTGCCTTTTCCGTTTCCGTTCCGATTAGCGCGCTTTCCCCAATGCGTATGGGGCTGCCCATGCGCTCTCCTGAACCGATGGATGAGGACAGGACAAGGTAGGGGAGGGGGAGGGTTCGGGAGAGGGGCGAGACATCGGGCAGGCCGATGCGGTAGGTTCCGGCCGCAATCTTCACTGGCTGCGCCGTCGTGTTTTCACCGGGGCTGAGTTTGACGCTTCCGCCCCGTAATTGGACTTCATCGATGATGGCGTAGTAATAATCAATGCCCGGAACGGGATAGTCCTTGAGTTCCTGGATGCTGTCTTCAAAGATCGTGACGATGGAAGCCCCTAAAATCCCGGCTGAATCGAGGATGGGCTCTGCGCCGCGATAGAGGATAAGCCGATGCCCAACCTGGGGAACGGAGAGCCGGATAACTACGGCGTCCGCGTCTACCCGCGCCGATATCGAGTTTACTTGACTTATCTTCGTCTCTTCCGAAGCTGTCTGAGCGCTTTTAAGCGGAATATCCGGCTCAATGCCCACGGCGGTGGTGTTTTTAAAGGGAACGAAGATTTCATAGGGATTGCCAGAAGGGTTGATAAGGAGAACTGCGTAGTAATATTCACCCGGTTTTTCCGGGCTATCCTCAAATTTCCCAAGGGAGGAATCCAGGCTTCCAACGACGACGGAACGGCTAAAACTTTCCTTGGTGATGGGCTCGCTTAGCCGGTACACAAGGGCCTTACCGCTAGAATCCTCGGAATCCTCCCAGGTAAGCACAACGACAGGCCCCCGCTGCCCAATCCTGATTCGGGACACATAGGGGGCAAAAATCCCCTCTTCCGCGCTATAATCCCGGGTTTGAACTTCTATTTCCTGCCCAAAGAGGCCCAAGGTGAGGAGGAGGATGGAGGCGATACAGATCCAACTGCGCATACACTTATAATAATCGGCTAGTAGGGCTTGAATCCAGAGGGTATTTACAGATCATTCGCTTTTATATAGTATGAGCTATGTTCGTCTCTATCGTGTGCGACATGGGCTCTGATGACTCACGCACCGAACTCTACAACCTTCTGCCTCAATACGGCTTTGAAAAGGTTCAACGCGGTTGCTTCGAGTGCAGCACCCTTTCCGAGCTACAACTTGCCAAGCTCAAGCGGGATATCGACAAGGTCACGGACTATTACGACACCATCCGTATGTACCAATATCCCATAGAGGAAACCCTCGTTCTCACGGTGCTTAAGCAGAACAAGTGGCGCCGCATCATTGTCAGACCGCCCGTTCAAACCTAAAATTTCAACCAGGAGCCCTGCATGCTAGAGGAATACGGCCAGAAGATCGAAACCCTTAAAAAGGGCATTCTTGAGACCTGGGGGCGTCTTTGACCCTGATTCCTTAAGAAAGAGAATCGTGGAAAAGGAGGAGGAATCCTCCCAAGAGAATTTCTGGTCCAACAATAGCTATGCTGAGAAGGTTATCGGTGAGCTACGCAACCTTCGTTCCCGCCTAGATCCCTGGGAATCCCTTAAAAACGATGTCGAAGCCCTCAATGAAATCTACGGCCTTGCCAAAGAAGAGGGCGATTCGGGCATGGACAAGGACATCATCTCCAGCTATGGCTCTATCGCCGAGCGCTACGAAAAACTTCGCATCATGGAGCTCCTCTCCGGCGAGGTAGATAAAAATGGGGCCTTCCTGAACATTCACGCAGGAGCAGGCGGCACGGAGGCCTGTGACTGGGCAAATATGCTTTATCGCATGTACAGCCGTTGGGCGGAGCGAAAGGGCTTCAAGATTGAGCTTGCCGATATTCTGGAATCGGAGGGCGGCATCAAATCGGTGACCCTCCAGATCGACGGAGACTACGCCTACGGCTATCTTAAGGTCGAAGCGGGGATACATCGCCTGGTGAGGATATCCCCCTTCGACGCCAATGCTCGCAGGCACACGTCCTTTGCCTCGGTGTACGCCTTCCCCGTCCTTGACGATTCGGTTGAAGTTGACATACGCAGCGAGGATTTGCGGGTTGACACCTACCGCTCCGGCGGCGCCGGAGGTCAACACGTGAACAAAACAGATAGCGCGGTACGGCTCACCCACTTGCCCACCGGCATCGTGGTTGCCTGCCAATCCGAGCGCAGTCAAATGAAAAACCGAGCCACGGCCATGAGCATCTTGCGAGCCCGGCTCTATGAGCACCTTAAGGCCGAGAAGGAAAAGGATAATGAGAAGTTCGCCCAAGAGAAAAAAGACATCTCTTGGGGTAATCAGATCAGATCCTATGTCTTTCAGCCCTATACTATGGTAAAAGACCACCGCACGAAGGTTGAGGTCGGGAATATACAAGCCGTCATGGACGGGGATATCGATGTCTTCATTGAGGGATTTCTCAAACAAAGTTGGGAGCGGAGGGATTAAGCTATGAACCGAGCCTTGCTTGCCGCGGATGAAAAGGATCTCAAGCTCGAACTTGAACGTTGCCTGACTGACTTAGGCTGGGAGTCTATTCAAGCCGATTGCGACCAGGCTTTGGGACTGCTTAAGTCCTCGGACTTGTCCGAACTTCCCTTGATATTCCTTTCCGCCACCTCCCCACGCTTAGCCGCTCTCTCAGAAGCGGCAAAAACCCTGAATCCCCACATTCTGCGCATTGGGATAGCGGATTTAGACAGCCGAAGCGACTTACGCCACGCGATTTCCTCGGGTTTTATCGATGATTTCCTGCCCCTTCCCTTCAGCATCGCGGACGTTAAGGGTCTCTTTAAGCTTCTACGGACGGGCTAGCCATGGGCGCAAAGAGCCTGGTTGCAGTTCTTTTTTTAGGCCTTGTCACTGCCCAGGCTACAACTCAGTCAAACCCGCTCGCACAGCTTACTGAAGAACGGGGCCTCTGTCGCATCGGTTTTGCCCGCCTTGAGGGAGAGGCTCTCTCCCTCAATCAAGAAGCTATGCGAGACACCATTCCGCTCAGACTCAAAGCCTTGCTCAGCCAAATACAAAGGCGGAGCCTCTCAGATAAGGAAGTGGAGGCCTACCAGAACTCCAGGCTCCTTGCCAAGGTCTTGGAAATCGGCGGGCGCCTAGCCGATCAAGTTGACCAATACGACGTAAAATTTTTGAATGAAAAAACGAAGGCTGCCCTTCTAAAAGCCCGCAAGCCCCTTATTCCTCAAATTGAAAATTCCCGCGTTGAACTAAAGGCCTATCTTGCCATGGCTCCGGAGATCGTAATAGCCAGCGATTCCAAAAACATCAGCTGGATCGACTTTGACGCAGCCAATCCGCTCTACGAGGCCCCTCTACGCGGGGCCTCGGCTCTCTGTCGAAAGGCGGATCTCGATATTCTCATTTCCGGCAGTTTACGAGCGGTGGGCGACTACGCGTTTTTAGAGCTCTACGCCTATCATCGCTATCTTGATACGAGGATATTTGAGTGGAAAACCGCATTAGCCGATGACGACAGTCAAGCGGCATTGGACGAATTTAGCTCAGAACTAGCCCTAGCCATTCTTGGGCGGAAAACCGCCCTGCTCCAGGTAGAGGTTCAGCCACCGGACTCAGATATTTGGGTCAATGGGGCCTTCTTGGGCTCTAGCCCCCTCATCCTTCCTTTTGAGGATAGTGGCGCCTTCGAAATTCTCGCCTCCAAATCAGGGTATCTTGATGAAAGAAGCCTGGTTACGCTAGAAGCCGGTGAGGAAAAAACTATTAAAATGTCCCTGCCTTCCCTCGATCTAGGCTCGATATCCATCAGCACGGAGCCTGAAGGAGCAAAGCTCTATCTGCGCGGCACGGAAACAGGTGAGAGCCCCCTAGAGCTAAAGCTTAACGGAGAGGCCAGATCGCTACGCGCCCGCAAGGAAGGCTTCAAGGACTCCTTCTTCGTCGTGGAAGCGGACGCCGAAAAACCCTTGCAGATACGCCTCATGGACCTCGAAAAAAGCCAAAAGAATTCTTTTGATAAACAAAAACGCCGCTTCTATCTTTCCGCCGGGGCATTCATGCTCTCCCTTCCGGCAAGCGTCATCTGCGTCGGTATGTACAACCAGTACCGTTCCAACATATTCCGGGTCAACGATAGCGAGGACTATACCAGCGCCGAGCGAGAAGCCGCCGGCGGGGCGATGAACAATCCCTATTACATTTGGCAGGGGGCTGCCTACGGTTCGAGCGGCTTATCCGGCGCTCTTTTAGGCTACACCGTATATCGCTTCATTCTGTATATTCGCTCATCAATTTAAGGCTATGGGAGCATTATGGCAAAGCTTGGATTCGGTGAAAAATTACGAAGGCTCTTTGGCTTGGCGAGGTACGACGAAAACTTTTTTGAGGATCTGACAGATTCCCTCATAGAGGGAGACCTCGGTACTAAGCAGGCATACGCGGTCGTCGAGGAATTACGGGCCGCTTGCGCGCAAAAGCGCCTTTCAACGGAACAAGAGCTCAGAGCCGAGCTAAAATCCATCCTGCTTAAGGATGCCTGCGGCATAGATCTATCACCGGAGAAATCCGGCTTGAGTTTCTATCTTGTCTTAGGCGTAAATGGGGTAGGCAAAACAACGAGCATCGCCAAGCTCGGCAGGCTCTACGCTGAAAAATTGGGCAAGGAAAGGGTCATTTTGGCGGCGGCCGACACCTTCCGCGCGGCGGCTATCGAACAACTGGAAATTCATGGCCAGCGCTTGGGCCTGCGCGTAGTCCGGCATCAGAGCTCCAGCGATCCGGGGGCCGTCGTCTATGACGCTATCGAAGCGGCAAAGGCATCTGGCGCGGCAATCGTATTGGCCGACACGGCTGGTCGCCTCCACAACAAGGCGCACCTCGTCAAGGAACTGGAAAAAATAGACAAGATAGCGGGCTCTAAACTTGCCGCCGGCCGTTACAAGAAAATACTCGTGTTGGACTCAACCACCGGACAAAACGGGTTACGGCAGGCAGAGGTATTCAAGGAAGCGGTAGGCCTAGACGCCGTTATCATGAGCAAATACGACTCAAGCGCCCGCGGCGGGCTTGCCTTTGCCCTCATGCGCGAGCTTGGAATTCCCACGGCATACGTCTGCGTTGGTGAGGGCTACCAAGATATCCGTCCCTTCGACCCGCAAAGTTACGTTGATGAATTCCTGGGGGGAAGCTGATGCCAAGCCGGGCTCTGGGCGCTCTATGTTTTTTCATCGTAGCGCTATCACTTGACGCCCAAGGTGTTTTTTACGTTTCGAACCAAACGGGTATGGCCTTTGAGGAAATTGCCCCCTTCCGCGCCGATGAGTTTGACTACACGCTAGAGATAGTGAGCGCTGGTAAAAAAGAGACAAGGATAGTCCGTGAGAAGGGAGACGCCGAATTTAGGCGCTGGGTCTATGAGCGTGGCTCCAATGGGCGGGTACAGAGCCTCTCCCTTTACGAGCGTGAAGCATTGACATCCGTTGAAAGCTACAATAGCGATGGCCGAATAACGAGCGTGGAATACATTGCCGCCGAAAAAACCCTGGAAAAAACCGAGTATCAGTACATTGGAAAACGATTGGCGTCTTCCGCAACAACGGACGGGGAGGGGGGCCTCATCCACAAGGATGAGTATTTCTATCTCATTTCCGGAGCGCTCCGCCAGGTACGCCGCAGCTACCCGGATGGAAGAAAAGAATCCGCCGGGGTGGATTCAAGCAGCGGGAAAATCGTTTCCACATGGTATACCCAGGGGGAGAAATCCATCATCCAACGCCTGGATTCCTCAGGTCAGATACGAGATCGGGAAATCTGGCAGGGGGAAGAAGCCCTTAGCATAGATTCCACCAATCGTAGCCAAGAAGGCCTCGCGGAAAACCAGAAGATCAGCGATAAGGAACGCAAGCTGGATATTGAGCGTAGATATGGCAGCTACGGGGAATTGCGTTCGGAAATTACCACCGACGCAAAGGGAAAGGTTGTTTCCCGCAGCGACTATGAATACGATGAAGACCGCCGCCTTGTGCGCAAGAATTTCTTTTCTAGTGGCAAGCGGGACAGAATTGAGTACGCTTATGGACCGGATGGCAAAAAAGAGGCCGAAGAACATTTTCAAGAGGGGCGTCTCTTCAAGCGGGTGAGCTTCTTTCCTGAAGGCGAATCTCAAGAGGAACTTTTCCAAGACGGTGAGCTTGCGGTTCGCGTTTATTGGAAGGACGGCTGGAAACGCCGCGAAGAAATACTTCGCGGGGGCAAGGTTATCCGGGAGCGTGAATTTAAATGAGATGGTCATGGATAGGGTTTATCGCCCGAGGTTATTTTTTTTCCAAGCGGAGCGGGAAAAGTCTCTCCGGCTCTGCTCTCTCCGTAACCGGTTTGGCCCTGGGTACGGCGACCCTCATCGTGGTTATTGCCGTTATGAACGGTTTTCAGTCAGGCTTTATCAGCAGCATTTTGGAGATCGGCTCCTATCATGTCAGGCTTGAGGCAGAGCCAGGTATGAGTTCTCAGCTTTTAAAAGAAACGCGTTCAGATCCCCGGGTTCTTTCCGCGACTGAATTCAACGATATTCAAGTTTTGGCTAAAAGCGCCTTTGGCGAGCCAGAGAGCCTCAACCTAAGGGTGATGGATGCATCCTCCTTTTATGACGATAAGGGCTTCAACCAAGCTCTTGGCCTCGCCGAGGAAGATCAGACCTTCGGCTTACCGCGCTTAGACAGCCCCGACGCCCTCATCCTAGGACGGGAGCTTTTATATAGCCTTGGCTTGACTACCGGCGACGAGATCGAGCTCATTTCCGTAAGGCTCGACGATGAAGAGGGCTTTAGCCCCCAACGCTACCGCTTTACGGTAGCCGGCAGTTTCACGTCCGGCTATTATGAATACGATAGATCCTGGGCTTTTGCCTCCTATGACTCGGCCCAGGAATTGCTGCGTGATGATGGGGCTCAATCCCTCATAGGCATAAAGCTAAAAAAAATCGGCAGGGACGCGGCCTTCTGCGCCGACCTCAACGCAAAATCCTCACCGAGTCTCAAGCAAGCTGTCTCCTGGCGGGATTTTAACCGCGTATTTTTCGGCGCCCTGCGCATAGAAAAGACTATCATCCTCTTAGTTATCTGCCTCATTCCCCTAGTCGTTGCGGTAAATATCTTCCATGCCCTGCGCCGCTCTGTCTTTGAGAGACACGAGGAGATAGGCCTCTTGCGTGCCCTTGGTTCAAACCCTGCCCAGGTTCAGGCAATCTTTGTCCTTGAGGGCGCCCTCATAGGCTTGTTGGGGGCCCTGATAGGTTTAGTTCTAGGATTAGCCATAACCTACAATATCAACGCAGTCTTTTCCTCGGTAGAAGCCATCATCAACGCCTTCATCATAGGATTAGATTCCGTTCTCAGCCCACTTGCGCCACGTCAAGGAAATTTTGCCGTTTTTTCCACGGATTTCTTCTATATGTCCGAGGTTCCCGTCAAGGTTTACTTTACCGAGGCCCTCTTTGCCTTCCTTTTTGCCTGCCTATCATCCATCGGGTCCGCCTACCTTGCCAGCCGGGCGGTATCCCGTTTCCAACCTCAGGAGATATTGCGCTATGAGTGAGTACAGCGTCAGCCTTTCCCATGTCGCCAAAATTTTTCGCTCTGAAGCAGAGGAGCTACGGATACTCAAGGACGTCAATCTTGAGCTTGCGAGCGGCCGTACGATGGCGATAACCGGGGAGAGTGGTTGCGGAAAAAGCACCCTGCTCTCTATCATCGGTGGCCTAGATCGCGCTAGCTCTGGAACATCGCGCTGTGGGGGCTATGAGCTTGAGTCCTTGGATGAAGCGGGCTTAACCGAGTATCGCCGCCGCCACCTTGGTTTCGTCTTTCAGTTTCACTATCTCCTTAAAGACTTCACGGCTCTTGAAAACATCATGCTTGCCGGCCTCATGAACGGCATGCGCCGCAGCGCGGCAAAGGAGAGGGCGCGCTCCCTTCTTGCCGACGTTGGCCTCGAGCCTCGCTCATCGCATTATCCCAATCAACTTTCCGGGGGGGAGCGCCAACGCGCTGCCGTCGCCCGCGCCCTCATGAACGACCCACAGCTCATCTTGGCAGACGAGCCAACGGGCAACCTCGACGAGGGCAATGCTCAGATGATTTTCGAGCTCCTCTTCGGGCTTGTCACCAGATACGGAAAAACCCTCATTCTCGTCACGCACGATAGAATCCTTGCTGGACGCTGCCAGGATCGATATCTGCTTCACGAAGGGGAGCTTAAGCCCCTATGACAGGAGAATCCGTCTTACTCCTCTCCCAACGCTTTCTCTTTGGCAAACGAGGCGAGGGGAGGGACTCAAGCGCTAAAAAAAGCCTTCGGGGTGCCATCATGGGCATTGCCCTCTCCATCGTCCCCCTGGTAGTCGTTCTCCAGTTGGCTGACGGAATGATTGAGGGCATCATGCGACGCTTTATCGAACTGGGAACCTATCAGGCCCAGGCTAGGCCGCAACGCGCCCAGAGCGCTGACGATTTGCGGGACTTCGCCGCCGGGGTGGCTGAAATTCCGGGCGTGAAAGCTGTCTATCCAGAGCTCCAGGGCAGCGGTGTGGCTATTTCCGCCAAGCTCCGGACGGGAGCCCAGGTGCGTGCCGTAGATCCAGAGCTCTTTCTAAAAAACAAGGCCTTTTCCGAACTCCTTACCCTCCACGCGGGGAGCCTGAGCCTGGAAAAACGCAATTCGGCCCTCGTCGGCTCGGCCCTGGCGAAAAAGCTTAATCTTAATCCGGGCGACCGGGTGAACCTCCTTACCCTCCGCGCATCTCCCAGCGGCGCCCTCATGCCCCGTATATCCAATTTTAAGGTTGAAGGGATAATCTCCTGCGGCTATCAAGAATTGGATTCCCTATGGTTTTTTATCCCCTTAAGCGAGGGCTATCGCGTTCTCCCCATCGATTCCTCAATAGCCCTCATCGGTATCGATACGGGGCGTATCGAATTCCCCGGCTCGCGGCCTGCTGGTCCTCATTCCTATGAGACTATTCGCTCAAAACTTGAGCCCGGCTTGGCCTTCTATCCATGGTACGAACTTATCGAAGCCCAGTACCAATCACTGCGCTCAACGAAGTTGTGGCTCCTCCTTATTACCGGCCTTATCGTTCTTGTGGCCTGCGTCAACGTCTATCAAGCCGTAGTCATGCTCGTCATTGAGCGCAGGCAGGAAATAGCCGTGCTTAAAAGCCTTGGGGCTTCAGCGGGTGGAATCACCCTTGCCTTTACCCTCTGTGGGGCATTCATCGGTTTTATTTCCATGAGTCTGGGCATGGCTCTAGGGATCTTTATGGCGGTGAACATCAATGAAAGCATCCATCTCATGGAAAGCCTGATAAATTGGCTTATCTACCTGGATTCCAGTATGCGCGGCCTGGCCCTTGAGCCTATCCGACTCTTAGACCCCCAGTACTACCTGGAAAAGATACCCATTCGCCTCGATTTCACCCAGCTCCTCGTCGCAGGCTGCGCCACCATCGTCATGGCGGCCCTGGCGGCCTTCATCCCTGCTCGCAAGGCCGGGGCGATAGCGCCCCTAGAGGTTTTGCGTAAGGCCTAAACCCTCGCAAAAGGCCCCAATTGGTGAGCCCCGCGGCTAGGTTTTTTTTCGGTTTTCGAGTATAAGGTTTGAAGCGCCGCGCCGCTTTTAGGCGAATCAGACGGGAGGGTAGCATGGGTAAAACGAACGAGAAACAATCGGACAATCTGGAAAAGCAAAAGGCACTGGAAGCCGCCCGTCTGCAAATAGAGAAACAATTCGGCCAGGGCTCCCTTATGAAGCTGGGCTGCCATGTGGACGCATCAGGCTTGGAGGTCGTTCCCACGGGCTCGATACTCCTCGACGAGGCCCTGGGTATTGGCGGCTATCCGCGCGGACGCGTCATCGAAATCTACGGGCCGGAGAGCTCTGGTAAGACAACGATAGCCCTGCATGCCATCGCAGAAGCCCAGAAACTCGGGGGGATAGCGGCTTTTATTGACGCCGAGCACGCTCTGGACCCCAGTTACGCCAAGAATCTGGGCGTAAATATCGACGACCTCTGGGTTTCCCAGCCCGATAACGGCGAGCAGGCCCTTGAGATCGCCGAAACCCTTATCCGTACCGGTTCGGTCGACATCATCGTCATCGACTCGGTGGCCGCATTGACCCCGCAGGCAGAGATTGAGGGTGATATGGGCGATGCCCACGTTGGTTTGCAGGCGCGCCTGATGAGCCAAGCCCTACGCAAGCTGGCCGGCTCTCTCAACAAGTCCAAAACTATTTTAGTATTCATCAACCAAATACGCATGAAAATCGGGGTTATGTTCGGCAACCCCGAGACGACAACCGGCGGTAACGCCCTGAAATTCTACGCATCCGTCAGACTCGACGTCCGTAAGATCGAAACGATTGAAAAGGGCGATGACGAGGCAATCGGTAATAAGGTGCGTATCAAGGTCGTCAAAAACAAGGTTGCCCCCCCCTTCCGCAAGTGCGAACTTGAAATCATCTTCGGTAAGGGACTCTCCTGGTCAGGTGCCTTGGTAGACGCCGCCGTAAAGTATGAGATCATAAAAAAAAGCGGGGCCTGGTATTCCTACGGAGAAGAAAAGGTCGGGCAGGGACGGGACAATGCCAAGGTCTTTATTGAAACCAACACTGAACTTGCCAAGGAAATCGAACTCAAGGTCAGGGAAAAGATGTTCCCCGAAATCCTGGTTAAAAACATTGAGCCACCAAAAGCGGGAGCCGCAGTCGCAGTTGCTGAAGCCGCCCCGAAAATGACGGCCAAGGCAGCTAAGGCAAAGGCGGAAGATTCGGGGCTCTTTTAAGCCCATGGCCCTGCCAGAGGCACTCTACCTAGGCCTCGGTTCCAATTCAGGGGATAGCCGGGCAATCCTTTCCGGCGCGATAGCCGACATTCGCAGGGCCTTTGGCCCCCTTGAAGCGTCGGCTATCTACCGCAGCTTGCCACGCTATGTCCTCGATCAAGAAGACTTTCTCAATTGCGTCGTCAAGCTAGCCATTCCCGAGCTGAGCCCTGAGGGGATTCTGGAAGGATGTCAAAGGATAGAGGCTGCCTGGGGCCGGGATCGGGCCAGGGAAAGGCCCAAGGGCGAACGTCGCCTCGATATCGACATCCTCCTTATCGGCCCACATATCTTGGATCTTCCAAGCCTCCATCTGCCTCATCCGGGCATCGTAGAGAGAAAATTCGTGCTCTTGCCCCTGCTTGAGCTTGATCCTGAGCTGGATTCCCCGCTTGACTCTAGGCCCTACATGGAAAGGCTGGATTCACTTCCACAGCAGGGCGTTTACTTCTCAAGCCTCGGGGAATATGCTAGCATAGGATCAGAATGAGCGACGCTAGCGATACCCAAGCCGCACCGGCTACACGGCAACTCTTCCACCTCAACGACTTCGAGGGTCCGCTGGATCTCCTCCTTTTCCTCATAAAGAAAAACGAGATCAATATCTACGACATTCCCATAGCCAGCATTACCGAGCAATACCTTGAATACCTGTCTTGGACGGATTCCGTCGGCCTGGACGCCCTCACCGAATTCTACGCCATGGCGGCCACCCTGCTCTACATCAAGTCGAGGATGTTACTGCCGGTGGAGATGGACTTGGACGATGAGATCGAGGATCCTCGGGTAGAGCTGGTTGACAAGCTCATCGAATACCAAAAGTTTAAAAAACTTACCGAGCTCATCGAGCGTAAGGAAAACGAGGCCGAGTGGATGATCGAGCGTAAGCGGATGCAGCGCCCCCTTCCCTTTACCGACGACGGAGAGCTCTGGGATAAGATAGACGTGTGGGACTTGCTTAAAACCTTTTCCGGCCTCATGCAAAACATGAGCGCCGAACGCATCTACGACCTTTACGAAGAGGTATCGATCAACGAAAAGATCGCCTTGATGGAAGAATTGCTTGAAGACAGGGAGAGCATTCTCTTTACAGACCTGCTTAATAAAAAACATTCCCTCATCGATATCGTCTGCGCCTTTCTGGCCATACTAGAGGCAGTCAAGATGCGTCTCATCGGCATTTATCAACATCGCCTGTTCGGCGACATACAAATTCGGCGCTACGCACCGGCCGCGCTGTCGGAGCAAGAGAGTGGAAGTACAATTGGATAGCGAAATAGCCCTCATTGAGGCAATTCTCTTTCTCGAGTCCGAGCCCTTGGATGAGCTTGCCCTTGCCAGGATATCAGGACTGTCAAAGGACGTGGTTGAAGCCGCATTGGAAGGCCTCAAGGAAAGACAGACCGCAGCCAGCTCCGGTCTAGAACTGGTACAGATATCCGGCGGCTGGATTTTCTCCCCTAAAGCGGAACTTTGGGAATTCCTACGCGAGCGCTATGGGAAGAAAAATGACCATAAGCTCTCAAAAGCCGCCTTAGAAACCCTCTCCATCATCGCCTATTCACAACCCATCACCCGAGGGGAAATTGAGTCCATTCGCGGCGTTTCCGCCGATACTATGATGCGCCTCCTCCTTGATCGGGAGCTTATCCGCGAGGTTGGTAAAAAAGACGTCCCCGGCAAGCCCGTCCAGTATGGGACGAGCAAGGATTTCCTCAAATTCTTCAGGCTAAACTCCATCGCCGACCTGCCAAAACTTGACGACTTGGAGCAGGAGCGTTTTGAGCTTGACGGTGAGTGAAGACGCAGGGCGGCTGTACCGCCTCCAACACTTCCTGGCGAAGGCCGGGATAGCCTCCAGACGGGCCGCTGAAGTCCTTATAAAAGAAGGGCGGGTAAGCGTCAACGGCCAGATTGTCACTGAGCTGGGAACAAAATGCTCGGAGGAAGACACTGTCCTTGTTGATGGGAAAAGCATCCGGCCTGAAGAAGCCATACGCTATATCCTTCTCCACAAACCGGCCGGCTTCCTCTGTAGCTCCCATGACGATTACGGACGGCCCCTTGCCCTTGACCTTCTCAAGGAATCCTTTTCCGAGCGGCTCTACTCGGTTGGTCGGCTGGATTTTGAGTCATCCGGCCTCATCATTTTTACCAATGATGGGGATTTCGCTAAAAAACTCGCGCATCCCTCCTCCGAGATAGAAAAGGAATACCTTGTAAGCGCCCACACCAAGATACCCTTGGAATTGCTCAAGCGCTTTCAAGAGGGCATCGTTCTTGAGGGTATCCGCTATCAAGCCCGTTCCTGCCGGCATGAAGGGGATACAGAGCTGCGCATCGTCCTGATTGAGGGTAAAAATAGGGAAATTCGCAAGGTTTTTAAGGAATTCGGGCTACGGATTCTTACCCTGGTGCGGGTCCGCATCGGGACCGTCAATCTGGGCAATCTCGCCGAAGGATGCTTTAGGGCTCTGGCAAAAACGGAGATCGATAGCCTCTTAGGCTTGTGTGAAAAAACGGGGAGGGTGGATCATGGTAGTAGCGATTGACGGACCGGCCGGCTGCGGCAAAAGCACTATCGCCAGGATGCTCGCCGCGAGACTAGGCTTTACCTATATCAATTCCGGAAATCTCTACCGGACAATCAGCTATGCCGCTATCCAAACCGGAATCCCCCTAGGCGACGGAGAGGCTTTGCTTGCCCTAGCTCAAGCTGCCCGTATCGATTACCAGGGTGATAAGCTTCTCTACAATGGTCAGGATATCAGCGCTTTTTTGCATAGCGATGCGGTAGATGCCCGGGTAGCCCAAGATTCAGCCCATCCTGAGCTACGCAGTATCGTAAACGCGTTGATAAAAAAACTAGCCGCTCAGAGGGACAGCGTGGTTGAAGGCCGTGACATGACCACGGTGGTTTTTCCCAAGGCGGAGCTAAAATTCTACCTCGATGCGGACGTGGAAGCCAGGGTAGGGCGGCGCCACGGGCAAGGGGTCTCAGGCCTTTCACCCGAAGAAATTAGGCAAAATCTCCAGATGCGGGACCAAATAGACAAAAACAAGGCCCAAGGCTCGCTTAAAATCGCGCCCGACGCTCTATATATCGATACCTCGCTCTTGACCATAGACCAAGTTTATGACAAAGTAGCCAGTAAGATTTACCACCAAGGGAAGAGTATGGACCAGAGGGAAGTGGCGAAGGATTCTGTTCGGACCTCCGAGAACAACATCCAGACACAATTGCAAGAGCAGTATTTGAAATCGCTTGAACAGCTTGAGGAGGGCGACGTCGTAGACGGAGTCGTTGTTCAAGTCACCAATGACACCGTCTTCGTTGACGTCGGCTACAAATCCGAGGGGACAATCCCCATCGAGGAATTTGCCGAAAAGCCGAAGGTGGGCGATACCGTAACCGTGGTTCTTATGAAGAAAGAATCCTCGGACGGTAAGGTTATCGTCTCCAAGAAGCGCGCGGACGAAAAGGTCTTCTGGAAGAACATTTCCAACGCCTTTAAGAACCACGAGCCCATTGAGGGAACTATCGACAAGATCGTCAAGGGTGGCTACGAAGTCAACCTTGGCTACGGCTTTAAGGCCTTCCTCCCCATATCCCAGGCGGATATCCAAAAGGTGGAAAAGCCCGAGAAGCTTCTCGCTGTCGTTTCCCGTTTCTATATCGACCGTCTCTACTCCGAGAAGAAAGTCAACATCGTCGTAACGCGCCGCAACCTGCTTGAGCAGGAAGTTGAGCAGAACCGCGAAAAATTCTTCACCAATATCAAGATCGGCGACGAGGTTAAGGGCGAGGTTAAGAGCTTCACCTCCTTTGGCGCTTTCATCGACCTTGGCGGCTTCGACGGCCTCCTTCACATCAACGATATGAGCTGGGGACACGTAGCACGGCCCAAGGATTTCGTGAAGAAGGGGCAGGAGATCACCCTCAAGGTGATACGCCTCGATCCTGAGGAAAAGCGTATAAACCTCTCCCTCAAGCATTTTACCCCAGACCCCTGGTCCACCTTTGAGGATCGCTATCACGTCAACGACGTCGTGGACGGTACGGTTACCAAGATGACCGATTTCGGAGCCTTTATCGAGTTGGAAGAGGGGATTGAGGGCTTAGCCCACATCTCCGAGTTCTCCTGGGTAAAGAAGATCAAAACTCCCTCGGAAGTCGTCAAGATCGGCGATAAAGTCCGCTGCATGGTTCTCGGCTATGATCTCCAAGCCGGCCGCGTTTCCTTGGGGCTTAAGCAGGTCACTGCCAATCCTTGGGAAGAGGCTACTGGAAAATTCCCCGTTGGCATGCGCATGACCCGCAAGGTGACAAGGCTCACCAATGCCGGCGCCTTTATCGAGCTTGAGGACGGAATCGAAGGCTTCCTCCATATCGACGACCTTTCCTGGACTAAAAAGATCAAGCATCCCGGTTCTGAGCTTGCGGTAGATCAGGAAATTGAAGTGATGGTTATCGAGAGCGAGTCGGACAAGCATTCCATCCGTCTCGGCGTAAAGCAGCTTTCCGAGGATCCCTGGCAGAGCTTCACCAAGGCTTTCCGGGTCGGCTCCATCGTCGAAGGCGAAGTTACCAGCGTAACCGATTTCGGTGTCTTCATGCGTGTTCAGAGCGGCATTGAGGGTCTCATTCCCAAAGCCAACCTGAGCGAAAATCGAGAGGAAAGCTACGAGGACGCTCTCAAGCGCTTCAACCCCGGTGACAAGATTAAAGCTGTCATTACCGAGGTCAGCGCCGAAAAACAGCGTATTGCCTTCTCGATCCGGGATTATCATCGGAAGTCCGCCCAAGAAGAGATGTCACGGTACATCCAGAACAACGAAGGCGATTCCGGTTATACCCTCGGCGACATGCTGAAGAGCAAGAACTAGCGCTCCGTAAGGCGGTTGGGACATGTTCCCGTCGAAGATCGACGTTACAAAGTTGGAGACATTCGTCGAGATCAACGCGTTGATCAACTCCAACTACACGGATGCCACTTCACTGCTCACTAAAATTCTCGAATCAGCGACGCGTCTCACCGAAGGTGAGGCGTCGTCGCTTCTTTTAATCAATAAAGACACAGGACGCCTCCATTTTGAGATAGCCTTGGGCCCCAAGGGTTCCGAGGTTAAGAATTTTTCCCTTAAGCCGGGCGAGGGTATAGCCGGTTGGGTAGCCCTTCATAACCGCTCTCTCATTCAGAACTCAGTTGAGGACGATCCACGTTATTTTGCCGATGTTTCCAAGTCCGTCGGCTTCCCTACTACATCCCTTTTAGCCGTTCCCATGCGGGTGCGCGACACCTGCGTCGGTGTTATTGAAATACTCAATAAAAAGAGCGGGAAGTTCTTCTCGGACGAGGACTTGCTCTGGTTGGAAGTTTTCGCCACCCAATCCGCCATCGCCATAGAAAACGCGCGCTACTACTCAAAGGCCCAAGACGAGATCCACTTCCTCCAGGATCAAATTCAAAGCGATCGCGGATATCATACCTTTATCGTCAAGTCCAAGATGATGTTGGAAAAAATCGATATCATAGACAAGGTAGCCAAGACTGATTCTTCCGTGCTCATACTCGGTGAAAGCGGCGTCGGAAAAGAACTCATCGCGGAGCAGATACACCTTAAAAGCTCCCGCAATGAAAAGGCATTTGTCCGCGTCAATTGCGCCGCCTTACCCGAAGGCTTGTTGGAAAGCGAGCTCTTCGGCCATGTCAAGGGCGCCTTCACTGACGCCATCCAGAACCGTCGCGGCCGCTTTGAGCTTGCAGACGGCGGAACGATCTTCCTCGATGAAATAGGGGATTTGCCGCTTAAGTTGCAGGCTAAACTCTTACGCGTCATCCAGCAACGGACCTTTGAACGGGTAGGGTCGAGCGACTCAATTACCGTCGATGTCCGCATTTTAGCCGCTACTAACAAGGACATAGAAACATTGGTGGAGAAGGGCGAGTTCCGCTCAGACCTTTATTACCGACTCAATGTCCTGCCCATGTACATCCCCGCCCTCAGGCAACGTAAAGAGGATATCCCGGATCTCGCCTCATATTTCCTTAAAAAGTTCTGTCGCGAGACAAACAAGAAAATTCAGGGCTTTTCCGATGCCGCTATGGAAGAAATGTTATCCTATGCCTGGCCCGGCAATGTTCGAGAGCTGGAAAACGCCATCGAAAGGGCCGTAGTCATCGGAAAGGGAGATTGCGTCCAACCGCAGGATCTCCTGATAATGAAGGGCTCAGGCAGCCAGGAAGACGAGTATCGCGGAAAAAGCCTTAAAGACGGCCTCACGATATTCAAGCGCCATTTCATCAGGCGTTCGCTTGAGGAAAACGCTTGGCACCAGACGGAAACCGCCAAGGCCTTGGATATACAAAGAACATACCTTTCCCGCCTCATTAAAGAGCTGGAGATAAGCAACAAGGAGTGATTATGCACGATAGTAAGGAAAAACTGAGCTTCAGCCAGAACGTAAGTCTCTTTTTAACGAAGATCCGCTTCGTTCTCATAGGGCTTTTCATCGTCATCATCGTAGGAATCGTGGGGATACTGGTCTATACCCTTATCGATATCGGTAGCCGCCAAGCCTCAGCTAAACAGCTTGAAGCTGTAGTTAGCCTTTCTGAGGAATACAACGCAACCGAGGATGAGGCCGTAAAAACCGATCTTTTGGCAAAAATGGACGTGGCTACGGACAGCTTGGTAAAAAAATACCCTCGTCATGTGTCCAGTCAACGCGCCCTCTCGGTAAAGGCTAAGATCGCCGAGGAGAAGAAGGATTATCCCCTCGCCGCTGAAACCTATTCTAAAATCTACAGTCTTTCTAAGAAGACCTACATGGCGCCCTTTGCCTTGGCACAAGCCGCCGTCATGTACGAGAACGCTGCTGATACCGCCAAGGCCATAGAATCCTTGAATATCTTGGTAAATGAGTATAAGGGTGAGTTCCCCGGCATATCCTACGCCTATTTCAACCTCGGCCGTCTTCAGGAATCCGGCAAGGATTATGCGAAGGCTCTCGAAACCTTCGCTAAAATGCAAGAGCTCTATCCAGGAGATAGTTGGACAAATCTGGCGAAAAGCCGTATAATTTTCATCGAATCACAGGGCTTGAAACCGTAATCACCATGTAGTTGATCGCGTGAACGGCCTGGACATATCCAGGCCGTTTTGTTTAGGGGGGGATATGGCGCCGAAGGCTAAACGTAGGAGCAAATTCTGGGAAACCAAGTATTTTGGCTTCGTGATCGGGCTGATCATCATCAGCCTTTTCTTTTCAGTGGCCCAAACAACGACCCTTTTCAAGGGACTGGAACTCAAGATTTTCGACCTCCATTTGGTTCTAAAATCTTGGTTTAAAACCAGACATCTCCAGGAAGGCGTAACCTTTACCGAACAAAACCTCAAGCGATCCGAGGACATTAATATCATCGGTATTGATGCCACGACCTTAGCCGAATACGGCAAGTTCCCCTTTCCCCGATATCATTTTGCAGATCTCATCAATGCCTACTCCCGTATAAAAAACCAGGCTCTCCGCGAGTCTGCACTGTATTTGGACGTTTTCTTCGTAGATAAGGACTCTAATGCCGCCGACGACGCCCTGCTTGAATCAGCGATCCGGAGTTCTAGTAAAGTTGTTCTAGAAACCGTATTAAGGAAGGATTTCCCTTCGTCTTCCCTTGACGAGAGCGAATTCTGGGAACGACACGCATTACTCGAGTCAAGAATGCCCTCGGTAGCTAACGTAAAGGGAAATTGGCAGCGTGTGCCCGAATTCTTGGGTTTCGAAGCCCCCTTAAAGCCCTTTGCCGGCGGAGTGATGACTTACGGACATGCCAATTTCATCGAAGACCTAGACGACGTGTATCGTAGGCAACCACTGGTAGCCAAAATTTCTCAGCTTATTGAGCTCATACCCCTAGACGGTCTTTCCACGAGCTTGAGCATTAAACCGGAGAATTTCGAAAGAATTTGCTGGATGGATTTTTCCGGAAACTTCCACGAAATCGCGTATCCCTTGACCGAGAAAACAGTCGCGGAACTTAAGAGGATATTGCCTAAGCGCTCGCCACCTAAGGTAGAGGATACCGATGAAGACGGGCAACCTGATAAAGAAGTATTTGTCATTCGTAAATATAGGGATTATTTTACCCCGGCGGTAACCCTTTCTTTAGCCCTCAATTACTTCAACAAAAAACCCCAGGATATAGAGGTTGTTCTCGGCAAGCATATCCGTATTCCTTCCCCGCAAATCTGGGACGCAGAAAACGCTAGGTGGGTTCCTTATAGCATCCAGGTAGAAAAAGATCAGACCGATCGCGAAACAGGAGAGCTTATAAAGCTAGGAAAGCGTTTGGAAATACCTGAGATTCTCATACCCATTAACGAAAACGCCCAGATGCTCATTAACTATATGGGCTATAGATCCAGCGAGGCGGGGGAGGGCAATCAGACTTTTCCCGTCAGATCCTTCTCTGAGCTAGCCGGTCGCGTTAAACCGGCAGACCCTGAATTATGGCGCGAATCGATGGCAGCCTCCAATAAGATCCTCATGGTGGGTGCCTTTGCCCGCGGTATGGCTCAAGACGAAAAACCCACCCCCTTAGGGCTGATGTATGGGATTGAAATCCACGCCAACGCTCTCAACACGATACTCATGAATAATTTCGTGAAGGTAATGCCGGTTTGGGTGAATCTTCTTATCTTATCCGCTCTGGTGCTTATCGTTTGTTTTATGTCATCCCGAATGCCCAGTTTAATATCCCTAGGTATATCACTCATCCTGATAGTCGGGTTTTTCTTCGGTGTATCCATGCTCTTTGACAATGCCGGCATCTTAGTTGATTTTTCCACCCCCAGCCTTGGCGATGATTTTTTCCTTCGTGGCCATTATCGTTTATCGCGCCATGACCGAAGAGAAGGATAAAAAGATGTTGCGCGATACCTTTGGTAAATACGTATCGCCGCAGGTCGTGGATCAGTTAGTGGCGAATCCTCCGGAGTTAGGCGGGGTGGATAAAGACCTCACCGTATTTTTCTCGGATATCCGCGGCTTCTCAACATTATCCGAAAATATGTCACCGCAAGAATTAGTCAACCACTTAAACGTCTATCTCGCGGCAATGACGGATATCATCCTGGAATACGGCGGGACGCTGGACAAATATATCGGAGACGCCATTATGGCCTTTTGGGGGGCTCCCTTACCTCAAGCCGATCACGCCGCGCGGGCTTGTGCCTGTTCTCTCAAACAAATGGAAAAGCTTCGCGAGCTCAACCTCTCGTGGCCTCCGGAAAAACGAATCAATATAGGCATTGGACTCAATTCCGGTGTTATGACCGTAGGGAATATGGGCTCTAGTTTACGCATGAACTATACACTCATGGGTGATAACGTCAATTTAGGCTCACGCCTTGAGGGAACGAATAAAGAATACGGCACGAATATCATCGTATCCGAGATGACCTATGGCTTGGTAAAGGATAAGTTCATTTTCCGCGAACTTGATAATGTTCGCGTGAAGGGTAAAAATAAACCCGTTGGGATTTATGAGCTCGTGGCTACGCTGGAGGAATAGAGAACTCATGCATTCCATGAGAAAGCCGTCGCTTCTAGCTCTTGCCGGCATCTTCATCCTCCTAGGCGGCGGTTGTGGAATTGACGATGCGCAGTATATTGCCGAGCCTGGCTCACAAACCCCTCAGTCAGGCTTGTATTTCTTTTTACATAAGCCGCTTGAGGCCAATAACGGCTACCCCAATTTTGCCGGTTACGAAATACTTTACCGCTTCCACCATAACGCCCAGGAAATGGTAACCGAGGAAGGATTGATTTCAAGCAACGCAGCGACAAACCCTGGCGGAGCCTATCAATATCTTATCAATTCTCTGGGGTATAAGCGAATGACCCTATCTGATTTCCAGCGTGAATCTATCATAGTAAAGTCAGAAATCAGCATGGACGCCAATGCAACAGTTAAGCTTGATTTTATCAATTCTCAAAACGGCGGCATTGAAGAACCCAGCATCGCCATCTTAGATGATCAGGGAAATGAATTATGGAAGCAGACTATTTACCGAGGAATAAAGGGTAGCGCCGAAACAGGCAGCGGCCTCAGTTTTTTAAGTATTAAAAAGGCTGATACTGACGTAAAGCCTTTACAAGCTGTTGCAGATACCCAAGGAAGGGTTTATATCCAAGCCTATGCCTTTACCATTGGCCGCGACTTCGGAGACTTCAGCACCTTTTATTCAATACCAACACGAATTAGCTCAGATAGCACTCAGAGCATCATGATGAGCATTCTCGACTAAGAAAACGACAACAACCTTAACTGCGTATAATGTATATTCTGTCTACTTCCATTTCTCCTAATTAACACCGACTTTTCAACTTCGCATTATTGACGGTAATATGCGTTGAAATACTCAAAATAATCAGCATAGAGAGAGCCATCAAATGCGCTACACAAACAAGCAGTGCGTGTTATGCGCGGCCAGAGGCTAAGATCCTCCCCCCAGCAGGCTTTGAAGGCAGATAAAGCTTGTTCGTCTTTTTTAGCCCCATTCCTAGCTCTAAAGCTAAAGGTACCCGATTCTTCGTGTCGAATTTCTTCACTCGTAGGATACTCAACAATACTTGCAGGGACCGGTCCTGACCATTCGACTGAAAAGGATGATGCAGAAAAAATTGAGGCCAGAGAGAAATTCTTTTTCTTATCGTCAAAGGGGAATTGTTGGGCTCTGACAATGCGCATACCTTCCGGTAAGCTGGCGTTCATCGAGGAAATAAAGACTGATGACTCGATGTCGTAGCCAAGCTCTATGCAGGCCATCTCCGCGTTTGATTCCACCCCTATTGCCAAGGGATGGGCGATTTCCAATTTCGCTTGGGGGTTGAAACCCTCGGTATAATTCACGGGAATACCAGAGCGCACGAAAGCCTTTGAAAGAACGTCCACTACGGTTAAATGAGGATAGAATTTAGCTTTGCCGTTTTTAGAGAAGGAAAAAAGTAAGCGTTTGCGTCCACGCGTGTTTTCATCATCCAAGCTTGAAGCTATCTCCAACAAGCGTTGCCCAAAAAGATTGAAATCCGGAGAATCGGCTATGCTTCCATAGGCGTCATTGCATGAATCGCAGGGATGATCACACGCCTCGATGCAGGCTGTGGACAATGAGGGTTCCTTTGCCTTATGGTACTCCTTTATTAGATATGTCTTTGACAAGCCCATGTCGATATCGGACCAAAGAAGTCTCTCATCTTCTTTTTTTGGTCGCATGATTTCTTCTAGCATGCCATCGTCCGCGTTAGCTAGAATTTCCTTCCATAGCTGAAAATTTTTATTTTCTTCCCATGCTTCCAAGCGGATGCCGCGCTTATGGGCTTCCAGTATCAAGTCCCCTACCCGCTCATCCCCACGGCAAAGAATGCCTTCAAGCAAGGCGGTGAAGGGGCTGTGGAAATTCAATCTAATTCGAGGCGGAAGTGAGTTTTTCAAGGCGTAAAGCGCTTTTAAAGCCTCTTCTTCGCCTAATTGCCCAACGCGCTCAAAAGGTGTATGGGGCTTAGGCACGAAAACTCCTACATTTACGTTGAAGTCCATGCGTGACCTGTTTTGCAGCTCAACTAAGAATTCCCGGATAAATCGAACCTCTTCCATAGCTTCTTCTGCCATGGGGAGTCCTATCATAAAATAGAATTTCGCGCTCTTCCAACCCTGTTCTTTGGCTTCGAGAAGTATCTCAAGGGTTTTCTCAAGGCTCACATCCTTGTTGAGAGCGGTTTGCCATTCAGCCTTCGGGCTCTCCACCGCAAAGGTAAGCGAGCTCTTTCTGACAGTATTCAGTGAATTAAGGATGGGAAGGCTAAAGCTACTCACACGTAATGAGGGTAATTGAAAGGACAATTTATCTTTCGTAAAGGTATCTGACAAGCCTTTTAACAAGTGTTCTATACCTGGGTAATCCCCGGAAGAGAGAGACGATAGGGTGATTTCGCTATAGCCCCCTACCCGCCTTCTTTCAAGCACCTCGTCTAAAATGCGTTCCGGGCTTTTATATCGATGTGGCCGATAGACGAAGCCTGCATGGCAAAATCTACAACCATTGGGGCAACCCCGCATGATTTCTACTACACCATGATCTTGTACCGCTTTTATAGTAGATACCGGTAAACAAGCGTCCATACCCACTTTGCCAAAATCAGCGTTCACCGCGCGTCGCGCCCTTTTACCTGGAATCCAGATTGATGCGTGGCTACGGATTTTTTGCAATTGGGCGAATCTATCCCCACCCTGCTCCTTGATATTCTTAAGATCAGCAATGAGGTCGAAAAAGCCGGCCTCGGCCTCACCGATCCAAAAGGCGTCAAAGAATTTTGAAAACGGCAAGGGATTGGTTAAGGCCATGCCCCCGCCAATAACCAGAGGATGGCTGGCGTCGCGGTCAACGGAGAGAACCGGGATTTGTCCAAGCTCGAGGATATTCACGACGCTTGTGCCGCATAGCTCATAGCCAATCGAGAAGGCAAGCAGGTCAGCATCATTGAGCCTGAGACCTGTCTCTAATCCATATAAGGGAATTCCCCGAGAGCGTAATAGCTTTTCAAAATCAGGAGCTGGCGCAAATACCCGCTCACAGGCAACCCCGGTGATGGCGTTCATACCCTGATAAAGAATACGGATAGCTTGATTGGACATGCCTATCTCGTAGAGGTCCGGAAAGGAAACGACGCAGTTATATCCGCATTTTTCTTTTATGATTCTCCCATACTCGCCACCTACGTAGCGAGCGGGCTTTTCCACGCCAAGTAATGCGTTCCCTAAAAGAGACTCTATATCTATTCTGTTCACTGCCTAAACCTTCTAATGTAAATGGAAAGCATAAGACCTATACCGGACAATGCAGTCCATAGCGACGATCCGCCATAGGAGAGAAAAAACAAGGGTATACCGGTTATGGGCATGATTCCCATTGCCATTCCGACATTGATGATAAAGTGGAAAAAAAACATTGAAGCCATACCGGCTGCCAATAACACCGCAAAACCGTCTCGGACATTTTTAATTATAAAAAGACATCGATAGAGTATTATGAAAAAAAGAGAGAAAATAAGCATACAGCCCCAGAAGCCAATCTCTTCAGAAATGATTGAAAAAATAAAATCGGTGCTTTGCTGGGGTAGAAAACGATAATGGCTTTGCGTGCCTTGCAAGAAACCCTTTCCGAAGAATCCGCCTGAACCAATAGCAGTCATTGATTGAATGATATTCCAACCGGATCCCCGCGGATCTATAGAAGGATCTAAGAATACGATAAGTCTCCTTATTTGGTATTCCTTTAAAACTTTTCCAGCCACAGAAGACAGACCAATACTTAAAGCAAGATTTGAAAAATAAAACGATAACCAGAAAAAAGTGGAAGTCAGCCAATTGGAGTATTTTTTCTTAGTCATCAAGTAACCCATAAGCGCCATGGCAAACAGAAAACTGGTTATTATCAAAATAAGGTAACTATAAGGTGCTTCCGTAAATAATTGGAAAAAAGGTATGGATCGTTTAAGGATATATTGTTGCCAAAAGGGTATAACCGTAAAAAACCCGGTCAAGCCAATCAACAAGGCTATATACGCGATATACGATAAGCGAACGCCTGAGATGAAAAGCATACCGAGCAAAATGGGCAGAAAAACCAATGATGTCCCGAAATCCGGCTGGATTAAAATAAGCAACATAGGAATGCCAACGATAAGGCATGAAACGAGTACTCTTCCAATATCACGCATATTGCGTTTGGAATCGTTCAGAAATCGCGCTAGAAACAGAATCGTTGCAAGCTTCATAAATTCAGATGGCTGAATGCCAATCTCGCCTATCCCAACCCATGAACGGGCCCCATTTACCAGACGGCCGAAAAACCTGGTGTATATGAGGATGATAATAAAGATTCCATAAATGTATGGAGCGTAGTCTCTAAGCTTGGCGTAATCGATAAATGAAAGCAAAATGAGCAATCCAACACCCAATCCGGCCCAAATGATTTGTTTTATATATTCATTGGAAACAAGGATTCCTTCCGAAGTTACGCCGGATGAATAGATAAATAGTATACCGATAATCATGAGAGCGATGGTAGATCCGAGCATGACAAGGTCGTAATCCAAGCGAGCCTGAGGTTTTAAATCGCTCACTCTCTTCTCCCAACGGCGGATTTCATGCGATATTGCAGACCCAAGGAACGGACCGCTTCCTCATAACTCTCTTGGGCAAAAATTCCTTGGTATATGATCGAGGTGGCGAATGGAGCCCACCACTCCCATTCATTGGTTGCTTCAACGACAACGGATACGGAAACTACATCGTTGACATCCTGGTAATTGTAGGGTCCGTAGGATGTGAACCAAGAATGCCATCTATCGGCCAAACCGACTTCTGCTGTCCCTGTTTTTCCTGCAATCTGAACGGTTTTAAGATTGAGAACTTCCTTGGCAGTTCCTTCCGTAATGACCGCGCGCATATCAGATTTAATTGTACTATAGGTATTCTCACTTACGGAGTTGCGCATGAGGATTTCCGGAATACGTTGTTTAATGAGGGCACCTGAGACTGCCTCCCGAACTTCTTTGAGTATGTAGGGTTTGTAGATAATGCCTTCATTCACGACCATGGCTACCATGTTGGCCATTTGCAAAGGAGTTACCGTTGTGTAACCTTGACCAATTGACATATTAAGCGTATCGCCGCCTAACCATTTCTCATGGAAACGCCGTTCTTTCCACTGAGGGGTGGGAACCTCGCCGGTAATCTCCCCTGGCAAGTCGATGCCGGTCGCAACGCCAAATCCGAAATCTTTAGAGAACTGCACAATCGGCTCTATCCCCAAATTGTCTTTCGCTACCGTCCAGAAGTACACATCGCAAGATTGCGCGAGCGCGCCCCTTAAATTTAAGGGGCCATGGCCGGGGCGTCTTATCCAACAGCGAAAAATCCTTTCTCCGTAATTGATCTCTCCCTTACAATCTATGGTTTTCTCGGGCGCGATCGCGTGTTCCTCTAGTATCGCCGCAGTCATTACTATCTTGAAGGTAGAAGCTGGAGGATATTTAGATTGGATTGCGCGATTGATCAACGGATTATTAGGATCATTGAGTAGCTTAACGTATTCTCTATTTCCGTTTTCACCGGAGAAAGCATTTGCTGAATACCATGGATATGACACCATGGCAAGTATTTCCCCGGTAGCCGGCTTAGATACTACGACAGCACCCATCCTTTCCCCTAAGGCCTTTTCGCATAGAAGCTGTATTGAGCGATCGATGGTTAGTACCAGATTTTTACCAAGTTCCGGTTCCTCGATTATTAATTCGCTCTCTAGAATGCTTCTACCCTTTACGTCTACGGTTCTATATTGTTTTCCGTTTTTACCGCGCAATAGGGAGTCATATTCTTTTTCCACTCCCGACTTACCAATTATACTTCCTGCCTGATAGCCCTTATTGTACAGAACTTGTAATTCTTCTCTTGTAATATCCCCGACATATCCGATTAAGTGGGAAAAGGAGCCGCCTTCAACGTAATTTCGTATTGGCTTATCGTGCCAGGCAACGCCGGGAAATTCATCGATACGCTCGGAAATCCGCACTATGGTTTCATAGGGTACTTGGGTTTTTATCTCGATAGGTTGATAAAGATGATAATATGAGGCTGGAATTTTTCTTTTGATTTCTTCAATCGGCATGGGAATAATAGCAGAAAGTCTTTGAAAGACCTCTTCGCGACGATCCGCCTTTATTTCAGCGGGAATGATATCTATAGCAAAAGAATCGATATTGAGCACCAAGGGAACGTTATAATTTCTATCGAATATTTCCCCTCTCTGGGCCGGTATTTCAGTCATGCGCTGCGAAACTTTTTGCGCTCTTTGCCTAAAACTGCCTCCCATTACTATCTGAAGCATAAAAAGCCGTATTCCGAAAACAATCAAAACAAACACAAACATAACCAGTAAAGCTCTCATGCGAAACAGAGAGGAATTCGTTTCCATTTGTGAATGGATTTCTGTCACGCGCGATTCCTTTCCGTGATAATGAGCGGTCGAATGAGAGTAAGTAAACCAAAGACAAATGGCGCCATAACCGAGTTATAGAGGGCTTCTAGCCATATTATCTGACCAAAAAATGAATAAGCGGCAACCTTATTGGCGAAAAAAATGGATAGAATGATCGATAGCAATGCTTTCATTAAGGTAGCCAAAAATGCCATGATAAAAGGCGCGAAGAGAATATCAATAAATATATTGGCCTTAAAAACGCCGTAAACGAAGCCAATTACGGTCTTGATGAAAACGTTGAAACCCAAGGGTGAACTTGAGATGACGTCGGCGGTGATACCGGAAAGAAAGCCTGAAAGTTGTCCTTCCGTGCTCCCGTTTTTTATTGAGATGTAAATGAGAACTATGAGCGCAAAATCAGGAATAACGCCCCAAAGGGCCATTCCATGAACCACCGTAGACTGAAGATATGAACAGAGGCTCATTAATGCGGTGGAAATCAAAATGCTTCTTATCATGGCAATATCTCCACACTTGGCATTACTATAAAGACGAATTCCAAACGTGAAAAATCAATTATTGGCTCCAATTCAAGCTCAATCGATGTTTTATAATCGACAATGCGTTTATCCTTAACCCGGCCGACATAGATATCTCTTGGATAAAGACCGGCCAATCCGGAGGTTAGTACTAAATCGCCAAACTCAATTTCATCCTTAGCGCTTTTTTTTACGTACTGCATTATTAATGGTTTATCCAACCTGTATTGACCAGTAACCAGTCCCTCATAGCGGCTTTTTTCAAGGCGGCTGGCAACATGACTGGTTCCATCATAGAGTGGCATCACGATTGAACTCGTTCGTCCAACCTCGATAATCCGACCAACCAGCCCTTGGATACCATCCTGGTACGCGATGACCGGCTGGTTTTTCCTAATACCGTCTTTTATTCCTTTGTTGACGACGATTGTGGAAAAAATATTTTCCGGATCTTTGGCGATAATTTCTGCGGATACCTTTTTAAAACGTTGATCCTGCAAATAACCAAGCTGCTCCCGCAAACGAATATTATCTTGCCGAAACTCGGCAAATCCTCTTTCAAGGCTTTCAAATTGTTCGATTTTTATGAGTGCGTTGGTATAACTACTCTTTAACTCCCGCAACTCAGTGATCGAATTTGCGGTCTGGCTAAAAAATGAACCTATTCTGTGAAATCCATTTTGAAAAAAGCTGGCAATTGACAAGCCTATCTGTTCAGGCAGGCCGGTCAAACTTCGGGTGGATAGGATAAGCATCACTATCGATGACCCGACAAGGAGAAGAAAAATCCCTCCCTGCCGCTTGCGTAGAACCCGTGAGGGAGAATCATCCATGGCGTAGCCTATGAATTAAGGTTGTCATAAACCGAACGGGCATGATCCGGCCCCTTCATAAGCTCAAAATACTTTCCCGCGCCGAGAGCGACGCAATCCAAGGGCCTTTCCGCCAAAATGACGGGAACGCCGGTTTCCTTGGCGATGAGCTTAGGAAGCCCCTTGAGTAATGAACCGCCTCCGGTCATAACGATACCCCGTTCCACGATATCCGCAGCGAGCTCAGGCGGTGTCTGCCCGAGGGTTTTCTTTATCTCGTCGATGATT
>JBGSOB010000144.1:0-17616 GCA_041739325.1 Treponematales bacterium
TCTCGATAGCGCAATAACTCCAGAAGTGCTCAGGGACTTTACCCCAGGTAGCGATTACCTTAATAAATACACGTCACCCTCGGTTTCCGTTCAGCTCCAGAACGTTAATACCGCCATTCCCATTGTAACTATAAAACAAAAGACCGCTGGCTACTGGACAAGCAGGCAAGTGGGGACCTACACGGCATCCCGCGCCTTGCCCTATAGGAATATATGGGGGGGGACAAGCTACACTATCCAATTTTACCAAGCCCCCATCATCCTCTACTATTGGGTGTTTCCAACTTATGTGGCGGAAACGACATATATGAATATTACAACCCAACAGCTGGTAACAGTTACTGAAAAGCCTGTGCCACCCTCCGTGTACGTGGGCAATATCACGGGTACGCAGAAGGATCCCTTGCTTATGTTTAGGGATAATTTTATGCACAGTAAAGATAAAGACTTAAATCGGCCCCTAACCTTAGCTGAAGCGGACGCAAAGATTAAAGTAATCAAAGATTACAAATTGGCCTATGGAATCGCTACGGGGCTTGCCTATGTTGTCCATGGAGGCTTAACCGCGTTCAACGCAGCGGTAAGTGTGGCAGCTTTCGCCGCAGGCGATATAGGGAATGGAATTTCCTATGGTATTCAAGCCGTGTACTTTGGATCTTGTGCCATAGCCGCCGTTGCGGGGAATATACTTGTAGCTGACCTTACAACTACCTATAACAAAAATCTTCTTAACACCAACAATTCCGACGCCTTTATCCCCGCTGAATCTTCTACCTTCAGCTTGGAAAAAATGGGCGGGACATCGATTGATAGGTTCGGATCCTGGCATCAGGTTTATAACAACAACCATGATTCTATTGCTTGGAATAAGGACATCTGGGGCGTCAAGGACGGCGGGGCTCCGGATAATGATGAAAACCCCTTTAATGGGAATGAAGGCTCCTTCTTTGACCCAGGGAAGGGTGGTTTGGTTCATGGGTGGCTTGATTATCGTACCCTGAAGAAGGCTGTTGAAAATCGCCCTCTGTATATGAGGGTCCCATAGTTTTACATTCGCGCCTTCCCGTTCTAGGACGGGAAGGCGTCTTTTGGAGTGCCTATGAAATTGCATTTGCTCTGTACTTCGGTTTTCTTGTTGGTGGCTTCCTGCACTGCCTGCGATCTATTCCCAGGTATTGGTGCTCAGGGAAAACTGACGTCTGATATTGTATTTACCCTGCCCTCAGGGATTGACCCGAACTATGAACCTGTAATCGAATCTGATATCGCCTATATTACCGAAATGCTTAGTAATTCGGTCTGCGCCTATGATTTGAATGAGCTACGACTTTTATGGCGATGTCGAGATATTGCGTTAAATGGGTATTCAGTGGAAAACCGTCCCCTCATTACCTCAAATTATATCTATGTGGTTTTTATTGGCCAAGGCCCAACACCACACCTTGCACAGATTGGTAAGCGCACAGGCGCATTGACATCAAGAATTTCATGTGATGGGGCAGGCGAAATTCAATCTAATAATATGGTGTTGCTGGATAATTATATTTATTTTCTTGATATCGCAGGTGGGCTAGCGCGGTTGTCCTTAAATCATATTGAAGGGCAAACAGGGGATTCAATGTTCACCAACGCGGAATATGTGTATACTTTTCCTGGTATTAGTAAGAAAATAGGTATGTACCTCTTTGAGTATGGTGGAGATATTGTTTTTCCTTACTTTACCTATGAGGGAACTGATTCTGAAGAGGGAAGTCTTGTTAGGATTGATAGAAACACTGGTGCGGTTAAATGGAAGATTGATAATATAGTTTTTGCAAAAGGCGGAACGCCTCTCATTAGAGATGGCCTAGTCTATCTAACGGGCTTGGATGTAGGAACGTCGCGGGTGCACAGTTACGTAATCAATCTTGATTCAGGTGACATAGTAAAACGCTATGATGACACCCTTGGTTATTTTGCCAGTTTTACAGGGAATGAAGACAATGTTTTTTTAATAACGCCTTCTACCCTCAGGGACAAAGGAATACAAATCTATTCCGAGAACAGCATCTATTGCTTTTCCCATTCCCAGCGCAAGATTCTCTGGGCAAAGCCAATAGACAATACCGTACGCGGCATATCCGCCCAAGCCGCAAACGGAATTCTCTATGTCCCCACATCTGATTCCTTGGAACTTTACGATGAAAACACCGGGAAGTTTTTAGGCAGGGATGAAACAGTTTGGGGCGACGGCTGGAATATGGGTGCATCGGTGAAATACAAGGACATGATACTCATTACCCAACCGGGCGGCCTTATTGGGGTGCGCATGAACTGGAAGAAAAACGCTTGGGGAAGGTTGGAGAAAATTTAGAAATGAAGAAGACACAGAGTTTTTTAGCAGTTGGGTTTGGACTAGTGATGCTCTTTTTTTCCTGCACTGCTTGCTCGGTATGGATGCCGCATATATCGCTCCGCGCCCGCATAGAGCAGATCTATGGTTCGGGCCAAAGCGTTGAGGTTTTTGTCGAGGGCACTACGGGCATGGCCCTTGACGGCGCCAATGTCTGCCTTACCGGGCCGGATGGGGCAGTCTCAAGCCTTTCCTTTTCCGCCCAAAGCGCCTCCTATACTGCCCAGCTTGGGCCGGGCTTAAGCGGCAGTTACCGGATTAGCATGGTAAGCGCGGTTTACCCAGAGGAGATGATCCTTAATTGCCAATTTAGCGCCCTCTCGGCACGGCCTGCGCTCACGCTTTTATCTGACGCGGCGGGGGCTTCAGCCCTTTCTGGGCAGAGCCTGAGCGCTGCCCGGACAATATCCCTTTCCTGGGCTGCCCTCCCGGAGGCAAGCGCCTACCTGGTTACCGTCTACGCCGCCGGCGCTATCGTTTATTCTGCATCTACGTCTGGTACCGAATGCCTTATCCCTTCAGGAAGCCTCTCTCCAGGCGCTCATTCCCTCTGCATCCAAGCCCAGGCCCTCCACGGAGACCCCTACCTGCGGGATGATGATTACTCCAGTATCTGCGTGGCGGATAGCCCCTCTTATGCCTTTGCGGTTATCGGGGAAGCGCCATGAGGGTCGTGAGCGCTCCAGTCTTTTCTCTTATCCCTGCTCCTATCCTTGCCTGTATCGCCCTTGCCTTTTTCTGCGCCTGCCCTAAACCGGAAAGCCCTTCCATTAGCATTCTCTACCCGGATTCTGGCGCAGTATTTGCCGAAGGCTCGCAGGTACTCTTGTGCGCCGATGCCCCCGGAATCTGGACATCCTCGCTGGATGGGGAACTAGGCCGGGCAATGAGTCTGCAGCTAAGCACGCTGCAAGCCGGTAGTCACGAGATTTCCCTCAAATCGCTTGGGGATTCTGAGGCTTCAACGAGCATTATGCTGCGGGTTGACCCGCCCGCGCATGTACCCGGGCTCACGACTATCTTGGCGCCAACCGGCTCAACTGCCACCGCTCTTTTGGCGGCCGGTAGTTACTTGCCGGTTTTTTATTCTGCTGATTCTCAAAGCGTTCAGCTAAAAATCGACTGCGATCCACCCATCGTAGGGCAGAATGAAAGTCGCCTTAATCTACGTGGCTCCAAGGAAGCAATCGTTACGGACGGCCCGCCCCTCGACCCCGCTCTGATCCTTCCTCCCGGCCTGGGTAGAGCTTGGGCGGGGATGGCGGGGCGGGAGGGCTTAGCTAGCTGGGGACTGGGCAATGCGCAGAGCGATAGCCTTCAAGCCTTAGGCCAGGCTCCGGCGCTCGTCCTTGGAGATCAAGGCGCTTTCCGTATGGCAGACCCGGAAAAGGGGACGGGCGAACCTGGTTTTCTTGTGAACGCTCAACTAGTTGCCGTTCTTGAGGGCGCCGATGTATGGGTGGATACAGAGGGCAATGCGGATCAAGCGGCCCTCGAGGAATTTTTAAGCATCTGCCGCTCCATCGCCCTGCCCCGCGCCCTTGCCCTCTTTGGGCGTGTGCCGGGCTTAACTGATGAAAGCAAACTGACAATCCTCTTAAGCTCCAAGCTCAACGCAGGCGGTTTAGCCGTAGGCTTTTTTAACCCCTGCGATTTTTTCCCCGTCTGCGATGATGCCGACAGCCCCGGCTACAACCCGACATCCAATGGGCGCTCTATGGTCTATCTTGGTGCGCCTGAATCCCTTCAGCCGGCATTTTCCCCGGCATCCCTGTGCGCCACGATCGCCCACGAATACCAGCACCTAAGCCGTTTTTACCGTAAAACCTTCCTACGTATCCTTACCGGGAATGCCGCTCCCCCGCAGGAAGAGAGCGCCTTTGACGAGGCTGTGTCCCACTTTACCGAGAGTCTCTGCGGCTTTGGTCTCTCCGGGGGCAACCTCCTCTTTGTAGAGCGCTACCTAGAAAAGCCCCAAGCCTATTCCCTGCGTTATCTTGACGCCGACGGCCGCTCCGACTCTGTGGGAAAGCGGGGCGGTGGCGCGCTTTTCTTTGATTACCTTTTTAGGCGCGCAGGCGGCGCAGCCTGGAGCGGTGAAGGGGGGCTTAGGCTTGTTGACGGTGGCGGATTGAATTTTATCCTGCGCTCCCAGGCAAGCGAAGACCTTGGTTGGGATTTCATAAGCGATTACTTTGGTAAGCCAGGGAGCGAGCTCTTTTCCGACTTTGTCCTCGACCTGAATCTGAGCTTAAAGCTGCGCGCCGCGCGGGAGACGGTCTATGACGGTCTGACTGGTGAGCCCCTTGGCATAGACCCTTACCTAGGTCGCCTAGAATGCCCCGCATGGAGCGTAAACCTACAGGGACCGGCACGAGGCAAGCTCGGCGGAGATTTTGACCTTGGTCCCTGGTCCGCCGCTTTTTACCAAGCTCAAAACTTTCTTGAGAAGACTCGGCTTGAGGTAAACCTAAGACCCAACGGACTTAGCTCTTCTGTGCGTGGTGCCTTTCTTGCTATCGAAATGGAGGAATAGGCGCCATGGAATCTAGTACTGGTATGCTATAGCGCTCTCCCCCCATAAAAAAGGCCCACCCGCTTGCGCGAGTGGGCCTTTTCACCGTCTGCGGAAAAGCTACATGTCTTGCTGGAAATCCGCCAGCTGGTTGAGGGCCTTGAGCTTTAAGAGGGCCTTTTCTTGGATCTGCCGCACGCGTTCGCGGGTAATGCCCAAGAGCTTGCCGGTTTCTTCAAGGGTCAGGGGGCCCTCGCCGGTGAGGCCATAGCGGAGCTGAATGATCTTCATCTCGCGCTCGGAGAGGTGCTTAAGGACGGATGCCAGGGTGTCCTGGAGGGTCATGGTAAAGACGGCCTCAAAGGGCTCGCGGTGGTTTTCGTCCTTGATGAGGTCCGAGAGGTGGGTGACGTTGTCCTCATCTACCGTCGTGTCCAGGCTGGTAGTCTCCTGGGAGAGCTTCATGATTTCCTTGACCCGGGAGGCTTCCATGCCAAGGTATTCGGCTAGTTCCTCCGCCGAGGGGTCGCGGCCAAGGTCCTGGGTAAGCTGTTTAGCCACGAAGTAGCACTTTTTGATGGTATTGAGCATGTGGATGGGAATGCGGATGACCCGCCCCTTGTCCGCCAGGCTCTTGATGATGGCCTGCCTGATCCACCATGTGCCGTAGGTGGAGAAGCGGCAGCCGCGGCGGTAGTCAAAGCGCTCAACCGCCTCAATAAGGCCGATATTCCCCTCGTCGATAAGGTCTAAGAGGGAGAGGCCGCGGTGCTGATAGTTCTTGGCAATGGACACAACCAGGCGCAGGTTGGCATTCACCATGCGATTTTTGAGGTTATGCAAGTGGGCGTCTTGGAGGATTTTTTCCTTGAGATAGTCTTCTTGGCTGATCTGCTCCCGGGCGAGCAGCGTGTCTACCTTGCCAACTTCCTCGCGCGCTTGGGAGATGCTCTCTCCGAGCCTTTGTTCTTCTTCCGCGGTTAAGAGGGGGTAGCGGGATATCTGCCGGAGGTAAAGGGCCAGGGGATCCGATTCCCGCACTGGCTTTGACTTTTTCACGACCTTGGCCACGGGGACAAGTTTTTGACTCTTGAGCGACTTAAGCCGGGTCGCGTTCATCTCTTGGGTTTTTTCGCTCATACCGCTCCATCTATCGAGCTGTTCGAGGCATGAAGAGCCCACAAGGGCATCATGGTCCATGAGAGGCAAAAATCAATAGTAACACTCTTTTCTAATAAATCAATCATTTCTCGAAATTATTTAATCCCTATGGGGTTCGGATGGGGCTTTTTTCAGTCCCTCGGGGCCTTTGCGGGGTCGAGCGCCTTGCCGCGCTGGAATACCATAAAAAAGAGGGTAGGCTTACCGCTCTTGGGGTCCTTGCCTAAATAGCCCAGCTTTGTGCCTGCTTGAACCTTTTCTCCCTCTTTGACAAGGAGGGTTTCATTGCCGCAATAGGCATAAATCATTTTATCAGAACGTTCTACAAAGACAACGTCGGAGTAGCCGCGGTAGGCGCCGGTAGTGATTACCGTCCCGTTGGCAACGGCCCGTACCGGTTCTCCCCGCGTGCCGACAATGCTTACCCCGTAGAGCTTGCCGTAGAGGTATTCAAGCTCTCCATCGATAGGCCAGCTGATACTTTTTACGTTTTGAACCCTCGCCGTCGGCTTTGGGCTTTGTTCTGCCCTGTTTCCGCTTCCGCTACTGGGGCTCGTGCTGTGTGCGACTAGTGGTCTAACCATGAGCCTTTGGCCGATTTTAAGGATTGAGTTTTGCTTGAGGGAGTTAAGCTCCATGAGCTCGGAAACCTTCATGTCGTGGGCACGGGCAATGCCGTAGATGGTGTCACCGTTCTTGACGGTATAGGATGCAGGGCTAGGCTGAGGGCTAAGCTGTGGCTTGGGAGTCGCGGAAGGGGCGGGGCTGGAAGAAGCAGCCGATACCCCAGGGGATGGGCTTAGCCCGGGAATGCGAAGCCTCCTGCCCAACACGAGGGTGTCGCTTTCCTTCATCCCGTTTGCCCTAGCTAGGGCGGGGAGGGAGACGCTGAATTTTCTGGCTATCCCATAGAGGCTGTCTCCCTTTTGCACCACATACTCGCGGTCCTGGGCTTCAAGGGCGATGAATGAGAGGAAACTGAGGCAGAGAAGGGCTAGGAGACGGGAAAGCTTTGGCTTACGCATGGGCCTTCTATTCATCGGAAGCCAGGGGCCGGTACTTGAGCCCGGCCTGGGTCCTCAAAACGCTTTGTCTCATGTTCCCTTTTGCGCAGTCGCGCTCTCGCGGGCGCTTAAGAAGGACGCCAGGCGGTTTAAGGCGTCTGCCAAGCTGTCCCTATCAGGTAAAAAGACGATGCGGGCATGGTCGGGGCGGGGCCAGTTAAAGCCGGTTCCCTGCACAAGGAGGACCTTCTTCTCACGCAAAAAGTCTCGGATGAATTCCTTGTCGTCAACAATGGAAAAGCGGGCGGCGTCAAAGCGCGGAAAGCAGTAGAGGGCGCCCTTGGGCTTAACGCAGGACACGCCGGGAATGGCGTTGAGCAAACTGTGGCAGAGATCCCGCTGTACGGTTAAGCGGCCGCCGGGACGGGTGGCTTCCTCTATGCACTCCTGGGTTCCCAGCGAGGCCTGGATGGCGTACTGACCGGGCACGTTGGCGCAGAGACGCATATTGCAGAGCATGTCGATCCCCTCCAGGTAGGAGGAAATGCCCGAGCAATCGCCGGAGATGAGCATCCACGCGGCGCGGTAACCGGCCCCGAAGCTTGCCTTGGAAATGCCCCCCATGCTGATGACGGGAATGTCGGGGGCAAGTGCGGCAAAGGGCCGGTGGACGTTGCCGTCAAAGAGGACGCGGTCGTAGATCTCGTCCGCAAAGACGATCAGGCCATGGCGGCGGGCCAGCTCGGCAATGCCTAGGAGAACCTGGGTATCGTAGAGGGCACCGGTGGGGTTGTTGGGGTTGATGAGAACGATGGCCTTGGTGTTCGGGCTGATCTTCTTTTCCATATCGGCTAGGTCCGGGTTCCAGTCCGCCCCCTCGTCGCAGATATAGTGTACCGGCTTGCCCCCGGCTAGGGCGGCGCTCGCCGTCCACAGGGGGTAGTCGGGGGCTGGAATGAGGACTTCATCGCTGGGCTCAAGGAGGGCGTGCATGACGATGGAAATAAACTCGGACACCCCGTTTCCCAGGTAAACGGAGGAAAGCCCGATGCCCTCTACGCCACGGCCTTGGTAGTATTCAACCACGGCGCGGCGGGCGGAGTGGAGGCCGCGGGAATCCGAGTAACCGTCAGCTTCACGCAGGTTTTCTATCATGTCGCGCACGATGTCGTCCGGGGCGTGGAAGCCGAAGGGTGCCGGGTTGCCGATGTTGAGCTTAAGGATGCGAGCCCCTGATTCCTCAAGGCGCCGCGCCTCTTCAAGCACCGGGCCGCGGATATCGTAACAGACCTGATCCAGGCGGCTGGACTTAGCTATGGTTCGCATTTTTTCCCTCGTAGAGCCAGGCGCCCGCATCGGCCACCATCTTTGATAGGACGACGCCCTTAATATCCAGCATCCCCTCCTCGCAGAGGGCCTCCCAAGCCTTGCGGGAGAGTTTTTTGAGGCTTGTTTCCTTGATAGTCTGAGAAGCAGAGAGGGCCCGCTGAGAGTCGGCGGCGGGAAGCTTTTCTGCCACAAGCTGGAGGTAATAGGCGCAGAGGATTCGCAGGAGGCGGGACCTCCCCTTGATGAGGCCTATAAGGATGGCGTAGGCATTTTGCCACTCCTTGAGCACAAGGCGGGCGAAGGCAAGGTCAAAGAGGAGCCAATCCGGGTCGTCACAGGCCTTAAGCCCGGCGTAGGGGGCAAGAAAGTCGGCCGCCTCGCGGAAATCTCCCTTGAGGAGCTTTGTGATGCCAAAGAGGAGGGCGTTGCGCCGCAGCACCGAGGGTTTTTTATCACGCAGTAGGGCTTCCAGCTTGGCTATTCCCTCCAGATCGGAAAGGAGGAGGAGGGCGTTTACGTAGACCTTGACGTTGCGGTTGCTCACCCTAGCCCTTTCAAAGATGAGGCTGCTTAAGTAGGTGGAGAGGGCCGGCCAATCCTCCCGCTCCAGGAGGGAGAAGATGCGCCAATTGTAGGCAAAGAAGAGATTCATGGCCCCCAGTACGGCAAAAAAGGATATGGCGAGGAACCAGTTCTTGGTAAAAAAGAGGCCTGCGTAATCCATTCCCAGGATGAGAAGGGGTGCTAAAAAGACAAAGAGAAAGGAAATGAGCACCACGGCGTTGAAAATCAGGAAAATAGTCTTAAACTTCATGCCTGAATGCTCCTATAATGAAAAAGAGGGACTCGATAACGCGCCGGGAAGGCTTTCCGCGATAGTGTAGCGAAAGCGCGTAGCCGGGGTCAATCGGGGTAAAAAAGGATGAATGGAATTCCGACAAAGGACCTGATAGAGGACGGGCGTTTCGACAAGCCCCTCTATCTGGACAAAAGGTATATAATTCTCACGCCGGAGATACCGGTCAATAAGAGCTTGATAAAGTCCCTCATACAGTGGGAGTTCCGCGAAACCTACTCTGAGGGCTCACAGCGCGATCCCAAGGGGGTCAGCCCCGAGTCCCTGTTGGGGGAAGACCTGATTGCCGATGCCCCCAAGCAATCCGAACAAAAGACGGAAGATATCCTCATTTCTGCCGGTCAGGATAAGGACAGCCTGCGCAAGGTAACGGATTTCTATCAGCGTTTTACCACCTTCGTAGACCAAATGTTCACCAAGTACGTTACCCGCAATGACCTCAACCTTCAGGAAATTTCCAACCGCGTCAAGGAGCTCTGCGACTTCGTGCGGGACAACCGGCGCTTTGTGCTGCGCATTCAAGACTCAGGTTCCGCAAGCCGCAACTACCTAGTGAGCCACTCGGTAAAGTCGACTATCCTCGCCATCGTCCTAGGCTCCTATCTCAAGCTCCAGCCCCATAAACTCATTGAGCTCGGGGTGGCCGCCCTCCTGCATGAGATAGGGATGGTCAGGCTTCCGCCCCAGCTCTACATGACGGACAAGCCCCTTTCCCCCCAGGAAAAGAAGAATATCTTTTCTCATCCGGTCTTCGGCTATAACATTCTAAGGGAATTTTCCTTTCCCCTTTCCATCTGCCTGGCATCGCTTGAGCACCATGAGCGCAACAACGGCCAGGGCTATCCGCGAAATCTCGGCGGAGACCGCATATCGCCCTATGCCAAGATTATCGCCGTTGCCTGTTCCTACGACGCCGTCACATCCTCCCGCCCCTACAAGGAGGCTAAGGACGGCTATTCTGGCATGCTAGACATTTTGAAGAACGAGGGCAAACAGTATGAGGAGAACGTCATCCGCGCCCTGGTGTATTCCCTCTCCATCTACCCCATAGGCACCTATGTTCTACTCTCCGACGGGCGTCCGGGGCAGGTTGTGGATACAAACCTAAGCGATCCCCGCTTCCCTGTAGTCAACGTCTTAGCCGAACTCCGGCCGGATGGTAAGGCGACATTCCTGCGCACGAGCGCCGCAGGTCCCATGGTAAAACGCATTTTGACAAAGGAAGAAACCCATGCCCTTTTGGGCTCTTCGGGCGTTGAGAATGCTGATTAGTCTAACTTGAGAGGGCTTTCTTCTAGAGGCTGACTTCTAGAGGCTCGTCAGGAAGTAGATGCCGATGAGGAGCTCCATCCGCAGAAGCTCAAGGGCCACGTGGTCGGATTTGGCGCTCTGGGATTTTAGGCTTTCAGTATACCAATAAAAGAGCCCCAATTTGGGGTCGATGCGGAAGGCATACTCTAAAAAGTCGTCTTCCTTGGCGATTTCCCCAAAGATAAGCTCGGCCAATTTCTTACTCAAATGGATAAAGCTTGCCAGCGCCTTGCGATAGGCCGCCGATTCGAACTGGAGGGCCAGGGATTCGACGTCTTCTAGGAGCTTTTCCTTATTGCCGTGACCGGCGGCGTCCACCCATGTCTTACCCACCAAGAGGGCCAGGTTGTGCTTGAAGGTTAGCATGAGTTTTTCTATCTTCGAGCCCTGCTCCCCTGTGGAGCCGGTTACATATTGGTAGAATTCGCCGGGATTCCCCAGGACATTCGCAAAGGCTATGGCGTATTGGGAGCGGAGAAAGGTCGTATCTGCCTTCTGGATGAGGGGGAATATGTCTTTTGCTGCCTTTTCATAGTCCACTACGCTCGACTCTTCTCGTGCAAAATCCAAAAATGGCATGACACACCATGCCGCGTGGATGGAGTCTTTGTCAATAGGAGCTCTCTGGGCATCTTCTAGGCATTGGAGAAAATTGGGAAAATACGAAAAACGATAAACTATGGGAGGAAAGCGAAGAGAGATTTTAACGAAAAAGAGGAAGAAAGCCTAACCCAAATCTGCCTTCTGCGTTATACTGTAGCGCATTATCGGCTCGGGCAGGGGTATCTGGAGAGCCCTGCTTTCCCGGTTTGCGGAAGGCCGAAGAACCAAGCTAAGGTGGGTCGCGATGGAATTATCGTTTACTAAAAAGCAGATTGAGTTCATGATCTACTCCCTCTATCTCGGGTCCTGGGTATCCTGCCGCGAAAAAGGGGAATCCGTCCTCAATAAGGAAATTGAGAGCCTCGAGCAATACGTCTTGGGCTTTGCCTTTACCATGAAGTGGTTTGACTGGATCGATTACGATCGATCCTCCTCAACCTACATCATTAAGCCGGACCGCGAGGAAGAGCTTCTTTCCACCGTCATAGACGCCTATGATGAGGAAATCTTCTGGGAGGAGCTTAAAAGCCGCCTTGCCTACCGTGACCTTCTCAAGGCACTGCCTGAGGCGGAGATGGCTAAAAAGTCCGCCTCCGAGCTCTTTAAGGCCAGGTTGCAGGAAGAGGAAAAATACGAGAAGGAATTCAAGGATCGGGGCTTAGAACGGGTCGGTATCTCTAGCTGAGACCCGCGTGCGGGGGGAGGGGCCTTCCCCCGTGGAGCCTAAAAGATCGTAGAGATATTCCCCAAGGTAGACCGCGCCGGCTTGGTTGTAATGGATCCCGTCCTCGGTTCTGGCTAGGGTGGCTACTCCGCCAATATTTATTGCCGCTTGGTACTTACCCTCTGCGTCGCCAAAGAGGGCTGTCGTGTCCACGAATGTTGCCCCCTCAAACTCATCGCAGACTTCCCTTACGAGGGCATTTATCCTCACCATCTTCTCTCGGTAGCCTTCCTTGCGCATGGGCGGTACCCCTATCCAATAGACCCGCGGGCTGCGCGCGAGAGCCTGCGCAATAAGGTGCCGAACCCGCCCTAGGTACTCGGCTCTCCATTCCGGCCCATCAAAGACAAGTTCCTTACCACCCTGCCAGATAGCTATCCCGTCATTTGTGCCCAAGAAAATAAGGATGGCCTTATAATCCTGCCTTTGCAAAAGAAGAGCCAAGCGCTTATGCCAATCGGTAAAGAGGCTTTGCACAAGGGCGGAGGAGATGCCGTATTCTACGTGGAGCTCATAGCCGGGGTGGCTGTCCGCTATGCGCTTGAGACCGGGGAGTATGCAGCCCAAGAGGGAATCCCCAATGAGAAGAAAGGTTTGCGGCCCAGTCTTTTGCTGGGCGCCTGAGAGGATGAAGGCCCCCTGCATATCGATCTCGGATGTGTAGCTGTGGGGGTCGATATCCGTTCTGCCTATGAGTTCGGTCTGGCCGCCGAGTTCGGCCTTGCCGTCGAGTTCGGCTTTGGAGTCATTCGCCGTCTGCGCGGAAGGGCGGCTCTTATCAAGGCGCCACTGTTCGGGGTCTGGCGCAGTTGCCCTCTGACCAAGGCCGCCCTGCGCGCCCCTATCCGGTCCAGCTCCGATGCTCAAGCTCGTGGCGTTTGAAGTACGCGCTAGGGCGGGGCGGAACCCCCGATTGAGCCATGCCTCCGCTTGATCGAGACCGGTTAGGGTGGCAAGCCCATGGAGGGAGCCGAAAACGGTGGAGAAAACAAGCCTGGCTAGGGGTTGGGTCAGGCTCTGCGACCATATGGACAGGACGCGGGTGTTAAAGAGGAGGCTGAGAATGAGGATGCTTAATAGGCTGATCATGCTTGACTTAAAACCGTAGCGAGCCTTTGGCATTCTCCCTCCTTAAAATTGGAAATAGATGAAGGGCGCCACGCCCTCAGGCGATACGGCGCTCAAAACAAGAAGGAATCCCCCGGTGGCCAGGCCCTGGGCGAGGGCCGGGAAGCGGGAAAACCAGTGTTGGGCCGTCTTTGCAAGGCCTTGGGGCAGAAACTGTAGGGCCATGCCCAGCCCAAGCAGGCCCAAAAGAAAAGGGCTTAAGATTTTCAATTCCGAGTTGCGGGGGAGAAGGGCGGCAAGGAGCTCGAAGGCTTGGCGGAAATCGGCCGCGCGGAAGAAAACCCAACCGAGGCACACGACGTTGAAAACGAGGACCCAGCGCAGGAGTGGGAGGGCTGGGTTTGAGCTGCGCTTGCGCTCTGAGATTTTTTGATGGTCCTCAAGGGCTCGCTCTACGGCCAGCGAAGAGCCGTGGAGGAGGCCCCAGAATATGTATTTTAAGGCGGCTCCGTGCCAGAGCCCGCCGAGGAGCATGGTCAGCATAAGGTTTATATAGCCGCGTATCCGCCCTTTACGGCTGCCGCCAAGGGGTATGTAGAGGTAGTCGCGCAGCCACGTAGAGAGCGAGATATGCCAGCGGCGCCAGAAATCTTTGAAGCTCAGGGCGCGGTAGGGCTGATTGAAGTTATCGGGGAAATCGTAGCCCAGGAGTGCCGCCGTGCCGATGGCGATATCCGAGTAGGCGGAAAAGTCGCAATAGATGACTACGGCGTAGGCATAGACCCCAAGCAGAACCTCCAGCGGGGCGTAGTCGAAGGGAGCTAGGAAAATTTTATCCACCCAAAGGCCGGAGAGGTAGGAAGCGATGAATATCTTTTTGAATAAACCGCCACAGACTAAGAAAAGGCCGCGGCCCATAGCCTCCGCCTCCATTTGCGGCATGCGGTGCAACTGGGGAAGGAAGTCCCCGGCGCGGACGATGGGGCCCGCGACCAGCTGGGGGAAGAATGAAATGAAGAGCAGTACGTTAAGCGGGGAGCGTTCAGCTTTGGCATGGCCGCGGTAAATGTCAATCACGTAGCTCATGGCTTGGAAGGTAAAGAAGGAAATGCCCACCGGCAGGACAACCTGGATGATGGGGAGGCTTAAGGGGAGGGAGAAGAAGCGGCTGATGGCGTTGGCCGATGTCAGAAAAAAGGTGGCGTACTTAAAGTAGCAGAGCAGGCCAATATTAAGGAGTACGGAGAAGCCCAAGAGGATGGCACGCGCCCATCTGCGCCTAAGGGTTCCAATGGCCAGGCCTAGAGCGTAGTTTGCCAGGCTGCACACCAGGAGGAGGGCCATGAAGGCCCAGTTCCAATAGCCATAGAAGAAGTAGGAGGCGGCGGTCAAGAAGATCCGGCGTTCTAGGTCTTTGCCGCGCAGGGCCCAGGCTGCGGTGAAAACGAGGCAGAAAAAAATCCCAAAATCAACGGTTGGAAAGAGCAAGCCTAGGCCTCCCCCTTCCGACCACGAATGGGGCGGATCATGTGCTCACGCTCGGGGTGGCTCCCGGTTTTTGCCCCCGCTTGAGCTCCACAGTCAGCCCCCGTTTTCGCGGGTAGCGCAAATAAGGGGCTAGGACGTCGTTGCGGTAGGCGCTTGTCCCGTCGTAGATGATGTTGACTACCGGGATGCCTGTCACCTCCTCAATCTTTGTGGCCAGGGCCTCGGTTACCAGGGAGGGGCAGCAAAAGGCCGGGCTGGTGTGCACGAAGAGGGCAAGGTCCGGGTAGGCCCGGGTGAGGCGGTAAACCTTGAGGATGTTTTCGTAGGTTTCCCCCTCATGCTCGGGGCGCAGGCGGAAGGGCTCTAGGTATTTGACGACGTCGCCGCCCTCATAGTGCATAGTAGGACCTGCGAGGGCTGAAGAAGAGTCCTGGAAGATGGATTCCAGCAGTTCCAGGGCGCCTAGCAGGGCGCGGAAGAAAATGAACTCCGGGTAGCGCTGTTCCTTAATCCAGCGCTGGAAATGGCCGGAGCTGACGATCTTGGTGTATTCGGTGTAGGCAATGACGACAACCTCGCCGCCGGCGGCCTCAATGGCCCGCACAAGGTCTTGATTCATGACTGGGTTATCGCGCAGATAGAGGTCTCCGAAAATGGCAACCTTGGGCCTGCGGCCGCGGGACTCGTCGCGCGGGATGGCCGTAAAAAGCTTGCCCACCGCGCTTGCCGCCTTCTTCAGCTTAAGCCGCCCCTCAAGCCCCGCTTCAAAGATTTCCAGGGCTTGCTTGACGGCCATATCGGTTTGCCCGCTTACGCGCTCATAGGGGCGGACGCGGCAGGCAAGGCGGTGGATGAGGCCGGCATAGAGGTAGGCAAAGTAGGCTCGGCCGGTGACCATGGGCCCTAGCTCTATCATGGTGAGTTCACCGATATAGACTCCGGCCTTCTCCATGCCGCCCCCCTCTTTTTCCAAGAGGCTGCGGATGAAGGCCGGGTACATGCCGATATTGCAAGACCAGGCGGCCTTGATCATCCACAGCACGCAATTCTCCGGTTTCAGCCCGTGGCGTTTTATGTAGGCGCTGTATTCGTGGGCGATGACGTTGAGGGGAATGCACTGCCCGGTGTTGGATTTGAGCCCCTCGTTGATGAGTTCCGGGCTCTCGTCGAGGGCGCGCGCGTCGTAGCCGGCGTGGCGCAGGCTGGCGGCCAGGAGGCGTATGGCAACCGGGTCCCAGGAGGGAAGGAGAATTGTCTTGCCCTTCATGTTTGGCGCGAATACCGGGGCAATGGGCAGACTCGCCTGGTTTTGATGTGCAGCTTCTGGGCCCATGGCCAGATGATTGCGGAAGGAGCGGACAGCCGCCTCTATACGGGTTTCATAGCCGACGTTGGAATCGTGCTCGTCCAGTTGGAGGACAAGATAGGGCTTGCCTGCCTTGTCAAGAATACGTCCAAGGTATTCTTGAACGAAGGAATCCGGGGCGCACTTAAAGGATGTGATGAATACCGGGTAGAGCCCCTTCGCTTCAGCGCAGTAGGAAGCGGCGCGGAGTATGGAGGCCGCGTAGGTCCAGTGGATTTGCTCAAGCAAGGACTCGGTTTCCGCGTCGGCCTTGGCCGGAAGGGGCAGGCTGTCTTGAAAGCAGACATCGACGCCCAAGCCGCTAAAGATTCCGGGTATGGCTTTATTCATTCCCGCGGAGAGGACGGTGTAGGGCCGGCCTAGGAGGGCTACCTGTATCTTGCCCTCCTGCGGGGGGATGTAGGCGGCGCGCAGGTTGCGCGCGTAGGCTTGGAAGTAGTCGTTTGCCCTGTCGTAGGCAAGTTCCGTCTCTGCTTGGGAAAAATGGCTGCCAAAACCGGGCTCAAGGGCCTTCCACAGCTCCGCCTTTACCTTTGCATGGTCTGATCTGTCGGAAAAAAGGGGGCTTACAACCTTGGGCGCGTCTGGTATTTTCTCAAGCATCGGCGCGACTAAGGCCGGGGCAAATTGGGTGTAATAGCAATACTTTCTGGTGCGTTGCTTGCCATCAATGTCTTTTTTCTCCAGGTAGTAGGGGAGGAAGATATAGTCGGACTTGCTTGTGCCGGCCAGGCCTCCGCAGAGGGCGCGCACATGGCCGTGGAAGGCGGTGATAGGCGCGCAAAATTCGGCGCCGGATGCCTTCTTGCCTAGGGCTATCGCCCCGCTAACGCTCTGTGTGCCGATGCACTCGATCCCCAGTTCTTTGAAAAATCTCTTCCATAGGGGGAATTCCTCAACCCCCTGGAGGGCATAGGCAAGGCCCACGCTCGGCAGGCGGCGCGCCGGTTCCGATATCTCAAGGGCCTTGGCGCGGGACGCCTCAAAACCCGATGACGTTGTTTTGGCCACGAAGCGCTTTGTGCCGTAGTCCCTCCCGCAGAGAAAGCCGAAGGCTACCTTATCATCCCCAACGCTGACGACGCGGATGCGGCAGTGATTGCGGCAGAGCTCGCATACCTCGGTTTCCATGGGAATCTGGCTCTTATAGATGCCTAGGCCGCGGAAGGCGCTCTTTTGGCCCTTCCGCCCCACCTCTTCCTTGAGGGAAAGGGCGCAGCCCAAGGCTCCGGTGAGGTGGCAGTAGCGGGACACGAAGATGGGGCGGCCCAGCTTTTCCTCGAAGGCGGCCACGAGGGCCTTATTGCGGGCGGTGGCTCCCTGGAAACATACCTTAGTCCCTATGGCTCCTTGCTCGGCTACCTTGAGCAGGTAGTTCTCCCTCACGGAAAAAAGCACCGCGGCCAGTATCTCTTGGCTCGAGTGCCCGCGCGAAAGGTAATGGTTTATATCGCGTTCCATGAAGACCGTACAGCGGTCTGATGCCTTGGGCGCGCGCACGCCCATAGCCAGGCCCGCGTAGGCGGCCAGGCTAACCCCCAGTTTTTGCGCCTGCTCCTCAATGAAGGATCCGGTGCCCGCGGCGCAGACGGTGTTCATGCGGGAGAAGGTGACTACCCCATTGCGCAGGGTAGTGAATTTGGCGTCTTGGCCGCCTATTTCTATGATGGTGTCTATACCTGGTTCCAAGGCGGCCGCGGCGCGGGCATGGGCGGATATCTCGTCAAGGGCGAGGTCGGCTCCGATAATAGCGCCGATGAATTTTCTCCCTGAGCCGGTAGTGGCCGCCCCGCGGATGG
>JBGSOB010000066.1:0-24682 GCA_041739325.1 Treponematales bacterium
GCTCAAACGAATCTCGGTATTTTTGTCCTCTTCTGCCTCTTCCTTGTGCGCCTTAAGCTGCTGCCTGTCACTATTTCCTTCTATGGGGTTTCTGCCGCCCTGCTTTTTTTCCTGGATATCTTCATTTTTTCGGCCTTTGACCTTTCCTTTTCCCTCTTCTTCGCTTGGTCGAGCATCGCCTGCATCATCTCTATGCTTTTTAGAAACCGCATCGTCGCCATCATTTCCATGCTCGCCACTATCCTGCCCCTGGCCATCCTCCTTCGTTTTGGGGCCACAGGCTCACATGCCGACTTTCTCAATCTCTTCCTCAAACCGGATTTTTTCCAATCCTTGAGCCTTGCCTTTATCGTTCTTCCCGTCATTCTTCTTTTTATAAGGCTTCTTCTTCTCTTCTACCGCCCCGAGCAAGCCCCGGGAAAGCGCTTTTACATCGGCTTCGGGAGCGCCGCTGGCATTCTTGCCTGTTCAGGGCTTCTCGTCATGCTATTTTATCCACCTTATTCGAAGGCCAATCCCATTCCCCTGCGCCTGGAAGTGCTGCGTGAGGGGGGCAGGTCGGAGGCTTGGCTTTACAGTCCAGCCCTCATAAAAGAGGGCTTTATCCAATGGGCTGGGCAGCGTTTTGAAATTGCCGGGCGGCCTCCCCAGCGATTGTCCAGTTTTTCAGCAACCTCCAGTCCTCAGCTCACGGCGAGCAAACTGGAATTCCTTAACCGAAAGTCCGTCAGATTGATCCTCGACGCGCAAGAGAGCCCCTACGAAATACGCTGCTTTTTGGAAAGTGATACTGAGATGCGTATCTACGATTCGAGCCTTCCCTTCAGCCTTGAGAATGGCGGAAGGCGTGCGCGCATCTTTATCGGCGCCCAGCCGCGCCTGCCCCTAGACCTAGAGCTGACCCTTCCCCAGGAATTCAAGGCGGACATCCTCCTTGAATTCCTCTATCCTATTACCGAAGTGACGCATTCAGAGGGTCTGCGTTTTATATCCGGCCAGCGCCTGGATAAGGCGCGCTTTAGCATACCCTAGGCAAGATGGCCCCGCTTTTTTTCCACGTGGATATTGACGCCTTTTTTGCCTCAGTTGAACAGCTTGACGAGGAAGGCTATCGTGGACTGCCAGTTGTCGTTGGTGCCCGTCCGGGCCAACGCGGGGTGGTATCGGCTTGCTCCTATGAGGCCCGCGCCTTTGGCATACATTCCGCGATGCCCATCAACGAGGCTCTGCGACTCTGCCCTCAGGCGGTTTTCCTTCCCGTGCGGATGGAACGCTACCAGGAATGTTCTCAAAGGGTATTTAAGATACTTGAGGATTTTTCTCCCTCTGTAGAACGGGTTTCCATCGATGAAGCCTTTTTGGATATGAGCGGAACGGAACGCCTTCTTGGACCTGCCACCGAGTCTGCATCGAGGCTCAAGGAATTGGTTCTTTCACAAACCGGGCTCTGCGTTTCCGTCGGGGCGGCAGGCAATCGTTTTATAGCTAAACTTGCCAGCGCCCAGTCAAAGCCCAAGGGCCTCATCGTGGTGGAGAGCGGGCGGGAAGAGGCCTTCATGGATAGCCTGCCCCTGTATAAACTCTGGGGGGCCGGGGATAAGACCCAGGAAAGGTTTCGCGAGCTCAATATTCGGAGTATCCCTGAACTCAGATCCTATCAACTTGAGCTTTTACAGCGTCTCTTCGGCTCGGCTATGGGGCTCTTTCTCTATCAAGCTTGTCGGGGTATGGAATGCTGCGAGTCACGGGGCGACGTCGCCCGGCGTTCGGTTTCAACGGAGCGCACCTTTGAGAGGGATATCCTTGGGCAGGAAATAGTTGAAGCCTGCCTCTTGGAGGAAGCCCAGGAAGTGATGTATCAGCTCTACCTTAAGTCGCTCCAAGCCAATACCATCTTCATCAAACTGCGCTATGCGGATTTTCGCAGCCTCAGCGCCCAACGCTCACTCTCCAAGCCCCTCGGTTCCTCGGAGGAGCTCTACCGCTTGGCCCTAGCCCTCTTGCGGGAAAAGCGCGAGTCCTCCCAGCCCCTGCGCCTCCTTGGCTTGGGGGTTTGCAAGCTGGAAGAGGGAATTACGGTTCAGCAGGAGCTCTTCGATAGCGGGGATGGGCGCAAGATCAAGGCGGAACGGGCCATTTTTGAACTGCGGCAAAAAGGCCAGCATCTCAAAAAAGCCCGGAATATCCGCCTAAAAGATGAGTCTTGACTACTCTTTTTGCAGGGCTTGGCGCAGCTTGGGGATATCGGCCTTTAGCCGGGTAGAAAGCTCCTCGTGGGCCGTAATGTAGGCTCGGCGTACTGCGTCGGTTCGAGAACCACCGTCTCCCTTTAAATTTTCAAGAACAAGAGTATGGACGATGCTGCCATCGGAGCGAATCAAGCGCAGGGTTGCCTTACCGAGGGCCGAATAAAGGTTGTAGAGCTTCCCGTTGTATTCAACCTGCCTGATTGAGTCGAGGTCTATGTAAACCAAAAGAAGATACGAGGCTTGAGCCTGGGCAAGGAGCTCGCGCACTGCGCGCTGCTCGCCTTGGTATGCGGAAAGAAAGAGCTCTTGTTGAAGGCTGGCGATTGCCGGCGCCACGCTTAAGCCGGCGGCCTTGAGGCTTCCTGCCATGATGTCGGCCGCTAAGCTGTTGTGCTCCACCCCGAGTTCCGACTTCGCAAGGCTCACGGCAAGGGTGAGGGTTGAGGGCGGCAGGTAGTTGAACTCCCTGGCCAGGCTCTTAAAGGCAAAGCTGAAGCCGCGGCTTTTAAAAACGGGGATTGCCCTGACGATAGCCGCTTCGCCCGTGGAGTCGAGCTTTAAGATTGCCGTAGAGGCGCGACCAAAGCCGTCTGTCGTTCCAAAAGCGTTCATCGTCCCGGAATTCTTCACGAACTCAAAGGCGATGGGAGCGTCTGCGATGGGGGCCTTGCCCGTGCCGTAGTTTTCATAGAGGGCTACGCTAGGCTGTTTGACCCCTTCGCGGCCTATGCCGCGGGTGGATTCGCTCAGCTGCTTGCCATCAGCGGCCATCCAGGCGTCTCCGGCCTCAAGGCTCAGTCGCGTGCCTATTTTGGTGAGCTCGGCGAGGGCCTTTTCCGAGGCTGACTTGGTTGCCGCGCTAGGACTCGCGTCGGCGACGGCCATTACGGATATATAGGCGCGTATGGCCTCGGTTAGGTGGTTGTTATCCAAGGCCTCAAGGGCGGAGGCAAGGAGCTCCTTGGCCTCTTCGTCGGCGGAGGCGGGGGCCTTACTTGGGAGAGGCAGATCTTTCTTCCCTGTTTCAGGTTTTGTTCCGGCAATATCCTTGGAAGAATTCGCGCTACTCGCGCCAGTATCTCCGGGGAGGAAGGGAAGGGAGATGCAGGACGTAGAGAGGCCTAAAAAGATGGCTAGTATACAGATCGCCTTGAGGGCGAGGGTGGGTTTCGGGTTCATGAAGTTCTCCTTGCAATTCCATGATACCGCCACGCAGGCTATTTTGCCAGAGAAAGCGGCTTTTCAGCGCCTAAAAAAGCTCGGAATGTATCTGATAATCCTGGAGTTTGGCGAGGGCCAGCTTTTCCATGAAGTCTACCGCCTTTTGCATAAGGGCCTCCCCATGTTCCTTTGAGTTGGAAACCACGGCCCCCCCCAGTTGGGCAAAGCGTAAGGATTCTTGGAGGTCTATCTCGGCGCAGCTGATCTTGAATTTTCGCAAGGTCCTGTCCCGGAGGGCATGGACGACCCGGCGTTTATCCTTAAGGGAGGATGCCTCTGGAATCTCCACGATGATTTGGAACATGGTCACTACCATTGCCTTCCTCCTTGGCCCTGCCTTTCTGCGCTCAAATCCATACTATATACTACAGCCGTGCGTAGAGAAAACCTTTGCAGCATTCTCATCTTTTTTCTCTTGAGCCTTAGTCGGCTCTGCGCGGAGGAGCCTCTTTCCCTGCCCGATGAGGCAGGGAGCGGGGCCGATGCCGCCAGCACTAGGACTAACCTGCCCGCCGCTCTTGCCCCCGAGGCTCCCTCCTCCTTTATAAGTTTTGAGCGGGAAAAACTGAATATCGATTTTATCCTCAAGGGCCGCTGGTCCGCGGACCTGCGTTCAAGCCCCCGTTGGGCTCTCTCCTCCTCAGGCCTCGCCTTTTCCTTCGGCGGCTCTCCCTTCCTCTTTAGTCAGCATCCCTCCCTCCTTTTACGCCTCCAGCTCCAGAAGGCTTGGTTTTTTGAGGCAAACCTGGTGGAGGAAATAGATCAAACGCGGCTTGCCGCCGGCTACCACAGCGAGGAAGGGGCTCTCAAAGAGGCCCGCGTGGGCAACTTTGGCCTGAGCTTCCCCAGCTATCCCTTTTTGGATCTAGGCAGCTCTGGGCTCCATTCTCCTGGTATGAGCGCCCGCTTTGCTTGGGGGCAGGAGGGGAGGGCAAGCGGGGCGGAGGCACGGGCCTTCCTGCGCCTGGATTCGCTAAAGCTGCAAAAGGCAAGCTATATCGGCTTGACTGAAGTGAGGGAGGAAAGCCTCCCCTGCGCCAATTTCATCCAAGGCCGCTTCTTCATCCTCCCTGAAGAAGACATCCAGGATCTGCAGGTCTACGTTCGGGATAATGCAGGACTTTTTTCCGATGGGCTCTTTAGCTACTCCGCTTTAGAAGCCTCGGCCTATGTTTTCTCCGCGGCGCGCGGCAGGCTTGATTTCAAACTCCCTCTTAAAGAACGGAGCATTGTGAGCTATCGGCGCAGGGACGGCGCTCCTATAGCGTCTAACCTTAGCCTAAATGGAGAGCCGGCCCTCCTTCTTTTTGATCCCGGCATTCTCCTTGATACCCACATCCTCTCGCGCTACGATCCCTCTGCCCTCATCCTTCCCGGCGCCCTGACTGAATTCGAGATCGATCTTGGCGATACGGGATCGGCGAGCCTCTTTGGCACTTCCTATGATCCGCAAAGCACCATTCTCGAAGTCTACCGTGCCGATATCCTTGATCCTCGCGCCGCATTAGCGCGGATGCCCTTTTATGCCCAAGAACCTGGCATCTATGAGGGGGAGGGAAGGGCCGCCTCGGCGGCGATGAGGCGAATCCTCCTCCGTTCCCTCTTGAAACGGGAGAGGATTGAGATAGATAGCCGTGCCCTACCGGAGAGTATCCGCGTTCGCCGCAACGGGGCCCCGGAAACCGCCTTTTCCTATAGCCCCGGTTCAGGCTACCTGGAATTTACCCAAGCGATTCAACCGAGCGACCGCCTAGAAATCGAGTATCTGACAAGTGGTTCCAGCTCTCGGCAACAAGATTTTTCTACCGGTTTTTCCATGGATTTTTTACTTTCGCAGGAAAGCCGCGCCTATATTGCCCTGGGGGGCGCCTGGGCCCTTCCCTGGAGCCCGGTCAGTCAGCCGGAAGGCTTGGTGCCGGGAAAGGTCGGCCTGTCCTCAGGTTTTAGCTATGAGTCAAAGCTTGCCCGCGCCGGGCTCGATATCGGCCTTTCTTATCTTCGGGACGACGCTAACGACATCTGCCGTCTTGACGGCATGGAGGAATTCCTTGTCACCCAGGAGGTCACGGCGGATAGCTGGAAACGCTCAGCTCTTCCCCAGGGACTGAGCGAGGATGGGCGCGCGCCCCTTATCTACCGTGACTATGCGAAAACAGATGTCTTTGGAAACAGTATTCTCCTAGGTCTTGATTCCGGCTACCTTCCCCCAGCAGTGGACGGCAATCTCAAGCAAGGGCCCTACATCGTTTCCGACAGCCTCTTTCCCAAGGCTGCCGCGGCTGAGTTTTCTCTTGGGCCAGACAGATCTTGGTCGGGCATTCAGATTCAACTTGACCAGAGCCTCGTGAGTGCCCTCCCCCAAGCACAGTCCATCATCATCCCCCTGCGCTATCGATCCCTATCGGGTGCCCTACCGGAACTCGATATCGTGTTAGGCCTCCTCCCGCCCAGTCCCGATGACAGTACTTCCTGGGAGCGCTTGCCTGATACACGGTATCGGGCTTCAGTCAATTTTCCCAGCCTCGACCCTCAGGATCGCTGGCTTGAATACGAGCTTCCCCTGCCCGCTGGGCTTGCCGCCACCTTAGCCCAGGGGGCGCATCTGGCTCTCGTTTTTTCAAGCACGCTTGAGTCTAGCGGTATCGCCTGCGTCGGAAGCCTTCGCCTACGTGGGGCGGCCTATCTCTCCGAATCTGCCCTCCCTGGCCTGCTTATCGAGCAGTCCTACCAAGACGGTCCCGAGATTGTTTTTCCCCAAGAGATCGGGCAGTTACGCTCAGGAGAAGAGGGCAATGCCTCCTTGAAAATGAGCGTCTCCGGCAACAGTCCGCCGCAGCGGATTTCACTTGGCAAGTACTTCCCCGTTTTACCCCTTGAATCCTACGCAAGGCTCTCTCTCTTTATGCGCTCAGATGCCTCAGCTTCTCCCGGCGCATCGGTCCGCCTTTGCTTCAGCGAAGGGACTACTGAACTTATCTGCGCCCAGATACCCCTCTCCGCCCTTGAGGGCGGATGGAGAATGGTCAGCCTTGATTTTGATACGGGCCAGTTGAGCATCGCTTCCGCCCAGGGTATTGAACAGAGCCTTCCCTTCCAGGCTCTGTTCGTGAGCGCCCCGCGCGGCGCCATCTTTCAGATTCAGATTGATGGTCTGGAAAACGGGAGTCTCTCTCTAGATGAGCTTGCCCTCCAGGATTCCCGCTCCCGCTTCCAGCTGAGTATGCGCGCTGGGGCCGGGCTTAAAAAGACAGGTATCCTTGCCTCTTATCGTGGCATCCCTTTAATTTCAAACCTCGAGGCCAAGCTGGGCCTTGAGTCGAAGCTTGGTGAGAATTTTGAATACGCGGGGAATGCGGCGGCGGCCATCTATCTCTTTCCTCTTTCGCTCTCTGCCCGTCTAAGCCTCTCGGGCCATCTGGATTTAAACTCCCCAGCCATCCTGCCTGCTTACACAGGCGCCCACGGTATCGCCCTTCCCTTTGGCATCGGCAAGGCGGAGACGCTCTTCAGCCTAAGCTCGGAGGGAGACTTTAGCCAAAGCCAGGCCCTCATCCTAGGCTCAGGAGAAGAGTATCGAGCCGAGCTCAAGGCCCAGGCCGAGCAGAAGGGGGACTCCTTAAGTCAGAAATGGCTCCTTGCGGCGCGCGCAGCCTTGGGCGGACGCTCCCTAGGCCTTTCTAGCGACTGGAGCAATAAACTCAGTAGGGCTAGCCCCCTTCTGAATCTCGCCTATCCCCAGGCCTGGCTGGAAAGTTACCGCTCTATCGCGCCCCAAAGTTTGGAAACTTCCCTCAAGCGATCAGCAAGCATTTCTGTGGGCATCTTCGCGGATAGGGCCCAGGACAGGGCTACAAGCGATGTCCTCCTTGCCGCTTCCTCCATCTTTCAAGCCGGGCTTGAGGCTCAAAGGGATGACGCTTTCTCCGTCTCTATAAGCCCCTTGTTGCTATTGGGCAAAGATGGGCTCTACCGCCTGCGCCCCTCGTATCGGCGTTCTCTCCTTTATAAGGGACAGAGCGACAGCCCCGGTTTTACCGCTGATATCGCCGCATGGGCAGGGAATACCCAGAGGCTTTCCCAGTTCTATCTGGCCTGGCCTTTCGTTGAGCTTTTTACTTTAGAAGCCCTTTCCCAGCTCCAAGCCCTGGAGAACGAGCCCTACAAGGCAAGCCTGGAAGCCGCGACTGGATTGGCGTTTGAGCGTGAAGCCCTTTGGGGTCTGGCAGATATCTTTATTCCGCGAACCCTTTCCTATAACCTGCGTAGGCACAGTGAGCGCGAGGGTAGCGTCCTCAGCCAGAGTCTTATCCATACTGCCGGTCTCGATTTTCAAGCCATAGACCTCTTTGGTCGGCGCGGCCTCTACCCGCGTCTTGCCTTTGCCAGCAGCGATGAGTATGGGCTTAAGCAGAGTTTGGAAATCAGTCAGGCAATTACAGGCAGCCTTCCCAGCTATGCCTATGCCCTGAGCGCCTCGGCCCTCTTTCTCCTCCAAGATGATGATAGCCTGACCATCCTTGACGATCTGCGCGCGGCAAGCTCAGGCGAGCTCTTCTCAAACGAGCTAAGCCTTCAACTCAGTAAGAAGCGCGCGGCGGCCGCCTTCTGGAATAATCTCAGAGAGGAGCTTCTCGTATGGCTTAAGAGGCCCTCGGAAGACTCTGCCCTTGTCCTCAGCTCAGACATCCTGGAAGGCTGGGGGAAGAAGCGTCTCTACTCACAGCTCAAGAGCGGTGTGGGCTTCGTCAGTCAACTGTCTGAAACGGGGGGCTTTGGGCTCCGCCTTCCCCTCTCGGTGGAATCCTCACTAGTCGCGGAAGAAGCCTTCAAGCTCAAGGCGGGGGCAAAGTTGGATTTCGGCCTCCTGTGGAGCGAGGCGGGGGATTCCCAAAGCCTGGGTTTTGAGTTCAGTATCGGCGCGGATTTCGAATTTTAGGCCGATGCGGATTTTAGGAAGTAGAGTTCGCGTATCTGCCGTCCGGCCGCACGAGCTTTGCGCTCGAACTTCGTGAGCGGACGCCAGGGGATGGGCTGGCTGAAGCCGGGACAGCTGGGCACTAAGAGGGGACAGGCCTGCATGACTTCAAGGGCGGAAAGAGCGTACTCCTCCCAATCCGTAACCATGTAGAGGTAAGCCCCGACGGCAAGCCGCGAGGCTGCCAGGAGGGCGAACTCTGGGCTCATGATGCGGCGCTTATGGTGGCGCTTTTTTGGCCATGGATCCGGGAAAAAAAGATGGATGCCGGAGAGGCTCTCCTCGGATATACCAAGCTTGAGGACCTCGACCGCGTCCGCCTCAATAATCTTGATATTGCTTAAACCGCGTTCCTCTATCTCCGACATGAGCTTGCCGATTCCGGGACGGTGGACCTCAATGCCAAGAAAATCGGTATCCGGACTAGCTTGGGCGATAAGGGCCGTGGCCTGTCCCATCCCAAAGCCTATCTCCAGCACCTTTGGCCCCGGCCTCCCGAAGATCATATCAAGGTCTAAACGCTCGTTCTTAAACTCTAGGCAGTGGGCCTGGCTTAGGCCCCCATAGGCCTCTCTCTGATGCTCCGTCATGCGCCCCGCGCGGCGGACGAAGCTCCGGATATGATCCAAGCCGCCTTGCGATGGTTTTGCCCCACTGTCCTCATTCATTTGAGAGAGAGCCTTTGGCTCATGAGTGCCTGACGGGAATTCGCATGCAGGGCAAGGACGGTAATGGCGTGGGCTATCGAGTATTCCTGATATTGTGCGCAGATTTGGGAAATGGATTGGCTGCCCTTTTTCCCATCAACGGTAAAGAGGGTTCTGCCGCTTGCGTCAAGAAAAAGAATCTGGAAACTTTGCAGGGCGCTTGAGCCTACAATATCAAGTTTGTCTCCCTCAAGGTTTGCCTTGAGGGAAAGCCCCTCCCAGCCTGCCTTGTCGAGGTTGAATTCGCGTTCAGCCTTTTCTCCGGCCGCGTCGACGATGATAAGCCGATAGCTACCCTCGGGGAAGGCCTCAGAGCCTGCAAGGGATATTCCGTTTGATCCTATCCAAGCGCTGCCCTCGATATCCTTCTTTGTCCAGCTTTCGGGGTCGAGCTTCCAAAAGAGCTCTTCTTCATCCTTGACGATATAGAGGGCCTCAATATCCTCAAAGCCATCTGAGTCTTGCACGGCGGCAAAGACGCTCAAGGAGTAGCCTTTGCCCTCTGGGGCTTGGCGCTGGATCTGGACAGCGCGGATGTTTTGAAGCACCGGGGCTTCGCCCGAGCAGGAGCTCAGTGCCTGTGAGAGAACGAGTGCTCCTCCCAGTATGATGCTGGAAAAAATACCCCTGGCTTTCATAGGGGCTTCTTAGCCAGGATGGCGCGGATGGCATCGACAGCTTCTGCAAGGCTAGGAAAATCCCGGCTTTCCCGCGTGGCAATGGTTTTGAGGCTAAAGCTTCCCTGGGCAGCTGCCATGAGGGCCAACCCTATGCCCTTCTTCTCAGCGTAGGCAAATTGCTGGCCCGCCTTTTTCTTATCGGTGTAGACTTCACAAGCGATTCCCTCTTCCCGCAGGCTCTGGGCGGTTTTAAAGGGAAGGGCGGATTCGATTTCTGGATCCCTCAGTACGAGGACGGAAGCCGATGCGCTTTGACTGCCTGAGTCGGAGAGGGTTTCAAGGGCGGCAAGGAGGCGGTCCATCCCGATGGAGGCGCCAACCCCAGGAATCTTTTGCTTGGTGTAGAGGGACGCAAGATCATCATAACGCCCGCCCGAGCAGACGGAGCCGATGCCGGGCAGATCATCGAGGAATGTCTCAAAGACGAGGCCTGTGTAATAATCCAAGCCGCGGGTAATAGAGGGATCAAGAACAAAGAATGCTGATGTGCCGCTTTCTTCCATGAGGGCATGGAGGGCGCGTAAGCGCTCAGTATCGCCTGCAGATGAGCCGGCTAAAGCTGTCATCTTATCAAGGGTCGCCAAGTAATCTACTTCAGGATGTATGAAATCTAATACTTTTTTTGCCTTTTCAGAGCCAACAAGCTCGCTTAACTGCTTTTCTACCTCTTCCGCCCCTATCTTTGCCAACTTATCCACAAGGCGTAAGACCTCAACCGAGGCCGAGCTCAGGGCTTGGGCTTCCAGAAAGCGATTGAATAAACCGCGGTGAGAAAGGCGGATCTTGAAGCCTCCGATGCCCAAGACGCGCAAGGAGGCAAGCATGAGACTCAAGATTTCGAAGTCCGCCATCGGGCAATCGGAGCCCACGGAATCGAAATCGCATTGGTAGAATTCTCGGTAGCGGCCGCGTTGGGTATTCTCGCCGCGCCAGACCTTGGCAATGTGGTAGCGCTTAAAGGGGAGGGCCAGCTCATCGAGGTGCTCTGCCATAAAGCGCGCAAAGGGGACGGTCAGATCAAAGCGTAGGGCGACATCCCGCCCCCCATGGTCGTTAAAACGGTAGACTTGTTTTTCCGTCTCCCCGCCGCCCTTGCCAAAGAGTATTTCAGCGTATTCAAGGCAGGGCGTGTCGATGGGGGCAAAGCCGAAAGATATGAAGACGGCTTCCACGGCGTTAAAGAGACGACGGCGTTCGCTTTCCGCCTTGGGGAGGGCGTCGCGGAAACCCTTGAGGACGCGGGGCTCGATTATCTGTGCCATGAAAACATACTGCCCTAAAGTCAAGCCGGAATTCAAGCCGTGAACTTGACATTAGCCCCTCCATGGCGTTCAATGAGGTATGATCCTGGTAATCGACGTAGGCAACACCAACATCGTCGCCGGCCTCTATGCCGGCTCCACCCTCACTCAGGTTTTTCGCATCCATACCGTCCTAAAAAAAACCGAGGACGAATATGGGCTGATCTTTCGCGCCATGCTGGAGGACCGCGGGCTTCTGCCTTCGGATATTGAGACTACCGTCCTTTCATCCGTTGTTCCGGCCTTAAGCCCCTCCCTGGCATCCATGCTCTGCAGGATCACCGGCCATGAGCCCCTCATTTTGGGGCCAAGCCTCTATTCCTGCCTCCCCCTGCGCATCATAAACCCCGAGGAAATCGGCACCGACTTAGTCGCCAACGCCTTAGCGGCTTGGGAAACAGTGCATGGCGCGGCTATTGTTGTCGACTTCGGCACGGCACTTACCTTCACCTGCATAGATGCCACTGCCTCCATCCGCGGGGTCGCCATAGCCCCCGGCCTCTCAACCGCCGTGGCTTCCCTTTCCCGTGATACCGCCCAACTGCCCTTCGTTCAGCTGAGCGCCCCCACGTCCGCATTAGGGCAGAATACCGTGCATTCGATTCAGGCGGGTATCGTTCTAGGTTGGGCGGGCTTGGTTGAATCCATGGTTGCCAGGCTCAAGGGGGAATTGGGCGGGGAAGTGAAGGTTCTAGCGACAGGCGGCCTCTGTTCCGTCTTGAGCCCCATAGTAGGCTGTTTTGACGCCGTAGAGCCCAATCTTACCCTCGACGGTCTAAACCTGGTAGCCGTTTACGCCGGAAAAAGCGGCAGAAAAGGCTAAGGCTCCTTATTCACTATCTTCGGTAAGGAGACCTGATAGCTCATCGTGGGATACCACGTCAGCCTGGCTGAATTCATCGGAACCGGTAAGGGAGAGCATCCCCTGTATCGTTGAAAAGAGTCGGCGGTGCTCGTCCCAGACGGCAGAAAGCTTCACGCGGTAGGGTTCAAGCTGGTCCGAGAAGGCAAAATCTCGGTTTAATGATCCGGAGAGAAAGTCGCTATATTGCTTTTCTAACTGAAGGAGGGAGCGGAGATACTCCGGTCTTTCTATCAAATGCGGGTTAGTGTCAAGAAATTCATACAACTTCAAGAGGGCCTTATCGATGAAGAGAATGTCATCGATGGATTTCTCTAAAAAAATCTCCGCGTCTATCTCAAGGGAAAAGCCGTCTCTCAAGGCTTTTATTTGGATCGTGAGGAAAAAGAGATCATCTTGAACATGGATGCGTTGCGACATACTCACCTCTTACTTTAAGAGTTTCGGTAGTTTTTTCCTTGCCTTGACACAAGATTTTTATCCATGCTACCTTTGCGAGGCCTCTTTATCCGTCTGTCTCGGGCGGATCAATCGGGCTCGAACGAGCCCCTGGGAACTAGTTTTAGTTCCCATCGCTGGCCTTAGGCCGGCGAAAGTCCACAGGGAGGAAACATGAGACAATACGAACTCGTCACGCTTTTCCAGTCGGAGGAAGAACTCTTCCGCCAGGGAAAGGAAGCGGTTAAGGCCGCTCTCACCAGCCACGGAGCCGAAATCGTCAAAGAAGACGACATGGGCGACCGTGAACTTGCTTACAGCATCCGCAAGAAGAAACGCGGGCACTACATGCTGTACACCATGAATTTCGAGCAGAAAGAAATCCCCAACGTCGAGAAGATCTTCAAGCTCGACACCACCCTCCTCAAGTATCTCTTCGTGAAGAAAGAGGAGTAGCCCTTAGCAGGGCAAGAAGGGCCGCATGAGCGATGTAAACGTAGTTATCCTGATAGGAAGGCTCACCCGCGACGCTGAGTTGAAATACTCTTCGGGCGGCATGGCCATCTGCAAATTCTCCCTTGCCATCAACCGCAGAAAGAAGACCGGCGATGAATGGACTGAAGAGGCCAATTTTTTCGACGTGGTTCTCATGGGGAAGATGGGCGAAAGCATCAACCAGTACCTGGTAAAGGGAAAGCAGATTGCCGTAGAGGGTGAACTCCACCAAAATCGTTGGGAGCAGGACGGGCAGGCGCGCAGCAAGGTGGAAATCTTTGCCAACAACGTGCAGTTGCTCGGAGGCGGAAGCGGTGGCGGGTCGGGTTCCGGCGGTTCCTACGATCGCGGCGGCAACAACGAGCGCGGCTCCAGCCGAGCCCCCCAGGGGCGCGAGGTTGAGGCCAAGGAAGAGGCGCCGGTCCGGAAGGGATCGGACGATTTTAACGACGATATACCATTTTGAGTTGAGGTAAGATCATGTCTGACGAAAGAAACAGGGATATGGATCAGGGTCGCGGAAGGGATTCCGGCATGGATTCCGGCGATCGCAAGGAAGGCGACGACAGGATGCCCGGCCGCGGTGGCCGCGGCAAGGTCTTTTTCAAGAAGAAGGTCTGCAAGTTCTGCACTCAGAAACTGAAGATCGATTATAAGGACTGCGATGCCCTGCGGCGCTTTACCACCGAGCGCGGCAAGATCCTCCCCCGGAGGATTACCGGCACATGTGCCAAGCATCAGAGGGAGCTCGCTTCCGCCGTGAAGCGCGCCCGGGTCATCGCCTTTCTGCCCTTCGTGGTGCAGTAAGCGGGCCGGCAGAGCGCGGTTACCAGAAGCAAAGGAGCCAGAGCATGAAGATCATTTTGAACCAAGACGTCGTCGGTCTCGGAGAGATGGGCGATATAAAGGACGTAGCCGCCGGTTACGCCAGGAATTTTCTCTTTCCCCGTAAGTTTGCCCTCCCGCATAACTCAAAGACCGTGGCTGTCTTTGAAAAGCGTCGGGCTGAGATAGACGCCCATAAGTCCCAGAAGCGCCAAGCTTCAGCCTCTTTACGCGAGCGCATCGAAGCTGAAGACTTTGCCCTAAGCATGCCCGCCGGCGCCAATGGCAAGCTCTTCGGAGCCGTTACCAGCCAGACCATCTACGATGAGCTGGTGAAGAAGGGCATCGAGATCGACCGCAAGAAGATCGAGATCCAAGACAAGGCCATCAAGACTACCGGTAATTTCAAGGTCACCATCCATCTCTACGAGAAGGACGTGGCCATGCTCAAGGTTTCCATCACCGCTCAAGAGGTGAAGAAGTCAGAGCCCGCAAGGCAAGAGCCGCGCCGCGGCCGACGCTATGCCGAAACGGCTCCCGAGGCTCCCGTAGCCCAGGAAGGCGCCACAGAGGCTGCCCAAGCTGTGGAGCAGAGTCAGGCCGAATAGGTATCGTTCATGCCTGCCTTGTCTCTCAAAGATAAAGTTCCTCCGAATAATCAAGACGCCGAGCGGGCAACCCTCGGCGCCTTGCTTTTAGACCCGGACGCGATCTCCAACGTCATCCGCTTTGTCCATCCCGAAGATTTTTACGATAACGCTCATCGCGTCATCCATGAAGCCATCATTACCCTCTATACCAAGGGTAAGAAGGCAGACCTCATCACCCTGACGGACCAGCTCCGTCTTTCCGGCAACCTAGAACTAGCTGGCGGCCCCGGCTATATAGCCAGCCTGACATCCTTAGTTCCTTCAGCGGCCAACGTCGAATACTACGCCAAGATAGTCCAGGATAATGCCGTACGGCGCCGCCTCTTGCATATTTCAGCGGAGATTCAGGCGGAAGCCCACGATGAGTCGATGGAAGTCCGCGAGGTCGTCGAGGAAGCCCAAAAAAAGATCTTCGACGCCATGCAGAACCAGCAGGCCGTCATGTACAAGTCGGTGATGGAAATCTTGCCGGCTACGATAGAAGCTATTGAACGCCTGACCCATTCCAAGACCGAGTATACCGGCGTGCCTTCCGGCTTCCGCGCTCTCGATGCCATGACGGCCGGCTTCCAAAAATCCGAGCTCGTGGTTATCGGCGCCAGGCCCTCCATGGGTAAAACCGCCATCGCCCTTTCTATGGCAAAGAACATAGCCATCGACCGCAATATCCCGGTTGGCTTTTTTACCCTGGAAATGTCGGACAAGGCCCTCATGCAGCGTCTCATCTCCCTGGAAACGAGTATTGCCTCCCAAAATTTGCGCACTGGCCTCCTTAAAAACTCCGATATCAACCGGATGATAGACGCCGCCGGGCGTATCTATGAGGCGCCGCTTTATATTGCCGATATGCCCAGCATGAAGCTTCTTGACCTGCGTAGCCTGGCCCGCCGCCTCAAGGCGGACAAGGACATCCAGATACTCTTCATTGATTACCTGACCCTCATCACCTCAGAAAGCTCTGAGATTCCGCGCCATGAGCAGATTGCCGAGATTTCCCGCTCGCTCAAGGCCCTGGCCCGCGAACTGGACATCCCCGTCGTCGCCCTCTCCCAGGTTAAGCGCGACGCCGAAGGCAAGCGCCCGAATCTAGCCGATATCCGCGAATCCGGCTCGGTTGAGCAAGACGCCGACCTCGTTATCTTCCTTCATCGCGATAGGGACACTGAGCGCAAGGTTGAAGAGGGAGAAGCCGGCAACCCTATCGTAACCGAACTTATCATAGCCAAGCAGCGTAACGGGCCGGTGGGTACGGTTGAGGTTATGTTCGTACCTTCTTATACTCGCTTCGAAAACCTTGATAAATCCCGGGATCGGTCTTAGAGTAGAAGAGATTCCAGTATCGCGCGGGGGTAAAGATGGATTTCAGCCAGAAGCACGATTTTTCGCTCTTAGTCAACGAAGCTGAGCACCTGGTGGTGGAGGAATTGGGAAAGGCCCTCGAATCAGAGGCATTTGCCGATGTCTGCCAGTGTCATGATTGCGTCTTGGATATGGCCGCCTATGCCCTCAATCACTTGAAGCCTGTGTATAGGGTTTCCCTTCTAGGATCCATGTATGCCCATTCGATGGGTGAGGGTAGCTTTCGGGAAGAGGTGAAAAAAAACGTGGAAGAGGCCGTTCGCAAGATCCACGAAAACCCTTCACACGATTAAGCGGCCATTATTCCGGTAGGTTTATTGGCTTTCCAGTGCTTGGATCGAGCATGAAGTGTTTTTTTGATTCAGGTCGACGCGGATCGAGGATGCCCAGGCTGTCGTCTGAATACTGAATGAGAATGGTATCGTCTTTCCAAGCCAGTGCCACGGGAAAGCGCCCCAGTTCGATCCTTTGAATCTGAGCCTTTTCATCCAGAAGAATAATCTCCTTCTCGTTCCCAAGGCTTAAGACGAGCCTTCCCTCAGGCCCGGGACTGATGATGGCAGCTAAGCCCTCTCCCACCGATTCGGCGATAAGCCATGGCTTATCCTGCTGCCCCGAGAAGAGCCAAAGTGAAGTCCGTGCGGAACCCTCCGAGCCATCCACGGCGATGGCGGCGAAACCCTCCTTCCCATGGGGGGCAAGATCGAGGACGGCAATCACTTCAAAATGAAAGGGCGATATCTCTCCTGAGTCAAGCTTGTAGCTTAAAAGAGGAGCAGACAGAGCCCCACCCTTGTTCCTCCCCAAGATGAGGGTTTGGGTGTCAGAGAAGCAGATGGCATGAATACCTGGGATGAGGGCGCGCGGGCTTGCCTTTCCTCTTGCATCAATTATACCAACGGCATCATTACGCAGGGCGTAGGCTAGGCCCCTGGGGCTTGTAGTAAGATACAGCGGGGCGGCTTCAAGCTCAACCGCAGGAGCTAGGGCTTCGAGGCTGGGACTGATGCGATGGATGCGCCACTGCCCTGCCTCTTCATCGATACAGGCCATTCCCTCCTCAAGCCCCTGGAGTCCCCGTAAGGCTCCCAGGCCTGGGATATCCACGACCTGTGTAGCAAGTTCTTCTTCGCCTTCGTTTTGGGCTTCCGGGCGCTGGAACAGGAAGAGTGGCTCTCCGACGAGACTAATGAGAAATCCACTGGCTTCACCTATATTCGCCGGGCAGATGGAGTCAATCCGAGGTAGGGGATCCGCCGCGAGGGCTTGGAAATCAAAGCCCTCGCGCTTTGGGGAGAGTAGGGGCCTTTGCTCTTTTCCAATCCCGATAAAGCCATCCTTGTAGGCAAGGATCTGGCTCAGGCTAGGCCCGCTTGTTCCCAGCATAATGGGTGGGCCGGAAGAGCCTACATCGATACTGCCAAGCCCCCCATCCAAAGCCGCAACTATGACTTTATTCCCGACAAGGGTAAAACAGGATACAGGCTGAGCGCTACGGAGAGGGAGAGCCTTACCTGTGAGGGCGTCTATGCGCATGAGGCTCTTGTTTGAAAGAGCGTACATCGTCTTTTTATCCGGTGAAAGCCGGGGTTTTTCCAAATTGGCGGCTACAGCCAGCTCTGAAATGATCCTTCCATCCGGTAAAGCGCGATAGATAAGCTTGCCCTGGGGGGCGTACTGCAGAAGGTTTGATTCAGAGCTTCCGATGGCGCAAAAGGCTGAGGGGCCGCAGAGTGCTTGAAAAGCAGGAAGGGCCATAAAAGTGTCGCTTTGCCTAAGGATGATTCCGACGGAGGAGCGCAGCGATATGGCGAGTAGGCCGCCATGCGGTGAATAATCAATGGCCTCCGGACAGGAAGGCAGGGTTTCCGTATGGATCTCATCATAGCCTTTGTCATTAAAACGCAGAACATGGAGGCGATGCTCAGAGGACCCGTTGGATTCAATAAAGGCGATTTCCGCTTTTATTGGATGGCTTGCCATGAGGATAAGCGGATAGAGTCCGATCTGTTCCCGCCTGAAAATTCGAGCGCTCTGTGGATCAAGTAAACTGAAGGAGCCGTCCGGCTCTCCAATGCAGAGGGCATTGAGGGCGGGTAGATAGGAAAGTGATGTCGCTTGGTCGGAAAAGCCGCTCGGATAGGTGGGTAGTGCCTCTACGGCGCTTTCGCTTTCCACGGGCTCTTCATCTTGGGCATACGATAAGCCCGAGAGAAGGAAGGCGGCTAGGCAAAGGGTAAGGAGGGGCCGTGCAGCGAACATTATTAGTCTTCCATCTCCAATCGATGAACCGAGACATAGGGGCGCTTGAGCATGGTGGAAAAGGGTTCTTGCGCGGATTTTTCAGGGATATCCTTGAGGCTCATATCATAGAGACTCTTAGGCGCCTTGATGACGGCGATATCGCCGCGGGAAAGCCCATGGATGTGAAAAACAAGCTGATCCTTCTCAATGCCGTGGTAAAAGACGCGGATTTGCGCCTCCGGGTCGGATTCTTGGGCCTTGCAGAGGAATATGTATTTCATGATCTCGATAGCTCGATGATCAAAGCCATCGCTCAGGGCGCGTACCCTATCCAGAAGCTCCGGGAAGCCGATGACGCACTCAAAGTCCTGGGCAACCGGGTATTTGCCATTATAGAAACTTAAGCGGTCTATTTCCGGGATAAAGAGCAGTTTCAGCCCCAGCTTTGCAGAGAGGAGGCTGACCGGCATTTCGGGCTTGAGAATCTTACCGCAATTCGGGCAGGGATAGGACATAAAGCTACCATCGCGAATAGCCTTGAGAGCCCTTTGGTCCGTATCTAGGTCTAGCTCGTCGGCTATATCCGCCTCGAAGCTGGTTTCGCACATGCAGGTCAGACTTTTCATAGGGGACTCTCCTTATTTCTTGAGGGTGAAAAAGAGGATATCATTGAAGGTTGCGAAAAGAAAGATGGAAATGATGATAAAAAAACCGAAGATGGTTATTCGGTAGATGGTAACCGGTTTGAAGGGCCGTTTACGGATCATCTCCAATAGGATGATGACGATCATTCCACCGTCGAGGATGGGAATGGGGAGGAGATTCATGAGGAAGAGACTGACGGAAAAAATGGATAAATAATTGAATACCGTCGTAAGCCCGTTGCCAAAGCCGCTGGAAAAACTCGATTCGGCCACTGACCCTATCATATAGGTGATCCGTGCCGGCCCGGCAAGGGCTTGGCTCAGGTCCACCTTGCGGAAGAGTAAGCCGATGCTTTTCACGGTGAGAGAAAGGTTTTTCCATGTTTCAACGCTCGCCTTGGCTATCGTGCCAAAGAAACCGCGCCGTGGACTGCGATAACTATTACGTTTGATGAAAATGCCCAAGGGGTTTGCCGCTTCTCCTTGAGTCTGGTAGTCGGGCGCAAGGGAAAGTTTGAGAGTCTTATCCCCACGCAGAATCTCAAGCTCTACTGTCGCCGATTTGCTTTGCAGGCTGCGTTGGATATCCATCTCGGCGCGGATAGGCTCCCCGTTTAGGGCTGTCAGCTTGTCACCGACAACAAGCCCGGCTCGCGCGGCAGGCCCAGCCGGGACAAGGCTCCCGATGACGGCATCGTCCATGGGATAGACCCCGATCCTGCCGATAGCGCGCTTTTTATCTAGGGCCGGAACGATAAAGAGGGTGGTTTGGCTGCCTTCACGCTCAACCAGAAATTCAAGCCGTTTTTCCGGGTTTTGAAAAACGATATCTTGGATATCGCTATAGTTCTGTATTTTTTTTCCATCTATGGCCAGAACAAGGTCGCCACTGCGTAAACCGCCTGAGTCCGCGGGATGGGGCTGGGGAAGATCATCCTGGGCGCCCAGTTCGGGGTATTCGCTGGAAAGGAGTAGCCGCGGGCTGGACACTTCATAGGAGAAACCGATACCCCACACCACGCTCAGGGCCACGACTGAGAAGATGATATTGAAAAGGGGGCCGGAAAAAGCCACGAGAATGCGCTTGAGGGGATGGGCCGCATAGAAGGAACCGGGTTCCGCCTTGACGCTGGACTCCCCCTTGCCGAAGGCTTGCAAGAAGGAATCCTCGCCCTTCATTTTGCAGTATCCGCCAATGGGCAGAAGGGATATGCAGTAATCCGTCCCCTTAAAGGTAAAACCGAAGAGTCGCTTACCCATACCGATAGAAAAACGCAAAACCTCAATGCCGAACATTTTGGCGGACAAGTGGTGCCCGAGCTCATGCACGAAGATGATGATGGACAGACAAAAAATACCGTAGACGATTACCATTTCAAAATCCCTTCTTCCACTCTGTGAGCGTGATGTCCCTGACCTGAGTATCAGTTTCTATAATATGGCCTAGGGCCTCGGCCTTTTTGCCCCAGTCATGCTGGAGAGCGGCCTCCACAAGCCGTGATATTCCCATAAAACTCAATTGACTTTTGAGGAATAGATCTACGGCCACTTCATTCGCCGCATTATATGCCAAGGGGTACATACCACCTTTTTCGAGGCTTCGGTAGGCGAGGGCTAGGAGGGGGAAGCGGTCAAAATCCGGAGCGTCAAAGCTTAGGCGCTCGCCAGCAAGATCCAGCGCCCCAAAGGGGCAGGGAATCAGCTCCGGGTAGCTGAATGCGTTATGGATGGGAACGCGCATATCAGGTTTTGATATTTGCGCGTAGAGTGATCCGTCCACGCTCCTTACCAGGGAGTGCACTTTACTCTCTCTATGGATGAGAACCTTGATACGCCTAGGATCTAGGCCGAAGAGCTCATAGGCCTCTATTACCTCTAGGCCCTTGTTGGCCATTGAGGCCGAATCGATGGTAATCTTTTTTCCCATGGACCAATTGGGGTGTTTGAGGGCGTCTTCTAGCTTGATTTCGGGGAATTTCCCCGCAGGCAAATCTCGGAAGGGTCCGCCTGAGGCGGTAAGGATAACCTGTGCTATCTTGTCCGCGCCCAGTGCTTGGATTAAGTGAAATACGGCGGAGTGTTCGGAATCCACCGGTAAGATGTGCTTATCCGCTGTGGCGGCGCATTTACGCAGCAGGGGCCCTGCGCAAACCATAGACTCCTTGTTGGCAAGGGCCAGGTGTTTGCCGCTTTCTAGCGCCGCAAAGGAAGATTCCAGGCCGGCTCTTCCGGCTATAGCGTTAAGCACGATATCGGCATCAGTGGATTTGATGAGACGTAAAAGGCCTTCAGGCCCGGTGAAAGTGGCGCTGTCAGGACTTGCCGTTGCGCCGGAGAGGCAGGTGTTGTCTGTGCCTAAGGTTGCCGCGAGCTCTGCAAGTTCTTGAGCCTTGTCGTTTGCCGAAAGTCCCACCACACGGTAGCGTTCAGCATGGCTTTGTATCACGTCCACCGCGTTCAAGCCGATGGATCCAGTGGCGCCCAGGATGATGATGCGCTTTCTTGTATCCTGCATTAGAATCCCGAAAAAAGAAGTTGGCTGAAAAAGAGAAATACGGGCGCCGCGAAAAGAAGGGAGTCTATGGAATCAAGTACGCCCCCTCTGCCAGGAATGAGGGATCCTGAATCCTTTACGCCGGCTGAACGCTTGATGGCAGATTCCGCTAAGTCTCCAAAGACAACGGCTAAGCCAGAAAAGAACCCGAGGAGAAGGTATTTCCACAGAGCCCCAGCGTAGATATCCGGACGCGCGAGGGTAAATGCCAGTGGCAGGAGTGTTGAGGTGGCCATTCCGCCTAAAAAACCGGCTATGCTTTTATTGGGGCTTACGGGTATGACGTTGCGCTTCTTTCCTAAGAGCATGCCGAAGAACCAGGCGGCGGAATCGTTGCCAAAACAGATTGAGAAAAAGAGAAGAAAGAGGGGCAGGTTGTTGGCTTGTTGACCTATGCGGATTATGAAGATAGCCAAGAAACCGGGATAAAGGATGGGGAAAAAGAGGGCCGAAAGGCGTTCTAGAATTGCCGGAATAGCCTCGGTTTTTCGGAATATTTCACGGGTCATGACGACAAGGACAAGGGCGGCAATCACAAGGGAAAAAGCGCTTGCCGGAAGAATCTTAAGGCCAACAAGATAATCCGTCAGCGGGATGGATAAGGCAATGATGAATGCCACCGCCATGCGCAGTTTCTTCCTCCCGGCGGGAAAGAGCATGCTTACCTCTATACCGCCTAGGCCGGAAAAGAGGCAGGTGAGGAGACTAATACCCATGCCGTTGTTTTGCCTAAAAAAGTAGGTAACGGCGACGATAGCCGGTATCCCGAGAAAAAAGATCAAGAGTCGGGAAATAAGCCCCTTCATCGCATGCCTCCGTAAAGTCTTTGGCGTCGGTTAAATTCATCGACCGCGGCCTCGAGATCGGCTTTTTCCCAATCTGGCCATAGCTTTGGGCTGAAATAGAGTTCTGAGTAGGCTGATCCCCAAAGCAGAAAATTGCTCGTTCTGAGCTCGCCTGAGGTTCTGATGATAAGGTCCGGGTCCGGCAGCTCGGGGTTGTCCAAGTGCCGGCGGATATCATCTTCCTGAATATCTGCCTTGAGCTCAGAGCCTTCCCGGATGAGGGCATTGACTGCCCGAAGGATCTCGTTTTTTCCGCCATAGTTGATGGCAAGATTCACCGTGATAGACTCATTGGCGGCCGTATCGCTGACAACCTTGAGAATCTCAGCCTGAACGTTTTTAGGTAGGCCCGCCAGATCACCGGAGTGTAGAACCCGCACATTATTATCCCGGTAAAAATCGAATTCCTGAGCTAGGTGATCGACGATGAGGAACATGAGGAAATTGACCTCTTCTTGGGCTCGTTTCCAATTTTCCGTCGAGAAGACGTAAAAGGAGATGCAGGCAATGCCCAGTTCCTTGGCGGCTTTAACGATTCGTTTTGCCGCTTTTAGGCCCTCACGGTGGCCCTCGGTACGGGGCAGGCCGCGCTCTTTTGCCCAGCGACCGTTGCCGTCCATGATGATTCCCACATGGGAGGGGCGCAAACCAGAAATATCGGTTGACATGGAGACTAGACCTCCATGATTTCTTTTTCTTTGTCCTCGAAAATTTTATTTATTTGGGCTATCGCGACGTCGGTAATTTTCTGAAGTTCATGCTCGGCCTTGGTTGCGTCATCCTCGGCGAAATCACCGTCTTTTTGCTTCTTTTTAATATCGTCGTTGCCGTCGCGGCGGATGTTGCGCACGGAAACGCGGGCTTGTTCAGCGGTGTTTTTAGCGCCCTTTACAAGGTCCTTGCGGCGGTCTTGGGTAAGAGGAGGAATGGCGATACGAATAACTTTTCCGTCATTCGAGGGGTTTATGCCTAGGTCGGAGCTGCGAAGAGCCTTTTCAATTTCAACGATAAGGGCTTTATCCCAAGGCTGAACGACGATGAGACGGGCTTCGGGAATGGACACGGTGGCTACTTGGGAAAGGGGGGATTTTTGGCCGTAGTAGTCGACCTTAATCTTATCCAAGAGGGCGCTCGAAGCTCGACCAGTGCGGATAGAGTTGTATTCATCCTTTAATGCAACGATTGCCTTCTTCATCTTCTCATCGCATGCTGCAATCAGCGTATCCATATAGTCCTCCAAACAAGAGCGGGCGGATCATGACTGATCCGCCCTTCAATTGCGTATTAGGCGCCCACTCGATAGTACAGGAATTCTACGATCTCAAGGCTGCCGCCGGCGGCTTTCGCCACGTCGGCCATCACCTTGGAAACGCTCTGCTTCTCGTCCTTGACGAAGCCTTGATCCAAGAGACAGATTTCGGCAACGTGCTTATTCATCTTTCCGGCAACGATTCCCTTGAGAACGTTCTCAGGCTTGCCCTGAAGCTTCTCGTCCTGTTGCATCTGCTTAAGGAAGATTTCCTCTTGTTCCTTGAGGTAATCGGGAGAAACGTTGGATTTTCCGATGAAGCCGGGATTGAAGGCCGCGATATGAAGCGCCACGTCATGAACGAAGGTCTTAACCTTTTCGTCATCGAAGAGGGAGCCCTTATCCGCCTTGAACTTAACGATAACCCCGAGTTTATCGCCGTGCAGGTACTCATGGACGGTTTCGTTTGCGGCGGCCTTGACCACGGCCAGGCGCTTTAAGCTCATGTTCTCGCGGATGATTGAGGCCAGCTCGGTTACCTTGCCGGTGAGCTCATCATTGACGCTGGTGTAGCCTTTGTCGAGAATCATAGAGGTGAGCTGGTTGCCTAAGGCGATAAAGTCCGCGTTGCGCGCGACGAAGTCGGTCTCGCAGGTAAGCTCAATGACTACCGTAGTGCCACCTGAGCTTTTGGTGAAAATCTTGCCCTCGTTGGTGGCGCGGCCAACGCGCTTCTCAACGGCGGCTAGGCCTTTTTCCTTGAGGAATTTCTCGGCTTTGGCAAAGTCACCCTGGCATTCCTCAAGGGCGATTTTGCAATCCATCATTCCCGCGCCGGTTTTTTCGCGCAGGGCTTTTACGTCGCTTGCTTTTATATCTGCCACGTTATGCTCCTTTGTTATTTGCCCTCGTAAAGGCGATCCTCGTCTACCAAGGGAGCCTCGACGACAACAGCCGCCTCTTCTTCCTTCTTCTTGGTTTCCTCAGGGGTGTAGGTTGAATAATCGATGTCGAGTTCCTGCTCATCATCCTTGGTGTTGGATGCGTCGGTGGCCACTTCCTCCGTGCCGTCCTCGTCCTGAAGGTTCTCAATGATCTTGAGACCAGTCTCGTTGTCGGCCTCTACCACCGCGTTGGCGATAATCTGGGTAAAGAGCGTGATCGAGCGGATAGCGTCGTCGTTTCCGGGAATGGGGTATTCGATGCCTTCGGGATTGCAGTTGGTGTCTACGATGGCTACGATGGGAATGCCAAGGCGCTGGGCCTCGGTCACGGCGATGGCTTCCTTGCGGGTATCGATAACGAAGACGACGCCGGGAAGGTCCTTCATCTCCTTGATACCGCCGAGGTTTTTCTCAAGCTTAGTTTTTTCCTTGACTAAGCC
>JBGSOB010000074.1:0-2464 GCA_041739325.1 Treponematales bacterium
GCTCAAACAAGACTGAGGGCAGGCTTGAACGCAGGCCCCGCAGGCGGCGCAGAGCCCTAAGTCTATGCGCGGCGCCGGCCATGCCTTGCGGGCAAGGGGGGCGCAGAGAGCGCCGCCAGAGTCGCTCACGGCCTTAAAACGGCAGACAAGTCCGCATACACCACAGTCGGCGCAGAGCTCGGCCTCTATGCTATGGCGGGCCTTTTTTTCGCCGCTAATGGCCCCCACCGGGCAGAGAAGGGCGCAGGCTCCACAGCCAGTGCAGGAATCGCTTATGTGATACATCAGAAGCCTCCTTGCCGCGCCGGAATCCCCAAGCCATCAAAGAGGGCCATATCCGGCGCTCCGCTTAAGACATCCCAGCCCAGGGCCCTACGGTAGGCGGCTTCCATCTTCTTAATGTCAAAACTGCGGCCGCGGTTCGCGCCGCGCAGCATCTGCGGCAGTCCGATGGCGCGGCGGGCGATCTTATCCGTCATAGAGGGCAGGCCCTCGCGCAGGTTGAACTCCTGCCGCAGGCTCTGTATCAAGCGCCCGGCCTCCATCGCCTCCTGGGGGCTCAGGTTCCAGCCGGTTGCGGCGTTGATGGCCTCAAAGATGCCCAAGCGGTCGGCGCCGCAGAAACTGCCAAAGAGACAGAGGCCCAGGGCGTTGAAGAGGGCGACGTAACGGCTACTATAAGCGGCGGCTACACCCTTCTCTTCTTCTTTAACGTATTTGCTGGCCTTGCCGTAGAGGAGGGGCGGACGCGGGGCAGCGGGCAGTTTTTTCCACAAACGCCACATCTCGTAGTAGAGCTGGGAGCCCACCGTGTGCCGCCCGGGGCTGGGGTCTACCGCCGCGTGAAGGCCGTAGCCGGGGTCGTTGCGCGGGTCGTGCATGGCAAGCTCCTGGCCCCCGGAATGGATGGCGTAATCGGCACTGCCCCGGCCCAGGCGCTCGGCGGCGCGCTTTGAGCCGTCGGCAAAAACCTCCCCTATCCCGCGTCGCTCTATCATCAGCTTGAGCAGCTCAAGGGCGGAATCCGCCCTGCCCCAGGAGAGGTCTATGCCCCCCGTATCCTCAAGGCTCAAAACCCCTTTTTCAAAGCATTCCATGGCAAAGGCCAGGGTGCCCCCGGCTGATATCGAGTCCATGCCGGCGCGGTTTAAGAGTTCGTTCATCTCAAAGACCTTGCCCAGGTCGTTGCACATGAGGAGGCCGGAGAGGGCAAGCACCGTCTCGTACTCAGGCTTATGGGTGTTCCCAGAACCGTCGGGCATCTTGCAGTGGCCGCCACAGCCGATAGGGCAGGAATAGCAGTGATACTTGCGCGACTGTTCGCTGATGATGAAGTCGGGGTTAAGGCTGTTTGACAGCTTAAAGACAAAGTCCTTTTCGCTCCCTGCCCAGTTTTTTATAGGCGCGTCGCCCATCTCCACCGCAGCCTGGTTCATGGCCGAAGTGCCCCATTTTTTTAAAAGCTGGATAAAGATGAGCCCGTCCATCGGAAAGCCAAAGGGCAGGGCGCGCAAGAGTACGCCCAAGAATTTCACCGCCCCGCCGGGAGGCAGGGGAAAGGATGGCTTGAGGGTCTTCCAGAGGCGGCTGCTTATGGAACGCATTTGCCCCGGATCCGCCACGGATACCGGCCGCGAACCGCAGAGGGTAATGGCCTTGAGGCCCTTGGAACCCATAACCGCGCCCAAGCCCGAGCGGGCCGCCAGCCGCCCCCCGTCGTGAACGATGCCGGAAATGAGGGAGAGCTTTTCCCCCGCCTGACCTATGCAAACAACTGAGGGCCTACGCTTGGCGCCGCCATCTTCCCAGAGGCGCTTTTCACATTCAACCGCGTCCATGCCCCAGAGCTCAGATGCGTCGCGGAGCTCCGTCGTGCGCCCGTCAGAATAGAGGTAGAGGGGCTCCTTGGACGCGCCTGAAATAAAGATGCCGTCCCAGCCGCATTGCTTTATTGCCGGGGCAAAACTCCCCCCGCAGTTGGCGTCGCCTATGGTAAGCGTAAGGGGGGACTTTGCCAGGGCCATCCAGCGCCCGGTAAAGAGGCTCCCCGTCCCAGTCAAGAGGCCAGGCACGAAGGCAAGGATATTCTCTGGCCCCAAGGCATCGATCCCTCGAGGAATCTCCCGTAAAAGCAGCCAGCTGGCCAGGCCCATGCCGCCCAAAACCCGCCTATAGACATCCTCAGCCAGGGTCTCTTCCCGCACTGTCCGCGCGCTTAGGTCAACGCGCAGAATCCTTCCCATGTAAGCATAGCTCACCTAAAAAGCCTCCTCTCGCACAACATCCAGTATAGCTGATATTCCTCCCGGCTGGAATAAAAAAAAGCGGGGCTCCGTCACACAATCCGCCCTGCCCTTTTCTAGCTAGGGGAGGAAGCCATGCGGGAAGGGGCTGTCCAAGAAGAAACTTTGGACGGCCCTTTTTTCTTAGTTCACAATGAAAATTCGACTTAGATCATGGGATT
>JBGSOB010000151.1:0-49838 GCA_041739325.1 Treponematales bacterium
GCTCCCGGACTCAAAGGGCTTCTCAATCAAGGCGATACGGAAGATGAGCTCGTAATTCTTAAAGCCGTTCTTCTTGGAAACTAGCTCTTCAACTACCGACTGCATGTGCTTGCGCACGGCATCGTTTTTTAGAAGATCCGCGTAGTTGCTTGCCTTGATTCCGGCATTGGCTGCCCAAGCGCTTAAGGCATCTTGATTGGGTATGATGAGGGCCCCTAAGTATTTCTGATCCTGCCCCACCACCATCGATTGCTGGACGAGAGGATTGGTGTTGATTTTTTGTTCTATCGGCTCCGGTTCCACGTTCTTGCCGCCGGAGAGTACGATGGTGTCCTTGATTCTGCCAAGTATTTTCACGTAGGCAATCTTACCATAGCTGAACATGGCTAGGTCGCCGGTATTGAGCCAGCCATCTGCAAGCACCTTGGCGGTCTCAGTGTCTTTCTTATAGTAGCCGTACATGTTTTGAACGCTCTTTATAAAGAGAACGCCCTTTTCTCCCGGCCCCAGCTTGGCGCCGGACTCATCGCGGATTTCATACTCCACGTCTTTGAAAATGGGGCCGATGGTTCCTAGAACCGGGGCGTGCTGTTCGCGTACCGCCAAGATGGGGCCGGTTTCCGTAAGCCCGTAGCCCTCAAGACAGGTAATGCCGATAGCCTGGTAAAAATCGTCGACATTCTTGGGCATAGCGCCGCCGCCGACGACAACCATCTTAAAGCGGCCGCCGAACTTTTTATGGATAGTCTTAAAGACTAAGAGATGGCCGAGGGTCTTCCAGCCAAAGAGGAAACAAACACCCAAAGCGCCTAGGAATACGTCAAGCAAGCGCGAACGAGGGCTGAATACCGGGAGCCAGCCGCGCAGTCGGTTGCGTGATTGGGCGTAGGCGCCGCCTATCTTTATGAAGAAATTAAAGAGGGTTTTCTTAATGCCGCCGGCCTTGTTTACATTGCGGTATACGCCCTGCATGACGGCTTCCATCAAGCGCGGCACGGCTGGGAGTATCGTCGGCTTGTAAAAGGACAGATCGTCGATAAGCACTGAGCCGATGGGACGCGAGTAGACCAAGGATAAACCGCGTTCGATCATGACATAGTCTACCGCCCGCTCGTAGGAGTGCCACACCGGCAAAACGCTCATGGCCACGTCCCAAGGGTGCACGTGGATGTAGTTATAGACATTGTCTATCTGGAAGACGAAGGAGCGGTGGGGCAAGAGAACGCCCTTGGGCTCGCCGGTGGTGCCGGATGTGTAGATGATGGTAGCCAGGTCTTCAGGCTTTCCCTTATCAATCTCTACGTTGACGGCGCTGTGTTTATCCTTGCCTGAGCCTGCGGAAAGGACTTGTGGCATGGATAGGATTTTAATAGCGCCGGCTTGGGCGTCCTTGAGGGCAGTATCGCCGTCTATGACGATTATCGTTTTTAGTTTCTGCATCTCTGCGGCGCGCCTGACTATGCGGCTTGCTTGTTTTGCGTCTTCCGCGAAAACAATATCGCAATCGGCGTGATTCAAGATGTAAACGATTTCGTCCTCGGTTGTGTCCGAGCCGCGCGGAACGTCTGCCGCGCCGAGGCTGAGGATGGCTTGGTCGACTACCAGCCATTCACGGCGGTTATCAGAGATAATGCCGATATGTGCTCCACGCTCAACGCCCATAGCTTTGAGGGCTGCGGCCAGAGACAAGACGTCATTCCAAAACTCCCGATAGCTAACGATACCGATGGAGCCATCCGCCTTCTTATACTGATTGAAGGCGAAGTCTGCGAATCCCTCGATCTTTGAGCGCATGCGCTGGGGCACGGTCTCGGTAATGGGCAAGCTCACGGGCTTGAAGGTTGGCTGGATTTTCATGGCTTGGAGTATAAACTGGTTTTTAAAAAACGTGTTAAAAAACATAGAAATGCGCAAAGGAATATCGATAGGAGGATCTTCAAGGCTGTCGGTCGTTTGACCGACAGCGCTCCTGATTGCAATAATGTCAAAAAGGGCATAGAGTAGTTTCTATGAACCCACATGAATTACCCGTCTACCAGCATAAAGACATGATCCTGGAGGCGCTCAAAAATAACCAGGCCATCGTGGTGGAAAGCCCCACCGGTTCGGGCAAGACAACCCAGCTGCCTGTTATCCTCAACGAAGCCGGCTATGCCGTTAAGGGTATCATCGGCGTCACCCAGCCTCGCCGCATCGCCGCCATATCCGTCAGTGAATTCATATCCAAGCAACTCGGACAGCCCCTCGGAGGACTCGCCGGTTATAAGATGCGCTTTGAGGATCGCACCGGCACGGAAACCAAGATCAAGATCATGACCGACGGCATCCTGCTTCAAGAAATGAAGCTCGATCCCATCCTTTCGCGCTATTCAGTCATCATGGTAGACGAGGCTCATGAGCGCTCCTTGAATATTGACTTTATCCTCGGGCTCTTAAAGCGGGTTCTCGAGCAACGCCCGGATTTCAAGGTCATCGTCTCTTCAGCCACCATCAACGCCCAGGTTTTTTCAGAATACTTTGGCCAGTGTCCTATCGTCAAAATAGACGCCATGACCTTCCCGGTTTCCGTCATCTACGACCCGCCGGTGGCAGAGACGGTGGAAGACGCCCTCCAGCTCAAGATAGAACAGATTGTCAATCGCGTGGTCCAAGACGGGCGGGATGGGGACATTCTCATCTTTCTGCCGGGTGAAAAGGCGATCAAGGATTGCCTCCAGCGGCTCTCGGTCTGCGAAGTCAGGCGCTCACTCCACCTCATTCCCCTCTACTCGCGGCTAGGTAAGGAAGAACAGGAAAAGGTATTCGATAAGGCTCCCTTCGGCAAGCGCAAGGTCATCGTCTCCACCAATATCGCCGAGACATCGGTGACGATAGACGGCGTCACCTCGGTGCTCGACTCCGGCCTCTCAAAACTCAACTACTACAACCCTAAAACATTCATGTCCAGCCTTATCGAAACACCCATTTCCAAGGCTTCCTGCAACCAACGCAAGGGGCGGGCCGGTCGCACCCGGGAAGGCTATTGCTACCGCCTCTATAGCCGCAAGGATTTTGAAAATAGGAACCTCTTTACCACGGAAGAAATCTATCGTACCGACCTCTCCGAGGTCGTTTTACGCATGGCCGAACTTGGCATTTCCGACTTTGAGGAATTCGACTTCATCTCCAAGCCCGGCCGGGAGCCGATACTCTCAGCCATAGAGACCCTCACCCTCCTAGACGCCCTTGAGCCGGATCGCAGCCTATCCAAGATAGGGCAAATGATGTGCGCCTTCCCCCTCCTGCCGCGCCACTCGCGCATGATCGTAGAAGCTATCCTACGCTATCCCAACGCCATCGATTCCGTGGTTACAGCCTCTGCCTTCTTAACTACCCAATCCCCCTATATACTTCCCCCGGGTGAGGAGATCGAGGCGCGCAAAGCCCATCACTCCTTCCGCGATCCCTCAGGCGACTTCGTTTCCTACCTAAAGATGTTCAATTCCTATAAGCAGGCCGTGAATAAAACGAAATTCTGCGAACGCTCTTATTTGGATGAAAGGGCTATGGCGGAAATTACCCGTGTAAAGGAGCAGATTGAGCTTATCGTTTCCGAGCTTGGCGTTCCCATTCTCTCAGGCGGCAGTGTAGAGGATTACCTGTGCGCCGTCAGTCGCGGGCTCATTCAATTCGTTGCCGTACAAACCGGGCGCGACGGCTATCGCACCCTCACTGCAGACCGCATCGTCATCCATCCGGGATCGGTGATGTACCGGGAAAAAGCCCAGTACATCGTAGCCGGGGAGATTGTTCGCACCAGCCGCACCTATGCCATGTCGGTTTCCCCCCTCCAGCGCTCCTGGCTCCCCAAGATATCTCCCCTGCTAGGGGAAAGGCTTGCCGGCTTTAGCCATGGAGAAGCGCCTAGAGCCGAACAAGGGCAGCGCGACTTTACCAATCAGATAAAGATATTTGACAGCATCTTCCCCCTGGAAAAGGGACGGGGTGGTAAAAAGATGGTCGTGTTCCAATGGAAAGACCTCCACGCCATGCGCGAGCGCCTTGCGCGAGAACCGGTTCAGGCCTTTAAGGAGTTACGCGGTAGTGTGCGCTATCTGCGCTGGTCCTTCTTGGAGGGGGAAAAAATAGACCTCATTCTCAAGGTAGCTCCCTTCACCAGCCCCAAAGAGGATATGGAGCGCGGCAAGCCCAAGCGCAATAATTTCCACTCGGCGGAAAACCCAGATAAACTTATAGAAGCCCTTGATGATGTTTTGAGGCTAACCGAGGTAAAGGCAAAATCCGGTGAACTGGGATTTATCTGCCTCTTTACCGACGGCCAAGGTGCCTATTGGTTTAAGGTTTCCCGCGGCTTTCATACCGCCCTCAACGAATCGATCGCGTCTTTGGAATCCCTTATCGACGAGATTGCGGATAGCGTTAAGGCGGAGGCAAAGGAAAAGGTGAGCGCCCTCTACAGGAAACTATCCGGCTATCTGTCCTAGCTTGGAGAATTGACCAAGGGTCGGCGATGTGTTACAAGGAAGGGGCAACGAGGAAAGGGGAGTAGTTTTTACGCGAAATCAACAACACGGCCCTCCGGCCTGGTTTCGCGGCCTTTAGGGTAACAAGACCTTTCGTGGGCGTATCACTTTGGTACGCCCGCGAAGGGTCTTTTTTTTAGCCGTTTTTAGGAGGAATCGCCATGAAATGGGTCGTTTTAGCCGTAGTCGCCCTTATGTATCTGCTGGTTATCATTTTTAACAAGCATAAGTCCTGGTTCAGCTTGGGCGCTTCCCTCCTCTTCCTCATCCTCGGCGTAGTGGGCTTAGGTGAAACCTTTACCCACCTGATTAATTGGAACGTGCTCCTCATCTATATCGGGAGCTTGATTATAGCCGAGCTTTTCATCTATTCAAGGGTTCCCGCCTACCTGGCCGACATGGTCATAGACAAAACGCCCAGCCTTGGTTTGGGGATGGTCATCATCCTCGTGATTACCGGCATCCTCTCCGCATTCGTGGAAAACGTGGCCACAGTTCTCGTGATGGCCCCCATCGCCATCGAGATTTCACGGCGCCTTAAGCTCAACCCGACAGCCTTTATGGTTGGGCTTGCCGTAATGGCCAATCTCCAAGGCACGGCTACCTTGGTGGGAGACCCCCCTTCAATGATTTTTGCCGGTTACGCCGGTTATTCCTTCAATGATTTCTTTTTCTTTGCCGGACGGCCCTCCATCTTTTTTGCGGTTGAGATAGCCGCATTAGCGGGGGCAATCTTCTTTCTCTTTCAATTCAAGGCAGTAGCCAAGGTCCATGTCGATATCCCCAAGGAAAAGGTCAAGTCCCTTTTTCCGTCCATTTTGTTGATTCTCTTGGTTGCGGGCTTGGCGGTTATTTCCTTCTTCTTTGAGGGTTTTTCAATCGTTTCCGGTATCTGTTGCATGGGCTTGGGAATAGTTGGCCTCTTGTGGTTCATTTTTGTGAGGCGCAAGGGTTCTAAAGAGGGCTTTAAGCTGATAGCCTCCCTCGATTGGGACACTATCCTCTTTTTAATCGGTATCTTTATCGCCATCGGGGCCGTGAGTAAGGTGGGTCTCTTGGATGACCTTTCAACCTTATTGAGCAATCTTGCCGGGGATCATGTGCTCTTGGGTTTCTTACTCATTATAGGCGTATCGGTCGTATTATCCGGTTTCATCGATAATGTACCCTATATCCTGGTTATGCTGCCTATTGTTGGGAATTTAAGCCACTCCATGGGTCTGCGCCCGGAACTCTATATGTTTGCCCTCCTCATCGCATCCTGCATGGGCGGCAACCTCACACCCTTTGGGGCCTCGGCAAACGTAGTTACCCTGGGCTTAGTCAAGAAAGAGGGCTACCGTGTTGGCTTTGCCGATTGGCTCAAGATAGGCCTGCCCTTTACCCTGATAACCACAGCCGTCGCGAGCATCTTTGTGTGGTTCGTGTGGAAATGACAGCCTAGGTAAAAAATAAGAATTTTCTAGATATTGCATGAGATGCTTGTTATACTTAGCGGTAACAACATCTCATGCAAAAACAGAGGATAGCAATGAAGAAAAATACACTTTCTTTACTGAGCATTGTTTTATTTTCAGCGTTCTTTTTTTCCTGTGAATGTATCGACTCATTAGACGATGATAATTTTAACGATTTCGGCTCAAAGATAGAGTTTAGGCTTCAAAATAGCGGAAGCGGCCAACTGAGCAAAGTGATGATTTTTCTCGCCTCGGAAGCATCGATCACAAGCGCTGAGATAAGCCTTGAACCCGGCTCGTCTACCGCCCTAAGCTTGGATCTGGCATCCGCCGCAAGAGTGGACGGAGCTTATTGCATCTCGTATGAAAACAACGGTAACGCCTATGAGACGAGCTTTGGCTATTATACGAATGGCTATCCGCTGGAGGAATCTATTCTCCTAGACATCCAGGACGGAGAGATAATCTTTTAAGCGCGGATAGCCCATCGCAGCCGGGCTGACCTCGAGCGCGGATTGCTATAGCGTTCTTGGGAGCTGGCTCGAATCTCGCTGTCGTGGATAGCTGAATATTCACCGGCGGCTAAGCCCTTTTCAAAGGCGGAGACGACGCGCATATCCTCGCCGGAATGAAAGCTTAAGATTGCCACCCGACCGCCTGGCTTTAAGCAGGCGGGGAGGGCAAGGAGAAGGCTGTCTAAGGCTTCGTATTCGGCGTTTACCGCTATACGCAGGGCTTGGAAGCTGCGCCGGGTCGATTTGAGTATTTCTTCCTCTCCAAGACGCAAGGCGCATAGAGCCGTTTTAATAGCCAAGCTTAAGGCCGCCGTGCTCGTCATCCCTTTGCGATCCGCAACGATGGCATGGGCGATGGCCGCGGCATAGGGTTCATCTCCGTTTTCCTCAAGCAGGGCGGCTATCTTGGCTTCTGAAAGCCTCCGTAAAAGGAGAGCCGCGGTTTCCCCGCGGCTGGTATTCATCCTCATATCCAGCGGACCGGAATCCTTAAAGCTAAAACCGCGTTGAGGGTCGTCTATCTGCATGGAAGACACACCAAGGTCGGCAAGTATCATGTCAACGGCATTGATATTGAGAGAATCAAGGCTCTGCCGAATGCGGGAAAAGTTGGCTTGAACCGGGCTAAAGATATCCGGCCCAAAGCCTTCAGATAAGAGCCTGGCCTGAGTCTTGGGGAGCTCTAGGGGATCTTGATCAAAGCCGTAGAGATGGCCGCCGGGCCGTATCGCCTTAAGGATTTCTCGGCTATGTCCTCCGTAGCCCAGGGTGGCGTCAACCGCGATTTCTCCCGCTTGTGGCTTGAGTATCTCCAGCACTTCTGTAAGGCAGATGGACCTGTGGCTTCCCGCCGGGGTGTCGCCGCGCGCGATAACCCGCTGGATGTCTTCTGGGTAGAGTTCCGGATTGAGTTCTTTATATTTCTCGGAAAAGCTTCGAGGATGGGTTCCCCGGTAGCGTGGTCGGCGCTTGTGTGGCGTTTCGTCTCCGGCTTTATCCATTGGGCTCTCCCTTAAGGCAGTATGACAGAAGCGCTCAAAAGAGGTTAGGGGAGCTTAGGCAAAAAAAAGCCCCCAGCCTGGAATGGCCGGGAGCTTTGCAGGTAAAAACGAGGGCTCTTACTTGAGGTGAACGCTCTTGAGATCCCAGATCTCGTCGGCGTATTCCTGGATGGTGCGGTCTGAGGAGAACTTGCCGGAGCCGGCGATATTGGCCAGGGCCATGCGGTGCCAGAGCCCTTGGTCGCGGTAGGCCTTGTCTATCTTAGACTGGGCGTCGATGTAGCCGGGCATGTCCGCCAGCACGAAGTACTGGTCGGGGGTATTGCCGTCCACTCCGTAGACTAAGGAATCGTAGAGCTCCTTGAAGATGTCGTAGCTCTCGAAATTCCAGGTGCCGTCGATGAGTCCGTTTACCGCCTTGGCGATCTCCGGATACTTGTCGAGGATGTCCTGGGGGTTGTAGGAGCGCTCAGCTACTGCCTTGTTCACCTGGTCGGTGGTGAGTCCAAAAATAAAGCAATTATCCGCTCCGGCTTCCTCGGCGATCTCGATATTGGCCCCGTCAAGGGTGCCGATGGTTAGGGCTCCGTTCATCATGAACTTCATGTTGCCGGTGCCGGATGCTTCCTTACCAGCGGTGGAAATCTGCTCGGAGACATCGGATGCCGGAATGAGCATTTCCGCCAGGGTCACGCGATAATTCTCCAGGAAGTAGACCTTGAGCTTGCCGTTTACGGCAGGGTCTGAATTGATCTTGTCTTGGAGGGTGTTGATAAGGCGAATGATGCTCTTGGCGCGGCGGTAGCCGGAGGCGGCCTTGGCGCCGAAGATGAAGTTGCGCGGCACCATATCCAGCTTAGGATCTGCCTTGAGCCGATTGTAGAGGATGATGATGTGCAAGGCGTTGAGGAGCTGGCGCTTGTATTCGTGGAGCCGCTTTACCTGAACGTCAAAGATGCGGTCGGCGTCAATACGTACCCCGGTGCTGGCGTACCAGTAATCGCAGAAGGCCTTCTTGTTGTCGGCCTTGATCTTCACCAGCTGCTTGATGAAGGCATCGTCCTTGGCGTACTGGCCGAGCTTCTTGATCTGGGAAAGATCCTTGATCCATTCCGGCCCAATCTTGGAGCTGATGAGCTCGGAGAGGCCGGGATTGGCCTTTAAGAGGAAGCGACGCTGGGTAACGCCGTTGGTTTTGTTGTTGAACTTCTCCGGGAACATCTGGTACCAGTCGAGCATCTCTTTGTTTTTGAGGATCTCAGTGTGCAAGGCGGCAACGCCGTTGACAGAGTGCGAGCCGACGATAGCCAGCCAGGCCATGCGGATGGAACCGGTGCCGATGATGGACATGCGGGCATGGCGATTGGTGTCGTTGTCGCGCTTGCGCACCTCGTGCATGTGGCGGCGGTTTATCTCTTCCACGATCATGAAGACGCGCGGCATGAGCTTTGTGAACATATCAACCGGCCATTTTTCAAGGGCTTCGGCTAAAATGGTGTGGTTGGTGTAGGCGCAAGTGGCGTTAACGATGGCCCAGGCCGTATCCCAGTCTAGGTCTTCCTTGTCGATGAGTATGCGCATGAGCTCCGGCACGGCTATGGCGGGGTGGGTGTCGTTGAGCTGGAGGGCAATGCGCTTGGGGAAATTTTTCCAGTCCTTGCCGTGGCGCTTTTTGTACTTGCTGATAATGTCCTGAAGTGATGCGGAGACGAAGAAGTACTGTTGGCGCAGGCGTAAGAGCTTGCCTTCGTAGCCTTCGTCATTGGGGTAGAGGACGCGGGAGATGTCCTCTGCTTTGATCTGCTTCTCAACCGCTTGGCGGTAGTGCATGTGGTTAAAGAGTGAAAGGTCAAAACCGTCGGGGCTTTCCGCTTCCCAGAGCCTTAAGGTGTTTACGTTGCGCGTGCCGTAACCGACGATGGGGGTATCGTAGGGGATGGCGCGCACTTCCTCGGCGTTGATGCGCTTAAAGCACTCCTTACCCTTTTCGTCGCGGTAGAAATGAACTTCGCCGCCGAACTTGACGGTGACCATTTCGTCTTCCCGGCGGAAGGACCAGGGGTCGCGCTCTAAAAGCCAGTCGTCCGGATATTCCACCTGTTGGCCGTTTTCGATCTTCTGGCGGAACATACCGTATTTATAGCGGATGCCGTAGCCGTGGCCGGGTAGATCCAGGGTTGCCAGGGAATCGAGGAAACATGCCGCCAAACGGCCAAGGCCGCCGTTGCCGAGGCCGGCGTCGGCTTCCTGGTCCTCGATAAGGTTGTAGTCAAAGCCCATCTCGGTGAGGGCCTTCTTGACCTCGGGCAGAACGCACATGTTGATGAGGTTATTGCTCATGGCGCGGCCCATGAGGAACTCGGCGGAAAGGTAGTAAGCCTGCTTCACGTCCTCGGAAGCGTAGAGGTCCTTGGTGGCGAGCCAATCATCGAGGATATAATCCATGACGGCATCGGCCACCGCCACGTACATCTCCCGGGGGCTGGCCTCCTGGATCGTCTTGCCGTGATGGCGTTTGATACGTCGCACGATGCTCGCAATGAATTCTTGCGTGTCGATCTTCATGTCAGTCTCCTAGGATTCCATTCATGATGGAAAATGTTTCCAAACTGCAAGAAACAGTATAGAAAAACCCTATATGTGTCAAATACCTAAGCAACGCAAATTTTTTCTAGCTTGAAAAGCTCTTTCCAGACTTAAAAAAGGGAAAATATCCATGGCAGGTTAAAATGATCGATTGTCGATAAACGGCAACTTTAGGCCAAAGAAGCTAAAGCATTGTATAAGAAATAGATATTTTTAATTGGCGATAAGCCTTGCCGGCCTATCCTTGACAGGGGGGGGAGGCCTAACTATAGTAATCCCCCATGAAACGAAGATTAATCACCTCAGCCCTTCCCTATGTGAATAACGTTCCCCACCTGGGAAATTTAATACAGGTTCTCTCCGCGGACGTTTTTGCCCGCTTTTGCCGCCTCAAAGGCTACCAAACCCTCTATGTTTGCGGCACGGACGAGTACGGCACGGCTACGGAAACAAAGGCCCAAGAAGAGGGAGTCAGCCCGCGCGAACTCTGCGACCGCTTTCACGCCCTGCACGCGGGTATCTACCAGTGGTTCGGAATCGCCTTTGACCGATTCGGCCGCACATCCAGCCCCGAGCAAACCGCCATCGTACAAGATATTTTCACCCATCTGGATAAGGGCGGCTTCATAAGCGAAAAAACCATCGAGCAGCTCTACTGCGATTCTTGCTCCCGCTTCCTTGCCGACCGCTACGTCAACGGCATCTGCCCCCATTGCGGCTACGCCGATGCCCGCGGCGACCAGTGCGAAAATTGCGGTAAGCTCCTAGAGCCCACCGACCTCAAAGAACCCCGCTGTTCAAGCTGCGGCAAGCCACCTGCCCCCAGATCCACAAAACATCTTTACATCAATCTTCCATCCATTCGCGAAAAGCTGGAAGCCTGGATGAAGAGCGCATCGGTAAAGGGCTTCTGGGCAAACAACGCCATCCAGATGACCCAGGCCTGGATACGCGACGGCCTCCACGAGCGCTGCATCACCCGCGACCTCAAGTGGGGTATCCCCGTTCCCAAGGCTGGCTGGGAGGGCAAGGTTTTCTACGTATGGTTCGACGCCCCCATAGGTTATATCTCCATATCCGCCTGCCATACCCCGGACTGGAAGTCCTGGTGGATGGATCCGGCCAACGTGGAGCTGTATCAGTTCATCGGCAAAGACAACATTCCCTTCCACACCGTCATCTTCCCCTCCAGCCTCTTAGGCGACGGCCGGGACTGGACGATGCTGCACCACATGTCCAGCTCCGAGTACCTCAACTACGAGGGCGGTAAATTCTCAAAATCCAAGGGCGTGGGAATCTTCGGCACCGATGTACAGGAATCCGGCATCAGCGCCGATGTCTGGCGTTTCTACATCTACTACAACCGCCCGGAAAAAAGCGACGTAAACTTTACCTGGGCCGATTTCCAGGAACGAGTCAACGGCGAGCTCATCGGCAACCTCGGCAACCTCGTCAATCGCACCCTCACCTTCGTTGACCGCTACTATGGCGGCCAGATACCAGCCGCCCCGCTAGATCCTGCTTTTATGCAGGAGGTTCGCGCCCTCGAAGCCAAGATAGACCAACAGCTTGAAGCCGCCGAGCTGCGCGACGCCTTCCGCTCCGCCCTTGCCATCTCCGATATCGCCAACAAGGCATTCCAAGCCGGCGAGCCCTGGAAGACACGCACAACGGAGCCTGAAAAGGCGGCAAGCCTCATACGCGCCCTCTGCCTTGTCATTCGCGACCTCGCCATCCTCCTCCATCCCTATCTTCCCGCCAGCGCGGATAAAATCGCCGCTTTTTACGGCACAAAAATTGGCGCAGCGGGCATGGGCTGGGCAGATCTGGGCAAGGATGAAGGGCTTGATCGGATTAGCAAGCCCGATGTTCTGTTTAGCCGTTTGGAGGATGATCTCATCCAAGCCCTCAAGGATAAATTCGCCGGCAACCAGAAGGAAAGGGCAGAGCGTGATGCGGCCGCTGATGGAAAGTCGAAGGCGATGGCTGCCAGCCAGCCGGCTTCCGCGGAAAAACCGAAGGCGGAAAAAATAAGCGCGGAGAAACCCGCCCCCGAAGCCAAGCCCATTCCCCTTGCTAAACTTCCCCTTGAAGAGCGCTTTTCAAAGCTCATCGATTTGCGCGTGGCAAAGATCACAAAGGTTGAACGCCATCCCAAGGCAGACAAGCTTTATATAGAAACCCTAGATGACGGTTCGGGCATCGAGCGCGTCATCGTTTCCGGACTGGTGCCCCACTACAAGGAAGAAGAACTCTTGGGCAAGCACATCATCCTTGCCGCCAACCTAAAACCTGCGCGTTTGCGGGGTATCGATAGCCGGGGCATGCTCCTTGCGGCCAGTATGGAGGGAAGCGACGGAAAGGAAATCGTGGAAGCCCTTGAGGCCCCCTGGGCAGCGCCGGGGAGTCGCGTCTTCCTTTCTGGTGCAGACACAGGACTTGCCCTGCCAGAGGAAATCGATATCGATGGCTTTTTCTCTGTTCCCTTAAAGAGCCTTTCCCATAAAGTCAAGCTAGGCTCTGTCCAACTCGAGGTTGAGGGTCGTGCCCTAACGACAAAAATTGTTGCCAATGGCGATATCGGCTAAGCAGGTCCTCTTGTGGAGATACGGCGTTTAGAGCCCCAGGAGGGCATGCTTCCCAATCCATCCTTTCTCCAGAGCGATTTCTGGGCTTCCTTTAAGGCAAACTCCGGCTGGAAGCCCTACCGCTTTAGCCTGGAGATTGCCGGCGGCAAGCCGGGGCGGGAGGCCTTAGGGCTTTCAGTTCTTTTGCGCCGCCTTCCCCTTGGCCTTTCCTTTGCCTATGTCCCCCACGGTCCCTCCATCGGGCCCTTCGGGGACCCCAGCTCTGGAGAAGGCCTCTGTCTAGACTATAAGCAAAATACAGCCTCTCAGGATTGGGGCGCTGACCCGGCCAGTTCACTCTCCAAACACCTGGGCGATATCGCCATGGCCCTCAAGCCTCACTTACCGCAAAGTTGCGTTTTTATCCGCTTTGATCTTCCCCAATACAGCCTGAGCGCTTCGCCGCCGAGTTTGCTTCCGCCCCTGAAAAAGGCGGCCGTGGACATCCAACCCCCGGACACCGTAGTCATAGACCTTTTACCGAGTGAAGAAGACATTTTGGCGGCCATGAAACCCAAGTGGCGCTACAACGTCAAGCTTGCTGAAAAAAAGCGCCTTGAACTTGTTTGCGTAGACGCACAGGATTCTTCGGAAGGGGAGATAGACGCCGCCATCGATGATTTTTTTGCCCTCTACCAAGAAACATCCGAGCGCGACAAGATTGCCCTCCACAGTAAGGCCTATTATCGCGGCCTCTTTGCCCAAGCCCATGGAAACGCCAATGCCCCGCGCCTACGCGCCTACTTTGCGCGTTATGAAGGTAGCTCAATAGCCTCCATCATCACCCTCTTTGGCAAGGGTGAGGCGGTCTATCTCTACGGCGCCTCCTCAAACCGCGGCCGCAATCTCATGCCGGCCTACGCCCTCCAGTGGCGTGCGATGCGCGACGCCAAGGCATCAGGCTGCGTATCCTACGATCTCTTCGGCATTCCCCCCAGCGATGACCCACAACACCCCATGCACGGCCTATATCGCTTTAAGACAGGTTTTGGCGGGAGAATCCTTCATCGCTTGGGGTGCTACGACCTTGCCCTCCGGCCCCTTGCCTATGCCCTCTTTTCAGGCGCCGAGCGGCTACGCTATTTCTACTTTAAGAGGATAGCGAAACTGGGAAAACGAGGGTCAGCGCAGGAAGAGCCTCAGTCCGACTCGCCAAAAACATCGGCTTCAAAGACATAAAACCGAGTGTCCGTGTCATGTATAGCAGACTCGCTCAAACCGGCTTTTCGACACAGATGGGCAAGCAATGTTGATAGATCCCAGCCCCATTCGGTGGCTACCTGGGGTAAAAAAACGGCCCGGCGGAAGCCTTTAACAATCTCTACCCCGTGGCGGCCTAAGACTATCTCGCTGGGGCTTTTTATAGGGCACATCGGGCTGAGCACGGATATCTCGAATCTGAGCTGGGGCAGTTCCTCTTTCTGAATCGGGTCAAAGCGAGGGTCTTCAAATGCCGCCGCGTGGGCCATAGCCGAAATGGTTTTGCCTAGCTCCTGCTCCGCATCCATCCTCCCGATACAACCCCGCAGCTCCCCGTTTTTCTTAAGCGTGACAAAGGCGCCGCGTTTTTCCTCTGTACCAGGGTAGGGGCTTAGAGCCTCAAAGGCCTTGAGCCCAAGGTCGGCTTCCACTCGTGCCCTTGCCAGGGCCAAAAGATAGGCCCTTCCCCCTTCATCGATTGCCATTGCTCTACCCTCTTTTTAGCATCAGTAATAGGCCATCGCCGCGTAGACGACGGCGTTTTCCTCAAAGTTATCCCCTTCTTGGAAGCCGCTGATATCTGACTCAGGCTGTGCCCCATCGATAGCCTTGGAATCCTCTATACTTAAAACCTCTAGTTTCCTTTTTTTCATGAAGGATGTCGCGCAGAGGGCCGCCAGGCAATGCGCCCCGCAAATGGCTCCTGCACGGGCTTCGCTATAGGCTGAGAGGGCTCTCGCATTGAGCCTTTCAGCGTCCTTGATAAAGCGTATCGAGGCATCTCGCGCCGCGGCCGGATCCTTCATGGATGCAAGATTGCTGGAGACAATAAAGAGGGTGGAGTCCAAGCGCTCGGAAAAAACTACGTCCAAGGCGCTAGCTACGGCTTGAACTGTCGCGCTCTGACTCGAGCCGAGAATAAGTGGGCATATTTTCGCGTCTGGATAGAGACGTTGGATAAAGGGGAGTTGCAACTCTATCGAATGCTCGGCAAGGTGGGGGATGTCGTCAAAGGAAAAGAGGGTTCCGCAACTGCCAATCTCGGCTAAGAGAGCCTGATTTACCTTCACCTGGCCTAAGGGCGTGGTAAAGATGGAGGATTCGGGAAGATAGACGGCCAATTCCGTTTCGCGGTGCCTGGGGGCAAGTATGACGATGTTTTCTATCCGCCTTGAGCGGGCGCAGGAGAGGGCCTTGGCTTGGAGCGAACCGACATAAGCGTAGCCTGCGTGGGGAGCGACCACGGCAAGGGCGTTCATCCTACTGCGCCCGGCATCGCCAATAGCCCTATCAACGATGGCTTTCAGTTCCTCAGTTTCTTCAGGATAAAAAATCCCGGCTACTATCGGATCTCGGCATCGCTGTGGGTCTTCGGTAAAAAAAGGCTTACTCATGTCTTTCTAAGTATAGTATAGGTTGACTCATACGCAAGATTTCATGATGCTTATTCTATGAAGGTTCTAATTTTAGACGATGAAGCAAATCTGAGGCTCTCCCTCTCCGAATTGCTTGCCCTAGATGGCATTGAGTCTGTCCTTGCCCAAGATGTCCCCCAGGCGCGCAAGCTCTTGGAGGAGGAGGCGGTGGATGCCTGCGTCGTGGATCTCCGCCTGCCCGGCGAATCCGGCTTGGATTTTTTGTCCTGGCTCAAAGAACAGGGCCCCGACCTGCCCGCCATCATGATCTCCGCCCATGGCGGGGTACGGGACGCCGTGCAAGCCCTCAAACTGGGGGCCTACGATTTTCTTGAAAAGCCCTTTGAGACGGACGAGCTCCTTCATCGCCTTAAAAACGCCCTCCGCGAACGCCGCCTGAGCGCCTTGGTGGAACTGGGACAGAAGGGGAATAATAAAAAACAGCTCTGGATTGGGGATTCCCCTCCCATGAAGGAGCTTATGCGAATGGTGGAAAAGGTGGCTCCTACCTCTTCAACCGTCCTTATTACCGGGGAAAGCGGTACCGGAAAGGAACTCTGCGCCCGGGCCATCCACGAGCTTTCTAGCCGGGCCGATGGCCCCTTTGTCGCGGTAAATGTCGGCGCCTTGCCGGCCCAACTCTTGGAGAGCGAGCTCTTTGGCTATGAAAAGGGGGCCTTTACCGGTGCGGATACCCGGCGTAGCGGCATCTTCGAGCTTGCCTCGGGGGGCTCCCTCTTCCTTGATGAGATTGGCGAACTGCCCCTCCTTTTGCAGGTAAAGCTCTTGCGCGCCCTGCAAGAGCGCTCCATTACCCGAATAGGCGGGCAAAGGCCCATCCCGGTAAACCTGCGCATCATAGCCGCCACAAACCGTGACCTTGAGGCTGAGCTGCGCGAGGGGCGTTTTAGGGAAGACCTCTACTATCGCCTGAACGTGATACGCCTGGAGATTCCCCCCCTGCGCGAGCGCCCACAGGACATTCCCCTCTTAGCCGGGCATTTCATAGCCAAGCTCTCCCCTGACCTAGGGAAAAAAATCCTGGGTATAGAGCCACAAGCCCTTGAGAGCCTTATTGCCTATGACTTTCCTGGCAACGTGCGCGAGCTTGAAAACGCGGTAGAGCGGGCCATGATTCTTTCTGAAGGGGATGTATTGCGCTCAACTGATTTTTCTTTTCCCAGGCTGGGCTCAAGGGCTCGGCCAGCCCAGGGCGGGCAAGGCGCAAGCGCTAAAGAGCCGGCATCGGGAAGCTCAGGCTCTTTTGATGCCGGGGAAAATCAGCTTCAGTCAAAGGCGACAAGCATAAAGGCTCTTGAGAAACAAGCCATAATTTCGGCCTTAAAACGCAATTCCGGTCATAGAGAAAAGAGCGCCGCCGACTTAGGATTCACCCGTCGAACCCTCCTTAATAAGATGAATGAATTTAAGATAGGGGAAAGCGACTGGTCCTGATTAGAGGATAAAATTCCGCGTGAATTCGCTTTTGGGCCTTTCCCTTAACTCTTTAGGGCTGCCGGATTCGATAATCCTCCCCCCATCCATGATGAGGATGCGGTCCGACATCTGGAAGGCTTCAAGCTGGTCATGAGTTACGGCTATAGCCAGAATGCCGGCCCGCCGGATATAGGCCGCCAGCTCCCTTCTCAGTCGCAGGCGCAGAGGGGCGTCCAGGGCGGAGAGGGGTTCATCCAAGAGAATCACCTTAGGAGAAACCACGAGGCTCCGCGCGAGGGCAACGCGCTGTCTCTCTCCGCCTGAGAGGGTTGCAATCGAGCGTTTTTCATAGCCCCCTAAATCGACATCGCTCAAGGCCTTCTTTACCCTTTGCCTTAATGCATCTCCCCGCAGTCCCTGACAACGCAGGCCGTAGCCTACGTTCCCAAAGACCGAATAGTGAGGGAAAAGCGCAAGGTCTTGGAACATCATCCCAATCTGTCTTTTATGGGGGGCTAGACCTCCTATCTCTTGACTATCAAGAAAAATCCTTCCCTCATCCATGGGATCGAGCCCGGCTATCATGCGCAAAAGGCTGGATTTTCCCGAACCTGAGGGGCCGAGTATGGTTAGGAACTCCCCTGAATGGCTGTGGAATGAGAGGTCGATAGAAAAGTCCGGCCAGCTCTTCTTAAGGCCGGTGATTTCTAAAGTCGTATTCATGCGTCCTCCACCAGGGCAAATGCCAATCCGGTCATGATAAGCAGTATAAGCCCGAGGGCCGATGCCTGGGGGAATCTATAGGCCCCCGCAAGCCGGGCAATGAGGAGACTCAAAGGCTGTATTCCATCCTGGGCCAAGCTTAGGGGCCCGCTGAGGTCTCCCACCGATATGCAGAAAGAAAAAAGAAAGGCGCTCATGATGGATTGTTTTAAGAGAGGAAGACGAATCTCCCACCAAGCCCGTAGCGGGCTTGCCCCCAGGCTTAAGGCAGCCTCTTCCAAGCTCCCGGGAAGCTTAGCCAAACCGGCGTAGATGCTTTGGCTGGCAAGGGGCAGGGCAAGGGCAGCGTGGAATATGCAGAGTGAAATAAAAGAAGGCAGGAAGCCGAGGACCGGTTTTAGGGCGCGGGAGAGGATAAGGGGAGAGATTGCCAAGGGCAGTATTGAAAGGATGATGGCGTATGAAGGTCCGCGCCGCCGCATCGGACCGGCATTAGCTATGAGGGCCAGGCAGAGGGCAAGGGATGCTGAGCACAATCCAAGGAGAATGCTCGTTCCCAGGGCCTTCCAGGATGATGCGGCCGAGCTTGTGCTAAAAAGATTGATAAAATTCAAAAGGCTGGGAGAGCCAAAACGGGCGCGAAGACTGGGCGCGCTGAAGGCTTGGATGATGATGGATATAAGCGGGCCCAGGATGAGGAAGGCGGCAAGGCCTAGGTAGAGTATCCCAAAGCCTTTCTGCCAACCCCCTGCCTTGTGCAAGAGCTTGGGACGCAAGCTGGCCATAAGAGGGCGGCCGCGGGAAAAATGGGCATAGAGGAAGGCAAGGATAAGGCCTGTCATCAGCTCAAGAAGGGCAAGGGCGGCCGCGTCCCCGGCTTGGAAACTTAAGCGCATGGCTTGGTAGATACCCAGTTCCAGGGTCGTAAAACGCGGCCCCCCGCCAAAGATGAGGACAATGGAAAAACTTTGAAAGCAATAGAGGAAGGATAAGAAAAAGGCGGAGAGGATTCCCGGGAGGGCCTCAGGCAGGATGATGGTAAAAAAGACACGCACCTTGCCGGCGCCTAGGAGGGCTGCCGCTTCCTCGCTTCCCGGATGGGCTTGGGCAAGGGCAGATCCAATCAAACGCGCCGCCAGGGGAAAATTAAAGATGACATGGGCAATGAGGATACCCCGTAGGCCATAGATAAAATTCAGACTTGGTATACCGAAGAGGGAGAGAAACCGATTCAGTATGCCGGCCTTGCCTAAAAAACCTGAGAGCCCGAGGGCAAGCAAGAGGGCGGGGAGGACAAAGGGAATGCTGAAGATTGAACGCAAAAAACGCTTGCCGGGAAAGGCCCAGCGCGAACTCATAAAGGCGGCGGGAAAGCCGAGCAAGACGGCAAGGAGGGCGCTGAGCGCGGCTTGTCCCAGGCTAAAGCCGTAGATGCGCCAGTTTTGCGCCGAGCTTAAACCCGCAGAAAAATCACGTATCGTCTCTGGTTCCAGAAAATCCAGGGAGAGGCGGATGAGAACGGGAATAAAAATCAGGCAAAGGGGGATGAGGGCAGGGCCGTAGGAGCCGACCCTGCCTGAGCCTCGCGGCTTGTATCCTCCTATTCTAGCGGGATGCGACATCCTGCCAGAGCTCAAGTGCGCTAGAGAGGAGGCTCGCATCCGGCAGGGGAAGGGTCTTGGGGCGGATGGCCCTGCTATAGGCCGGAGGCAACTCGATATCGGAGCGCACCGGGTACATCCAATTGCTCAGGGGAATCTCTGCTTGAAACTCCTTTGAGAGGATGAAATCCATGAATCGTTCCGCGTTTTTCCGGTTGCGCGTTCCCTTGACGATGGCCGCGCCCTCTATCTGCAGGGGATGACCCTCGGCAAAATCCAAGGCCTGGTAACGATCGCTTTGCTCGGCCCAGCGATGGTATGCCGGGCTCGTGGCGTAGCTCAGTACAAGCGGTGCCTCACCGGAGACGAAAAGCCCGTAGCCTGAATCCCAGCCGGAAGAGATGGTGAGGATGGAGGGCTTAAGTGACCTCCAGTAGGCTTCCCAGTCCTTGCCATAGGCGCTCAGGGTCCAGGCAAGAAAGCCCAAGCCGGGGGTGGAGGAGCGAGGGTCCATGAGGATAAGTTTTCCCTTATAGGCAGGCAGGGCTAGTTCAGCAAGGCTGCGCGGCGGCGCTTGCAATGCCTGAGTGTCCCAGATAATGGCAAAGTGGCCGTAGTCGTAGGGGCAAAGCCTGCCCTTGGGGTCAAAGCGCAGGCTCGGATCGATATCCTCAATCCCCTTGGGCAGATAGGTTTCCAAAACATCGGCTCTGTCCGCTTGAAAGAGAATGTACTGATCTATACCAACTACGACATCGGCCTGGGGCTTCGCCTTTTCTTCAATGAGGGCCGCTAAAACCGCACCAGAGTCGCCGCGGGAAACGAGGCTCGCCTTGATGCCGGTGGCTTTTTCAAAAAGGGGCATGACGAGAGGCCCCGTACCCCATTCAGATACGAAGGAATCGTAAGCGTAGATGACAAGCTCATCCTTGGCCTTTGCCGCACAGGACAAAAGGGAAAGCAGGCTGATGGTGACAAGGCCGAGGGCGCAGACAGCGCGGGCCAAGAAGGTGGAAAAACGATGCGAGTTATGACAATGCATATAACTCCCTCCGCCGGTATGATCCGGTTCAGGTTCAACGGGTATGATCTCAGCCCTGCCATTCCGCGACGCGGACTACGCAAGACACCCCGGTTGATTCAAACTAACTAGGCTTTTTTCTAACAGCTTTTGATTTTTTTACCGTTGCGCCGGAGCTTGCAGAGGCTCTTTTGCCGGCCTTCTTTTCAGATGCCGCAGATGTCGCCTTTTGCGCCGGACGGGTTTTCCGAGGGCCAGTATAGGCCTTTGGTGCTTTTTTGAAAAGACCGGGCGCAAAGAGGATATTCAAGGCTTCCATGATCTCTGAGGCAAAAAAGAAGTTCGTGTCTTTTTTAACCTCCTCAGGAATCTCATCAAGGTCTTTGCGGTTTGCCTCAGGCAGGAGGATGTTGGCGATGCGGTGGCGGTGGGCGGCAAGGACCTTTTCCTTAACCCCGCCCACGGGGAGGATGCGGCCGGAGAGGGTTATCTCACCCGTCATGGCAAAGCTGTCGCGAAGGCTCTGCGCGCAAAAGAGGGATACCAATGCCGCTGTTAGGGTAATGCCGGCCGAGGGGCCGTCCTTGGGAATGGCGCCCTGGGGAACGTGGATATGGATGCTCTGCTTCTTAAAATCAATCTTTAGGAGGGGAAAGGAATCCAGGTTGGAACGGATGTAGGAGAGGGCCGTGCGCGCCGATTCCTTCATCACGTCACCCAAATTCCCGGTAAGAATGAATTCCCCGTTCCCCTCTATCCTGGCGGTTTCCATGGGCAGGATGGTTCCCCCCATCTCCGTCCAGGCAAGGCCAATGGCCGAGCCGGGCTTGAGGTTGTGTACAGACTGCTCGTCTTCTCGTTTGCGCTTCCCTAAGAGCTCAGGCAGTTTTGAGGGGATTACCGAGAAGTCGTACTGGGCAAGCTCCTCTGGGCGCTCGCCGTAGCCGGCCTTAACGGCGTCGCGGGCTATGCGGCGTATGATGCCGGCAATTTCTCGCTCCAAGCTGCGCACCCCGGATTCCATGGTGTAATAGCGTATGGTTTCCAAGACAGCCTGTTTGCTGAAATCTATCTTTGCCTTTGACAGGCCGTTTTCCTCAAGCTGCTTGGGAATGATAAAGGACTTGGCTATCTCAAGCTTTTCAAATTCAGAATAACCGGGTATCTCAATGATCTCTAAGCGGTCAAGCAGGGGGTAGGGGATGGCGTGGAGGGAGTTTGCCGTCGTTATGAACATAACACGGGAAAGATCGTAGGGCAGTTCCAGATAGTGGTCTGAAAAATTCCGGTTTTGCTCGGGGTCGAGAACCTCTAGCAAGGCGGAGGAGGGATCGCCGCGGAAATCCGAGCTCATCTTGTCTATCTCGTCTAAAAGAAAGACCGGGTTGATGGAAGCTGCCTTTTTCATCCCTTGGATGATCTTACCCGGAAGTGCCCCGACATAGGTCTTGCGATGCCCGCGTATCTCCGCTTCGTCGCGCACCCCGCCTAAGGAGATGCGGATAAAGTTCCGCCCCAGGGCCCGCGCGACAGAGCGGGCTAGGCTTGTTTTACCGGTACCCGGCGGGCCGACAAAACAAAGGATGGGGCCCTTCACAAGCTCCTTGAGTTGGCGCACCGCAATGAATTCAAGAACTCGTTCCTTGACCTTTTTCATGCCAAAGTGGTCTTGGTCGAGTATGGCGCGCGCCTGCTCCAGATCGCGGTTTTCTTGGGTTTTCTCGGACCAGGGCAGGTCGGCTATCCATTCGCAATAGGTACGCAGGATTCCGGCTTCCGGCGACATCGGTTGTAGCTTGCCCAATCTGCCAAGCTCGCGCTTTGTCTTTTCGCTCACTTCTTCAGGCGGATTACGCTCGGCGATGCGCTTGGATAACTCTTCCAGCTCGTTTTCCTCGCCCTCGCGGCCGAGTTCCTTGTTGATTTCCCGCATCTGTTCTTGCAGGAAGTATTCCCGCTGGTTTTTTTCTATTTTCGTTTTCACCTTTTGGGTGATCTTTTTCTGAAGACCGATAACCTCTATCTCAGACTCCAAGAAGGCTACGATCTGCTCCAGCCTCTCTTTGGGATCGTGAACGTCCAGCAGGGCTTGCTTGCGGTCTACCTTGGCGTTGACGGTATTGCCGATAATGTTGCCTAAAATGTTTATTTGATCTATCGACTCGATGGTGGAAAGGGTTTCTGCCGGTATCTTTTTTACAAGTTCTGCGTACTGCATGAATGTCCGCTTGGCAACCCGTATCAGGGCGTTTGTTTCAGGCCCCGCCACCTGCTCGCTTTCCGGGTAAAAAACGACCTCGCAGGAAATGTAGCTTCCCTCGAAGTTGAGTTTTTCAAGGATGCCTGAACGCTCGCCGGAGAGAAGGAGGCGCAAAGAACCGTCAGGCATTGCCATTTTTTGGATGATGCGGCAAAGGGTGCCCGTCTTGTGCACGTCGGGTTGGCGGCTTTCACCCTGCTCGGAGCGCATGAGGGCTATGAAAATAAGTGAATTGGCCCGCGCCGCTTCCTCAACCGCCGCGATGGTGGACTTGGTAACGGCCATGAAGGGCACGATAGTGTTCGGGAATACAACAACGTCTTTGACGTGCACCAGGGGAAAAACCTGGCCCTCATGGTCTTTTTTAGAGATGGAGTCGAAGATGCTCATGCGCTCAGCTGATCGAGCCGGACCTCCGCCTTGGCGGAACCGTCGATCACCTCGCGGGTTATCTCCACCTTTTTGTGCCCCTTCATGGAGGGAATCTCGAACATGATTTCGAGCATGATACTCTCCACGATGTTACGCAAACCCCGGGCGCCGGTATGTTGGCTGACGGCCTTATCGGCAATAGCGTCGATAGCCTCTTCCTCGAATTCAAGGCTTACGTCGTCCATGGCCAGTGAAGCCTTGTACTGCCTGAGAATTGCGTTGCGCGGCTGAGTGAGGATATGCTTAAGGTCATCCCGAGAAAGGTCTTCCAAGCTCACTTGGATGGGCAGGCGCCCGATGAATTCCGGTATCATACCGAACTTGATAAGATCGTCCGGGTGGAGGTGGGAAAAGAGCTCCTTGATATTGCGTTCCTTGCGGGACACCGTCTCGGCGCCAAAACCCATCGGATGGGACGCCACACGGCTCTCGATCATCTTGTCTAGGCCTACGAAGGCGCCGCCGCAGATGAAGAGGATATTGGTAGTGTTGATCTTAATATATTCTTGGTTTGGGTGTTTGCGCCCGCCCTGGGGGGGCACGTTTGCCTGGGTTCCCTCAATGATTTTGAGGAGTGCTTGCTGAACGCCCTCGCCCGAGACGTCGCGGGGTATGGAGACGTTCTCACCCTTACGAGCTATCTTATCTATCTCGTCTATGTAGACAATCCCGCGCTCGGCGGCGGCGATATTTCCGTTTGCCGCTTGAATGAGCTTGAGCAGGATATTTTCAACGTCCTCGCCCACGTAACCGGCCTCGGTCAGGGTTGTGGCGTCGGCGATGGCAAAGGGCACTTTGAGCTTACGCGCCAGGGTGCGGGCTAAAAGAGTCTTACCGGTTCCGGTAGGCCCCATGAGGAGGATGTTGGATTTTTCAATCTCCACCGAATCCTCTTCAATATTCTTTTGCTGATGGGCTATGCGCTTGTAATGGTTGTAAACGGCCACCGAGAGCACCTTTTTTGCCCCGTCCTGACCAACCACGTATTGATCAAGAAAGCCCTTGATCTCGGCTGGGGTAGGCACGTCTGAAATGACGGTTTCGGAAAAGGATTGGTTTTCCTCGGTAATGATGCGGTTGCAGACCTCGATGCATTCGTCGCAGATGTAGACCCCGGGGCCTGCAATCAAGCGGCGCGCCATCTCAGCGCTCTTGCCGCAAAAAGAGCATTCTCGCTGGAGTTCGTTCTTCTGCTTAGCCATTTTTCTTCCGGATAAAAATAGTATCTGCCAATCCATACTGGACGGCTTCCTCGGCTGACATGAAAAAATCCCGCTCCATGTCCGCGGCAATGCGGTCGGTGTCCTTGCCGGTGTGCTTGGAAAAGTAATCGATCGTCATTTTTTTAAGTCGGATGATCTCCCGCGCCTGTATGCCAATGTCGCTCGCCTGGCCGGAAACCCCGCCCCAGGGCTGATGGATGAGGATACGGGAAGAGGGAAGGACAAAACGCTTGCCGGGGCTGCCGCAGGTAAGGAGGAGGGCGCCCATCGATGCCGCTTGCCCTAAGCAGATGGTTTGCACCGAACTTTTGACATATTGGATTGTGTCGTAGATGGCAAGACCGGCCGTCACCGAGCCCCCCGGGCTGTTGATGTAGAGGGAAATATCCTTCTCCGAGTCCTGGGCGTCTAGGTAGAGAAGCTGGGCTACCACCAAGTCAGCGGAAATATCATTGATCTCACCGTCTATGAAGACAATCCTGTCCTTCAAAAGGCGGGAAAAGATATCATACTGCCGCTCGCCGATGCCCGTTTGTTCGAGAACAAAGGGCACTAAATTGTTCATTTGCTCGTTCATTCAAACCTCGGGGGAAACTTACTGATTTTCCTTGACCAAGTCCACGTATTTCATCTTTTTACCGGACTTGACCTTGCCGGCTTCGAGGATGATCTTGAAGAGCTTGTCTTCCTTGATATTGTCCTTGAGGCGCTCAACTACGCCCATCTTCTCGTATTGGGCCTTCACTTCCTCGGCGCTGACGTTGTTTGCCTCAGCCATCTTGGCGTACTCGGCCTCAAGCTCGCCCTCGGCAAGCTCGATCTTCTGATCGGCCACCATTTTCTCAAGGATAAGGCGGGTGCGGATAGCCTTCTCGGACAGGGGGCGCCACTCATCAAAGAGGGATGACTTAGACTTGCCGGAGCCGGCGAGAATCTTCATGAGGGTGGCTTCGTCTGCCCCGATTCGGCCGGTAAACTCGCGGAAGCGCGCCTCAAGCTCAATGCGTATCATGGATTCGGGCAGAACGATGGGAGTGCGCTCGATGAGGGCCTCTATCACCTGCTCTTCCTTCTTGTGGCGCAGGCGCTCCTCAAGCTCCCTTTCTAGGCGTTTGCGGATATCGGCGCGCAACTCGGCCATTGTCTTGTATTTTTCAGAGATGTCCTGGGCAAAATCGTCATCTAGCTCAGGCAGCTTGCGGGCTTTGAGGGCCTTGAGACTAAAGCGGATCTTACGCTTAGAGCCTGCAAGGTCTGAGTATTGATAATCCGCCGGGAAGGTTTTTTCAACCGTTTTTTCCGCGTCTTTCTTGCAGCCGATGACGTCGTCATCAAGGCCGTAGAGGTTGGCTCCCGAACCCAAGGTGAGGACAAAGCCCTCGCGTTTGGAGGACTCCACTTCCTTTCCATCGGCATCGATCTCAACATAGTCGATGGTGGCTACGTCGCCCTTTTCGGCCTTCTTGCCCTCTTCTTTGTCGATGACGATGGCGTTGCGCTCGCGCAGCTCGTCCAGTTCGCGGTTTTCATCGTCTGCGGAAATTTCAACCTTGGGCAGCTCTATCTCAATACCCTTGTAGTCTCCAACCGTGTAGCTGGGGAAGGCGTCGTATTCAACGCTAAAGGAAAAATCCTCGTCGAGGCTGAAGCTGGGCTCTTCGGTGATGGTGGGGGTGGAATAGGGGAGGGGCCGCTCTTCCAGACCCTCCATGGCCTCTTCAACGCTTTGTTCCATGATGCGGGACATGGCGTCCTGCTTGAGACCCTCTCCAAACTTGCGCTCAAGCACGGGAATGGGGACATGGCCCTTGCGGAAGCCCGGCAACTGAACGTTCTTGGCATAATCCTTCATCATGGCGTCGTAGGCCTTGCGGGATTCTTCCTTGGATACGGTTATGCTGAGGCGCACGGCCGATTTTTCAAGTTTCTGGATCTCTTTCTTCGTGACCATGGCGGTCTCCTCTTCGGTGGAATGATAAAAAAAGAGGCGACCCGGTTTGGCCGGATCGCCTTTTTGGAGAGCGGGAAACGGGAGTCGGACCCGCGACATCCACCTTGGCAAGGTGGCGCTCTACCACTGAGCTATTCCCGCAAAACGTTGTTCAAAATCGTCTACCGCACATAAACTGCGAGAGATGGGACTTGAACCCACACACCTTTCGGCACCAGATCCTAAGTCTGGCGTGTCTGCCAATTTCACCACTCTCGCACGATCAGCGAGAGTTTACCGAAAGCCGATTTGGCTGTCAAGTTCCCCGATTTTACCGGCATTCCCGGTTACCGAAGGGGTTTCGGTATTGAGCCGCGGAGGCTTCGAACCTCCGACCCGCAGATTAAGAGTCTGCTGCTCTACCAACTGAGCTAGCGGCCCAAGAAACAATGAACAAAACAATAAACATGCGTCCGGCAGGAGTCGAACCTGCGACCTACGGATTCGAAGTCCGTTACTCTATCCAGCTGAGCTACGAACGCGTCGGCTCTAAAGCCAGAGAGACTTCATCTAGTCTCACAGGTCTTGGTACGTAGGGTGGGTGACGGGTTTTGAACCCGCGACAACCAGTTCCACAGACTGGCACTCTACCCACTGAGCTACACCCACCATGCCGTTGGCGAGGAATACCATGCCAAAGAATCAAAAAAGTGTCAAGGCCTTGGGCTCCTATCCCTAGAAAATGACCGGAATGGAGATTCCGCACACATCGCAGCAGCCTTCTTTTAAATGGACAATCCTTCCCCGGTAGGCGGATCTATCGATGAGAAGGGCGGAACAGGCGGGACAAAGGGTATTCACAACCAATCCAGAGAGATTTCCACCGTAAACATAGGAAAGTGAGCGAGAAGCGAGCTGAAGGAGTTTTTCCATGGTGTTTTTGCTCGTCGCCGCTTCGTGGTACTTCCAGGAAGGATGATAGGCGCTCATGTGAAGGGGTATTGAGGGGTCGATGTCGGCAATCCATTGGGCAAGATTGGCTATTTCAGCCTCGCCATCGTTCATGCCGGGGACGATAAGGCTCGTGATTTCCAGATGGCAGACTTCATGAGCAAGGAGGATGAAGTCCTTTACCTCATCGAGCCCTCCCTTGAGTATATTTTTATAACTTTCATGGCTAAAGCTCTTGAGGTCGATGTTGACAGCGTCTATGTGGGCAAGGAGTTCCCCTGCCGGTTTTGGATTCAGGTAGCCATTCGTCACCAAGACCGTCTTGAGACCTGCTTTCTGAAAGGTCTGGGCGCTTTCCAGAACATATTCAAAGTGAACCAGCGGCTCGGAGTAGGTGTAGGCTATGCCTAGGGAAGAGCTTGCCTGAGCCTTGGCTATGATTTCGGCTGTTTCAAACCGTTCTGTAGTCCGCGTCTCAGACTGTGATATCTCCCAATTTTGGCAGAAGGGACAGGCCATATTGCATCCGAGAAAACCAATGGAGAGGATGCTCGAACCGGGGTAGAAGTGATAGAGGGGCTTTTTTTCTATCGGGTCAAGGGCAAGGGCTGAGAGCTCACCGTAATTGGGCAAAAGCATTTGGCCCTTCCAAGCACGGCGTTGGCGGCAAATACCGAGGCCACCTTCCGGAATACGACAGGCATGTGGGCAAAGCCGGCAGAGAAGATATTCTCCTTGTGCCTCCCAGTACCCGGCCTTCATTTTCGCGATCTTGAAATGCTTGAAGGAAAGCGATCCCTCAGCTCCGGCGATTCCTTCATGGAGCGGGGCGGATCATCCACCTCAAAGGGCTGGTAGAGCATGCCGGAAGCCCCTTTTCTTACCCAGAGTCTGGCTAAGAAAAGGCTTTCGCCCTCATCGGTAACCGGGGAGGGGAGCTGTTCGGCTTGGAGAATATCCTCCGTAAGGAATTCCATAATCTGAGGGTCGCTGCCCAAGGGGTCGCAAAAGAGCATAACCTTATTCGAATCGTAGGGATGTTTATGGGGCACGCCGCTGTAGGCTATGGCGTTGAGGGGGCTACCGCCTTGATGGCGGATAATCTCGTGGAAGGGCAGGGCTTCCAAGTAGGCGTTGAGGCTCATAGGTTTTTCCTCCTTTCACTAACCATAGTGCCTCTCCCCCGCTAAAGCAACAGGGAGAAGCCTCGCATCATTTCCCCAAGGCCTTGATGCGGCGGATCTCCGAGAAGTTTTCCGCGCTTACCCTTAAAATGAGAAGAGCGGATCCGAGGGCAAAAACGATCACGGTCAGCCAGGCGATAAAGTCGCCGGCGCTTGAATAGACGGTCTGAACTCTGGGGCTTTGGATGGGAATGACGCTATAGACGGATGCGGGAACGAACATGGGTAAGGCATCGTGGATACGGCCTTGGGCGTCTACCCAACAGCTTACCCCGGCGTTCGTCGACTGTATGACGGTGCGCCTGTTTTCTATGGCGCGGTAAACCGCCGTCACGCAATGCTGGATCTGGGCGGATTCACGTTGAGACCAAGAAACATTGGTGAGGTTGACTAGGGCTTCAGCGCCATAGTTGCAAAACTCACGGCATTGGTTGGCAAAGGAAATCTCAAAGCAAATCGGGGCGGCAAAACGCAGGCTTTGGCCGTCAGAAAGGGGTAGTGAGAAGAGGGTTACCCTCTCACCCGTCGTCCAGCCCCCGGTCATGCCCACTGCCGCCTCCATGAAGTCCCGCATCCACTGGTACTCCCAAAAGGGAATTGCCTCGGCAAAGGGCACTGGGTGCATTTTGGCATAGTAATCAACGTAACGACCGCCCTTATCGATGATGGCTACCGAATTGCTCGCCTCAGGCGGGTCCCAGGAAAGAACCTTGGGTAGCCCCGTCATGAGGGGAATATCCAGATCCTCTAGGTAGGTCTTGAGGGGGCGGTTTTTGGGCAGGCGAGAATAGTAACTATCTGCATAGTGATCGTAGGGCCAGTCGAGGGTCGTTTCCGTCCAAAACACGATATCCGGTTTTTCACTGCCCATCGCTAAGGCATCATCGGTTAAATCCATTATGGAAGACAGGCGGTTCGACTCGCTGCGTTCCACCCAAGAATCAGCCGCCGGTTGGACGAGAACGGCCTTGAGGGTTTTTGTGGAAGGGGTAGGGTTGGCGAGCTTGATAGCCCCGTAGCCCAAGCTCAGGGCAAAACAACTTGCGACGATGGCCGCATAGCGAATCAGAAGGGGGCCTGAGAGAGCGTGTGGGGCCCTGGGGGTAGGAATGCTCGCCGCTGATTTTTTTTCTAAGAAGCGAAGGAAGAGTTCCGAACCCAGGCTATTGCAGAGGGCAAGTATCAGGGAGGGGCCAAAGAGTCCGCTCTGGTCGGCAATCTGGTTAAAAAGATCAACGCGGTTCCAGGAGTAGGCGATAAGGCCATAGGGAAAGGCCAAAAAGCCGATGGATTTCATAAACTCGTAGGCTACCCAGCCAAAAACCAAGAAGAGGGGGCGCAGGCGCGTAGAGGAACGGGCGGCAAGGGAAAGCCAGGCGCAGACCCCCGCGTAAATGACGGCGTAGGCCAGGGTGGTGGAACCGATCGTCCAAATCCTATAACCCTTAAAGAACCAGAGCCAATAGGCGGAAATACCATGAAAGATGGCCCCATAAAGGCATCCAAGCAAAAATCCGAATCTGGGCGATGGTGAAAGGCTTAAGGCGATAAAGAGGGGTATGAGGGCGATTAGCCCGAATAAGGGGCTTCCCCACATAAAAAAGTCATTGGGCAGAGCCATAGGTAGGAGGATGCCCGAAAGTACGGTGAGGGCTAAAAGTTGCAAGCGATTCATTTTCATACCCCTATTGAAACACGAAGCGTAAAAAAAGGAAAGCGGGCTCTCATAATTCCTAGCCAAGCCTTTTATGCCAGACTCGGATACGGCTTGACGAGTCTATGCCCTGGGGATAGAGTTCGTCCATGGTTAGCGCAGTTTTTCCGGGTACCTTTGACCCCCCCACCTACGGCCACCTCAACGTTATCGAGCGTGCCGCCGTCATTTTTGAACGTCTTGTCGTCGTTGTCGCCATCAACGCGCAAAAACGCAGCCTATTTAGCGTCGAAGAGCGCGTAGCCCTCTTGAAAGAACTCGTTCAGCCCTTTCCCAACGTTACGGTGAAGGCAACAGACTCCCTCGTAGTCAAGTTTGCCAAAGAAGAGGGCGCCCGAGTTCTTGTGCGCGGTTTGAGGTCGGTCCCAGATTTTTCCTATGAATTCGACCTTTCTATCCTCAATAAGGCCCTTGACCCGAGCATTGAGACAATTTTCATACCCACGGACCCCAAGTTCTTCGTCTTGCGCTCCTCGGCCATCAAGGAGATGGCGGCCTATAAAGGCGATCTTTCCAACATGGTTCCCCCTCCGGTAGAGCAGGCAGTCCGCAGAAAAATAGGAAAATAAGGCTCCCAGAGGAGCCTCGTAGCTCATCCTTGACAAGAGCTGCGCAATCCGATAGTCTTTGCCTGAATTTCCGGGAAAGATATCCCCCGATAACAGCGAGGTTTGACCATGGCCGTACCAAAGTATAAAACATCGAAAGCCAGAACGAGGCGCAGGCGCTCCATAAACATGAAGCTCGTCGGTCCCACCCTCGTGGAATGTCCCAATTGCGGAAACAGCATGTTGCTTCACCGCGTCTGCAAGTGCGGTTTCTACCGCGGCAAGCAGATTTTCTCACCCGAGACCAAGGCATAAGGAGAGAGGAATGGACGAGCTTTTCGAGAAGATGAAGAAACTGATCGCCGACAAGTTGGAGATCGCCGAATCCAAGGTAAGCCTTGAGTCCTCTTTCCGCCAGGATCTTGGCGCTGACTCCCTGGACACCTACGAACTCGTCTACGCCATTGAGGAAGAGATGGGCATTTCCATCCCGGACGAAAAGGCCAATGAGTTTGAGACCGTCGGCGACGCCTACGAGTTCATCAAGTCCCAAAAAAAGTAAAGTAGCTGGCTAACTGCCGTGCCGAATTCCGGTAACGCCCGCCCGAGCGCTCTCAAAGAGCGCTTGGGCGCCGAGCGGAAGAAGGCTCTCCATGAGTTCCAAAAATCCCTTGGATTGCGCTTCAAAAGCCTCGAACTTCTCAATCAAGCCTTAACACATCGTTCTCATTCCCAAGACGGGCCCGAAGGTCAGGCAAACAACGAACGCCTGGAATTCTTAGGCGATTCCGTCCTCGGTCTGTCAGTGGCGGAGTACCTCTATATCGCCTTGCCGAATAAGAGCGAGGGCGAGCTGGCGCGGGTAAAGTCTTTCGTGGTATCTGAAGACTGTCTTTCGGAAATCGCCTTTGACTTGGGCTTGGACCGCTACCTGATTATGGGACGGGGCGAGGAGCATTCCGGCGGGCGAAAAAAAAAGGCAATCATGGCAGATGCCCTGGAAGCCCTTTTTGGGGCCTATTTTTTAGAAAATGATTTTTCCAAGGCTAAGAAATTTTTACAGCGTCTCTTGGTGCCGGAAATCGAAAAGGTTCTTAGCCACCGCCATAAGCGGGATTATAAAACCATCATCCAAGAATACGTCCAAAAGAATTCCAAGTCCTATCCGCACTATACCCTGGTAAAAAAGACGGGGCCAGACCACGATAAGACATTTTGGGTTTCAGCAAGCGTTTGCGGAATAGACTACCCGGAGGCTTCCGGCAAGAGTAAAAAAGAAGCCGAACAGAACGCAGCACGCTGTGCCTACGAGGCCATCGAGGCTGCGGGTGGAAAGGAAGCAACGAGCCTGAAGCTCGTAGAGGGTTCCTAGGCGCTCAGCCTCATTTTTCTCCCAGTTTTACCGCTATTTCCGCAAGTTTTTCCTTTGTGTTGAGCGTTGGGTCTTCCAAAACCGCCTCTAAGAGTTCTTTAAGAATCAAGCCCATCTGCCTGCCACGGGCAAGGCCGATGGCGGCCAAGTCATCCCCATTGATAGCCAAATCCTTGATGCTTAAGGCGGAATCCGTGGCTAAGAGTTTTGCGATCCTCTCGCGGAATTTCCAGAGCCCTGAACCTGCAAGGCTCCGACCCTCTAGGCCGTACTCGTCCGCCTCCAAGAGATCAAGCAGATCAGCAAGAGCCTGTGGACCCACGCGGGAGATAAAGCGCCGCACGGCGGCATCGCTCCAGGAGTCATCGTAGCGGGTCATGTGGTGGAGAACCAGATGACAAACCTTTTCTATCACCGCGTTTGGATACTTGAGCCTGCGCAGGAGGGCTCCGCTTACTTCAGCCGAACGCTTTTCATGGCCGTGGAAGGCCACGCTCCCGTCCTCTCGTATGAGGCGGCAATCTTTTTTACCAAGATCGTGGAAGAGGGCAGCAAGCCGCAGCTCAAGGTGGGGCTGGGATCCGGCGCAGGCATGGAAGCTATGCTCCAGGGCGTTAAAATGATGTGGGGGGGACTGCTCAATAGCGGATAGCTGGCTAAGCTCGGGGAGTATCAAGCCTAGAATCCCGCTTGCCTGCAAGAGGCTCAAACCCAAGCCTGGCTGGGGCCCTAAGAGTATTTTTGAAAACTCGTCCCGAACCCTTTCCATGGAAACCTTGGCTACCTTATCCAGGCATTCCGAAATGGCGGCGAAGGTTTTCTCCTCTATGGAAAAACCCAGAACCGAGGCAAAGCGGATGGCGCGCAGGGGGCGCAGCCCGTCCTCGCTAAAGCGCTCGCGCGGATCACCGATGGCGCGGATGAGTTTTGCCTGGATATCGATCTGACCCCCATGAAGGTCGAGCAATTCTCCCGTTGAACAATTGAGGGCGAGGGCATTCATGCTAAAGTCGCGGCGCATCAAGTCTTGACGAATATCGGTGGAAAAGCTCACCGATGTCGGATGACGCCCATCCTGGTAGTCCGCATCAGTCCTAAAGGTTGTCACCTCGATAGACTGGCCCTTGAAGCGCACTGTGACCGTGCCGTGTTTTATTCCGGTGGGGATTACAGAGCGGAAAAGGCGTATGACATCCTCAGGCTTCGCTTCGCTGGCAATGTCGTAGTCTTGAGCCATTTTACCCATAACCATATCGCGTACCGCTCCTCCCACAAGGTATGCGGAAAAGCCGGCTTTGGAGAAGACAGCGGAGAACTCACGTAAAAGCGGGGGTATGGGAAGGGCCTGCATGAAGCCATCCTATCTTAAGCGCCTGGGCTGGGCAAGAGCGAGGGGTGGCGCTTGACATATGAGAGAGCTGAGGCGGATACTCCTTTCTATGTCTTCTTTCCTTTTCATTGGTGGCGAGTATCCTCAGCGTGAATTTTTTATGGCGGAGTACCGCCGTGGGGACTTCATTGCCTGCGCGGATTCCGGGCTGGAAACCGCCCTTGCCTGGAAGCTTAAACCGAACTTGGTGGTGGGCGACATGGACTCGCTTTCAGACAGCCGTCTTCTGGAAGGCATTCCCGGCGAACGGATAGTTAAATTAGAAAGGGATAAGGACGATACCGACACGGAGTACGCCCTCAAACTCCTCTGGCAAGAGGGGCAGCGAAATGTCTGCTTAGTCGGAGGCGGGGGCGGAAGGCTTGATCATCTATTAGCCCTGGCTGCCCTCTTTGAACGTGATATCCGCCCAGACATGTGGCTCTCATCCGGTGAGTTGGTCATCTGTTTGGATGCATCCGATGGCGAGGCCGTCTTTGGGCTAAAAAAGGATGATACCGTCTCCGTTTTTCCCCTCGGCGCGGATACCCTAGGCATGGAAAGCCAGGGCCTAGCTTGGTCCTTGGAGGGCCTTTCTTTTCCCCGCGGGGGCTATGGCATATCAAACAAGAGCCTAGGGCCGGAGATTAGGCTACGGACCCTCTCAGGCAGGGCGCTTATAATCCTCCCATACCCGCTTCGTTTCCACAGTCGTCGGGAATCCGGTCAAAGGCTTCTTTAACCCGGCGTTGGGTTTCACGTGGGTCCTCAACCAAGACACGCATACCGGAAACAAGTTCAGCTATGCCAATCTCCCTTTGATAGCGGGGTATGATATGCAGGTGCAGATGATCTATGGATGCGCCGGCGACCATTCCCATATTGTAGCCGATATTGTAGCCGGCGGGTTGGTGGGTCGAGTCCAATACGGAGAGGCTCAAATCCGTCACGTCATCAAGCTCAAGCCTTTCATCCTTTGTCATCTCACGGAGGTCACACAGATGGCGTTTGGGAAAGACCAAGAGGTGGCCGGGGTTGTAGGGGTAAAGATTGACGCAGACTATGAAAAAATGACTACGATGCACGGTCAAGTTTACCGCCTCCGGTTTTTCATCCCGTACAAGGCAGAGGATGCAACCCTCGGGGCGTGAACCACGCAGGTATTCCATCTTTTGAAAATTAAAAAAATAATCCACGCTTATTCCTTTTGCGCCGGCGTGGCGGTCTCGTGGCGGGCGGGGAGAGTCATACCCCGTTCGACGGCAAGGTAATCGATCAAGATGGGGTAGCGGTTAAGGAGTTCTCCATAACGCTCTAAGGACTCCAGCCGGTATTCGTCCAAGGCCCCTTTTTGAGCCAGCTCCCGGATAACCGGTTCGATGAAGGATTTTTTGGCTCCCAGATAGCTTGTGTAGATGGATTTGCCCTGCTCGTAGAGCTTTGAATCCGGGAAGCGATAGGAAGCTATATTGATGGAAAGAATATCGAAACGGGGGAAGTCTTCGGCTATCTCCGCAATAAGGTTGTCCGCCAGAGCCTTGCCGCCGGAGGCAAAGAGAGCCCCATACTCGGATTCCCCTGAACGGAGCTGAACGATCTGGGAAAGCCGCGCCGCTATATCCTGGGCCTGCTGTGATATCCAAAGTTTAAGCCCAGCTTCGTCACGGACTGAATAATCCCGTACGATGCCCGGTAGGGCAGAGGCCTTAACGCGTAAAAAGAGGGATCCTCGGAATTCATAACTGAAATCCGGCTTTTCCGGCATAAAACTGGCGTAGAGCCCGGCTTGGGGAAGCTCGCCGGAGAGGGAAAACTCATGGGAGGAGGGGTTGAGCTGGAAGCAAAAGAGGTTCATGTTCGTGGGTAAAAGCCTTTCCCAGTGCCAACTGAACTTTCCCGGTGGAATGGGCGCCTCGGCCCAACCCGAACTTTTTGTCAGCACCACGGCATAGGCCCCTGGGGGTATGACGAGGGTCGTCCAACCGATGAAGAAAACGCTGAGGGCGACAAGGATCAACAGGATTAGGCTTACAATTATCTTTCTCATGATTTCCGTGCTTCACATCATACATGAAAAAGGCCTATAATGGAAGGACGATGTCGGAAAATGAAGCGGCGGATGCCCAAGCGCGGAAAAAATCGCTTTCACGCCTGTTTATGAAACGGATCACCCTCCTAAGCCTGGTCTTCTCCCTTATTGTCGGGTATTTTTACGTGATAGGGAATTTTCAATTATTCCTTGACGACAGCCAGCGTCTCCTTCTCTCCATTCTTACGTGGGTGTCCATTTTTTCAACCGGGCTTTCCCTTATCGGCCTTGTCGTATTGAGCCTCTCCAAGCGCAAGGAATCCATCCCGCGAAAAGCTCTAGGACTGAGCGGTTATGCCCTTTCGGCCCTTATCTCCCTTATCCTCGTCATGCTCTCGTCCTTTCTCCGTTCCGCCACTCGCTAAAGCCCGCTTTTTTCCCGAAAAACACCCCATTCTTGACCCTTGCCCGGCCATAAGACTATACTCCAGACTGTCATCAAAGGAGTCGCTCATGGACATTCGCGTACGTTATGCACCTTCTCCCACCGGCCTCCAGCATATCGGCGGGGTAAGAACAGCGCTTTTCAACTACCTCTTTGCCCGCGCTCAGGGCGGTTCATTCATCATTCGCCTGGAAGATACAGATCGCAGCCGCTTTGCCCAGGAATACGTACAAAACCTCTTCGATACCCTCAATTGGCTGGGTATCAGCTGGGATGAAGGCCCCGATAAGGGGGGGGCTTTTGCGCCCTATGTCCAGTCCGAGCGCTTCGAGCTGTATCGCAAACACGCCCTTGAGCTTGTCTCAAAGGGTGGCGCCTATTACTGCTTTTGCGACGAAGAAAGGCTCTCGGCCATGCGCAAGGCCCAAGACGACTCAAAAACCGGGGTTACCGGTTACGACCGCCATTGCCGCTCCTTAAGCGAGGATCAGACCAAGGCCTATCTGGCGGAGGGCCGGCCCTACGTCATCCGCCTCAAGATCCCCCTCGACGAAGTCACCAGTTTTACCGACAAACTCTTAGGTCCCATCGAGTGGAAGAATTCGGACGTCAACCCAGATCCCGTCCTACTTAAGAGCGACGGCTTCCCCACCTATCACCTTGCCAACGTGGTTGACGATCATTACATGAAGATAAGCCACGTGATGCGCGCCCAAGAGTGGATTCCATCCACGCCCCTGCACGTCATTATGTATAACGCCTTCGGATGGGAGCACCCTGAGTACTGCCACCTGCCCATGGTTATGGGACAAGATGGGCACAAGCTTTCCAAGCGACACGGAGACACGAGCGTCAACGAATTTAGGGATTCCGGGTATTTGCCGGATGCACTCCTTAATTATGTGGGCATGCTTGGCGCCTCCTACCAAGACGGCAGGGACATCTATAGCCTCAAGGATATGGAGGGGCTCTTTAGCATCGATAAGCTGAACAAAGCACCGGCTGTTTTTGATTATAAGAAGCTCGAGTGGTTTAACGGTCAGTATATCCGTCAACGCGCGGATGCCGAGCTTGTCCAGCTCATCCTACCCTTTGCCAGCCACGCTAATCTCTTTGGCCCCGCTCAGGCAGAACCCGACGCGGCCCAGCTTGATCTTCTGCTCAAGTCAATGACCCTCATTAAGGAGCGCATCTCCTTTATTAAAGACGCCCCACCGATTGCCGCCTATCTTTTCTCAGACCCCGTGATGCCAGCGGCCCAGGAATTCATTCCTAAGAAACTTGAGCAGGCACGCACCCGGGAATTGCTAAGCTTAGTATCCGAGATCCTTCCCGACCTTATAAGCCTACCCGAGGAAGAGGCTGAGGCTCTTATTCGCAGCAAGGCTGAGGCATGGGGCGCCAAGATGGGTGACGTCATGATGCCCCTGCGTGTCGCCCTTACCGGTTCCAAGGTAAGTCCGCCCCTTTTAGGAAGCTTGCGCCTCCTTGGCTTGGAAACGGCTCGGAGAAGGGTGGGGATGGCTTTGGCGGTTTTGCGAACGTAGTAAGGGAAGTCAAGGACGTTTTTGATTAAGGGATTCTGGATCCTTGGGGTATGTAGTAGGTATCAAGCACTGTTTTGAACTTTTTACTAGCCTTAACCCTATCTAGCGCCGCTTGAAAGTCCTTGACTCTCTCCATGGGCGTATTTTTATTGAACCCATAGTAGAGTTCAACTTCCTCAAGTACGGCAATCACTTCGAAATCATGAGGGTTGAGGGCATTTTCCCGAACATAGGCAAAAAAGGGCATCTCACCATAGGTGACGATATCCACTCGGTCTGAGATTAATTTGAGTATAAGGGAACGAAAAGCTTCCGACCTATCCAAGTTTTTCAGTTCATGGCCCCGTGAGACCAAGAGCTGCTCCGCAGCGTCGTTAGTCACGCTGCCAAGCCGGTACGCAGAGAGGCTCTTTGCGCTCATATCTTTGAGCGTTATTGACTTGTTTTTCTTAGCTATCAATACCAAGCGAGTCTTGCGCAGGGGGCCTGCCCACTTAAAAAGCCCTTCACGCTCCTTAGTTTTTGCAATGGAAAAGAGGATCGTATCCGGCTTATCCAGCAGATTCTGATAGGCTCGCGCCCAAGGGAATATTTGGATTTCTTCGCCCTCTATGCCTAAATCAGTCCAGATGAGTTTCAGCGTTTCAACGAAAAGCCCGACAAGTTTGTCCTCCTTGATAAACTTGTCCGGCGGGGAAATTTCCGTCATGTACAGAACCCCTTTTTTTTCAATTCTACTCGCAGAACTTATCGCCTGTGCTCCCAAAATCGAGGAGTACGCTAAGGCCATAACCGAGTAGAGGAAGACCAAAGCCCTCCCTGCGCTAGGTGATTTCATGGGTTGAGTTCTCTAGCTTGGGGCTGCCTTCACTCAGCATCGCATGGATGCTGTTGCTAAGGTTTGAGAGGGTATAGGGTTTGTTGAGAAACTCAACGCCTGGGTATTCCAATACCTCTTGCACGCGCTCATCGTATTTGTAGCCGGAACAAAGAAGAACCCTTAGCTCTGGATTCATCTTGCGCATTTCCATATAGGTCTCCCTGCCTGAAAGCACGGGCATGACCATATCTAGAATTACAAGGTCAATGGAACTTCCTGATGCTTGATAGATTTTGAGCGCTTCCTCCCCGTCGGCGGCCGCGTAGACGGTGTAGCCGGCATCCCCAAGCACGCGCTCTGCCATAACGCGGATCGCCTCCTCGTCATCGACTATGAGTATCGTTCCCGATCCTTTAAGCTGGTTTTCTTTTATATCCGAGCTCAAGCTCGTTTCATGCACATCTCCCGCTTGAGGGAAAAAGAGGTTAAAACGGGTACCCTCTCCGGGTTTAGAATCCACGCCGATAAAGCCATGGTGGCTTTTCATGATGGAATAGACGATGGATAGCCCTAAGCCCCTGCCCTGCCCCTTGGCCTTGGTGGTGAAGAAGGGGGTAAAAAGACGGGCCATTACCTGGCTTGTCATACCTATGCCGTTATCGGAAACGCTCAAAAGCCAGTAGCTGCGGGGTTCGGCGTCCGGATAGGGCAGCAAAATGGGGTCGTCTGCCTGGCATTCGCGTATCGACATAAGGATTCGCCCGCCCCAGGCCTGGCCCTTTTCTCGCATGAATGTCATGGCATGGCTGGCGTTGATGCAAAGATTCAACAAGACTTGCTCAACCTGCACCGGGTCGGCGTTTATCATGTGCCGGGCGTCTGAACCCTCAATTTCAATAGATATCGATTTGTCGATGGACCCGGCTAAAAGCTTTTTCACGCGCCCGATCGAGCTAAAAAGCTCAATCGGTTCAAGTCGGGTTTCTTGTCGCCTGGATAAGGTCAACAACTGCGTAACCAAGGTCGAAGCCCTGGTTGCCGCTTGATCTATCAGGTTGATCTGTTGGTCAACTTCTTCCTTGTCCATCCTGCCTGAATCCAGGTAGAGCCTGAGCATCGATGTGGAACCTATAACCACCGTCAAGATGTTGTTGAAATCATGGGCGATGCCGCCGGCAAGGGTGCCTATCGTTTCCATCTTCTGGGCCTGGAGCAAGAGCTCTTCCTTTGCCTTTTCATCCGTCACGTCGATGGCTATCCCATCCAAACAGCGGGCTTTGCCCTCATGGTCCAAAGACGCCTGCCCCGTCTCATGCAAATAGCGCTGATTGCCTTGAGAATCGATGATGCGATATTCCACCGTGTAGCGGCTGCCCGATCCCCAAGCCGCCGAAATTTTCTCCTCCACCTCGGCTCGATCCTGGTTTTGGATGAAATCGCGGAGCCGCTTGCCCCCGGGGGCAAGAAATTCCTTGTTCGAGTGCCCGAAAATGGAAATGGCGTTTTCGCTTAAAAAGAGGAGGCCTTCCTGTGGCGGAGGGCCCATGCGGAAGAGGATTCCCGGAACATTGGAAGAAAGCGAAATAAGGAGTTCCTGTTGATGGGTAAGCTCGGTAAGAAGGAGCTCCTTCTCCGACATCGACGCGGACAAGCGCTCGGTCATGAGGTTGAAGGCCTCAGCCAAGCCGCGTATCTCGTGGGAGCCGCCTGTAGGCGGGGGAATGGCTGAGCCGACAGGTATCCTTTCCAGCGATGACGCCAATTCTGAGATCGGCTTGATGAGGTTGCGACGGATGACGAAAAAGATAACCGCCATGAGGACGGATGTAAAAAAGAGGAGTTCGAGGGCCTTTTCCCTTACAATCGAATACAGGATCTCGGAAGCTGACTCCCCGGCTACGTAGATGAGGAGTTCACCAAGTTTGTGATCATATTTTTTTATTTCAAGCCTGATCGATCCATCGATTCCACCCTTGGCCCCCGGTTTATCCGGGGAAAAATCGCCTATCTCCCCAGAATTCGTTTTTCCTAAACTGGCCAGAACCAGACCTGAGTCGTTCGTGACAACAATGGCATATATTTGAGGAGATGCTATTTCATAACCGACGATCTTATGTACCTCGGCGTCATCGTAATTCCATAGGGGAGTAATCAGGCTATATGCCAAGCGGTCGGCCACTAGACGCGCGGCTTCATGGTTGACTTCCTGACGGCCGAACCAACCGCGGATGACGAGAAAGCCGTCCCACACGATTATCATCACGACACAGGTGATGAAGATGCTCATAAAGCTTATTCGTCCGATGCCCCAGCTCCGGCTTTTTTTCCCTGCCCACATATAATTTCCAGTATGGGCCCGCGCAGGCGAATACGCAAGAAAAAAACGCGAACATCGTCTAGAACCCTTGGCCTTGACCACGGTCAAGTCTTTCCGGCACAATAGGCTTACCACGCCTCTGAAGCGCGGAAAGGAGCCCTCCATGGAAGAAAATAATCTCCCATCCAATTTCATCAAGGAAGCAATCACCGAAGACTTAAAGAGCGGCAAGGTAAAAGCCGTGCGCACGCGTTTTCCCCCGGAACCCAACGGCTGGTTGCATATCGGCCATTGCAAGGCTATCTCCATTGACTTTGGCATGGCGGCCGAGTTTGGCGGCAGTTGCAATCTTCGCTTCGACGATACCAACCCGGAAAAAGAAGATATGTCCTATGTCAATGCCATTAAAAGAGATATTAAATGGCTTGGCTTTGATTGGGAGGACCGTGAATATTTTGCGTCTGACTATTACGAGTATCTCTTCGAACTTGCCATCGGTCTCATTAAAAAGGGCCTGGCTTACGTAGATGATCTTTCTGATGAGGAGATTCGCGTTTACCGCGGCACGGCTGTCCCGGATAAAAACAACATAACCCTTACCCCGCCTGGCAAGAACAGCCCCTATCGCGATAGGAGCGTGGAAGAAAACCTGGACCTCTTTAAGCGCATGCGCGAGGGTGAATTCGCCGACGGGGCAAAAACGCTGCGCGCCAAGATAGATATGGCCCACCCCAATTTGGTTATGCGCGACCCTGTCATGTACCGCATCCGCCGCGAGCCCCATTACCGCGTAGGGGATACCTGGTGCATCTACCCAATGTACGACTTCCAGCATCCCCTCTCCGACGCCAAAGAGGAAATAAGCCATTCCCTCTGCTCCCTGGAATACGAAATCCACCGCCCCCTCTATGACTGGTTTATCCGCGAGTGCGGCGTCTTCCCCAGCCGCCAGATCGAATTCGCTCGCCTTAACATCACCCATACGGTGCTTTCCAAGCGCTGGCTCCTTAATCTCGTGAATGAGGGTAGGGTGACTGGCTGGGATGATCCGCGCATGCCCACCCTGGCCGGACTGCGCCGTCGCGGCTACAGCCCCCTGGCAATCAAAGACTTCATGTCGCGCATAGGCGTGGCTAAGACGGACTCGATGGTAGACATCCAGCTCTTGGAACACTGCCTGCGCGAAGACCTGAATAAGCGCGCCAATCGCGTTATGGCCGTCCTCAATCCCGTCAAGCTTATCATAGAGAATTGGCCAAAGGGCCTAGTAGAGGAGATTGAAGCGGTCAACAATCCGGAAGACCCAAGCGCCGGAACGCGCAAGATTCCCTTTAGCGGCGAGCTCTACATTGAGCGGGATGACTTCATGGAAACTCCGCCGCCCAAATACTTCCGCCTCTTCCCGGGAAACCAGGTGCGTCTGCGCTACGCCTACATCATCACCTGCACCGGTTTTGATAAGGATCCGGCATCCGGCCAAATCACCGCGGTTCGTTGTAGCTATGACCCGGACACCAAGGGGGGAAACGCCAAGGACAACAAGGCCGTCAAGGGCACTATCCATTGGGTTCCTGCAGCTGCCGCCCTCCCCCTGGAGATAAGGCTCTACGATAAGCTCTTCAGTCCCGAACGCCCCATGGACGTTCCCGAGGGCAAGAGCTGGCTGGACGGGCTCAACCCGGATTCCCTCTCCGTCTTGAACGCCGCTTATGGAGAACCAAGCTTGGCCGCGGCAAAGGCGGGGGACTGCTTCCAGTTTGAGCGTACCGGCTATTTCTGCGTGGACCCGGATTCTTCCACGGTAGGGAAAAAGGTCTTTAACCGCGCCGTCTCCCTGCGCGACACCTGGGCTAAGATAGAGAAAAAAGGCAGCTGAGAAAAAGGCCAGGGTGTGGAAAATCTGGAATCTTTAAAGCTCAGCCCTGATCTGGAATACGCGATTGCGGCGGGAATTATGGATGAAAAATCCTGGTCCCGCCTGCTTTCCCAGGGGCTCTATCTTGAACGCCGTGCCTGCCTCCTCCCATGGAATGCCTCCTTGAGCCTTCTCCTTAACACGCCTGGGGTTGAGTCCGATGGTGATATTCTTACCTGGGCGGATGAATCGATTCTCGGTGGCTATGAGGCAGAAATCAGCACTGGTTCCATGCGCACGCCTCGCGGTCTTTTTAGGATAAACTGCAAGGGACGCGGCTATGGATTTGACGGCTGGCCGGAAGAGGGTATGCTTGAAGAATACCAGTGGCTCCTTCCGCGCCTCGGCCCACCCCTGGAGCCCTTCGGGCGGGAAGGTTGCAGCTGGGATTTTAAGACGGTACGGCTGAGCATATCCTGCCACAGCGCCAATGAAATGTACTTTACGGAAACCTGGCATAAGTACCTTGAGTTCGATGTTCTCCCCCTCTCTTAAAAGGCTCTCCTAAAAATCGCGTAAGGTGTCATTTTAAAATAAACAAGCTAAGCGGCGTAAAACGCGCTAGAATGACTCTATGATTACTTATAAGTTTTTTAGTCCTATCCTTTTCTTGAGTAGCCTCCTCGTTCTTTCCTGCGGCTTTCTTTCCTGCGACCATCTCCCCGTGCCGGATAGGGATTTCCGCGCCGATATGCGGGACTTTGTCATCAAGATAGGCCAGGCTGCCCGCCTGCACAACCCGGACTTCATCATAATCCCCCAGAATGGGCAAGACATCTTTTCCTTAGCCCAGGGCCCTGAGGGTCCGCTTGCTTCTGACTATGCGGCGGCCGTCCAGGGCTGTGGGCGGGAGGATCTCTTTTACGGCTTTCCCAAGGATGGGGATGCCACCCCAGCCTCGGTCCAGGGACCCTGGCTTGCCTACCTTGCCCTTGCAAAGAGCGCAGGCGTGACAGGGCTTTCAATAGACTACGTGAAGAGTACTGCCCAAGCGGACGATGCACTCGCGCGTTCGAGCGCCGCCGATCTGCTCTGTTTTCCGGCTTTTAGCCGCATGCTTGATACCCTGCCAGAATATCCGACCATCCTCCCTGGAGAAAACAATCGCGACATCCTAAGCCTGGGGCAGGCAAGCAACTTTGGCTACATCATCAATCCATCGGGCTTTGCAAGTAAGGCTGCCTATATCGATGCCCTTTCAAACAGCGCCTACGATATCCTCATTATCGATGCCTTCGACGCAGAGGGCCTGATCCTCAGCCCCTCTGACCTGTCTATTTTGAGAAACAAAGCCCAGGGTGGCGCCCGGCTCTTGATAGCCTACATGAGCATTGGCGAGGCCGAATCCTACCGCTGGTATTGGAATCAGGCATGGAAGCCGGGAAGGCCCGCCTGGCTCTACGCGGAAAATCCAGACTGGGAGGGAAACTACAAGGTTTTCTATTGGGAAGCTGCCTGGCAGGATATCATCCTGGGTTTTGGCGGTTACCTTTCACTCCTTCAAAACGCCGGTTTTGACGGTGCATACTTGGATATCATAGACGCCTTTGAATACTTCGAATCCATCAAGGAGTAAAAGCGCAGGGCTGTAGCCTTATCTTGTCTACAGCGCTTTTGCGTGCTAGCCTCATGGGGTGGAACCCCCTATAGACCTAGAATCCTATTTTCATAAATTTAGGGAAGGCATCGTCGGCATTGACGCCCGCATCGATGGCCCCCTGGGCAGCTTGCCCCTCGTTTATGCGGATTGGGTAGCCTCAGGCCGTCTCTACGCCCCTATTGAAAATACCCTGACGAAGGATATCGGGCCCTGGACGGCAAATACCCATTCGGAATCCTCGCAGACGGGTAGGGCTATGACCCTTGCCTATCATCGCTCCCAAGCCATCATCAAAGCCCATGTCAATGCCGGGGAGAAGGATATCCTCATTCTCTGCGGATCAGGCATGACGGCGGCGGTGAATAAACTCCAGAGAATCCTCGGGCTCAAGGTGCCTGAGTCCCTCAGGGATCTAGCCTTATCGGAATCCTTTTCCGGAAAAAAACGCCCTGTGGTTTTCCTTACCCACATGGAGCACCATTCAAACCACACATCCTGGCTGGAAACCTTAGCTGAGGTAGTCGTGCTTGAGCCGGGAGACGGACTCATGGTGGATCTTGCGCGGCTCGAAGAAGCTCTGGACCGCTACCGGGACCGAGAGCTCAAAATAGGCTCCTTTACCGCCTGTTCGAATGTTACCGGCATCCAACCTCCCTATTATGAACTGGCCCGGATCATGCACCGCCATGGAGGGCTCTGCTTTGTGGATTTCGCCGCCTCAGCGCCCTACGTAGACATAGACATGCACCCGCAAGACCCGCAAGCCGCCTTGGACGCCATCTATTTTTCGCCACATAAATTCCTAGGCGGACCGGGGAGCGCCGGTGTTTTGATTCTTGATTCCCGTCTCAACCTCAACCGCGCGCCGGACCAACCCGGGGGTGGAACCGTGTTGTGGACCAATCGCTGGGGTGAGTACCACTATCTGGCCGATCTCGAATCTAAGGAAGATGGAGGAACCCCTGCCTTCCTCCAGAGTATGCGCGCCGCCCTCGCCATCAGGCTCAAAGACTCGATGGGCACTGCCTTCATGCATGCGCGTGAAAAGCAACTCCTCAAGCGGGCCTTTTCAGCCCTTGATGCCGTCCCCGGCCTAAAAATACTTGCCCCCGATGTTCGCAATCGCCTGGCTATACTCTCTTTTTACATTGAGAACATCCATTACAACCTTGTCGTCAGGCTCCTCTCCGACCGTTACGGAATACAAGTCAGGGGCGGTTGTTCTTGCGCCGGTACCTACGGTCACTACCTTTTGAACGTTGACAGGGAAAAATCACGCTCTATCGCCTGTTCCATAGAATCAGGCGATCTCTCGGAAAAGCCGGGCTGGGTGCGGCTCTCCCTCCATCCCTGTATGAGTGATGATGAGCTGGACTACATCCTTGAGGCCATTGCCGAGCTAAGCCGGCGGGGAAGGGACTGGGCGCGCGACTACCGTTTTATGCCGGAAAAAACGGAGTTCGAGCACATCTCTTGGAAGAGCCCCTTACCCGCCCTCATCGACTCCTGGTTTGGCGGAACAAGTCCGGGCCTCTCAGCTCAAGAACAGTCTTAAGAAGGCTCTGCGCGAAGATCGAATATCCTTTGCGTATGCATCCACTTCAGTTTATACTAGAGGGCGGGTAGGGCGTCGGCCTCTGCTATCAGTTTGGGGCTTTCTGGAGGATATTCATGGGGCAGCTTGTCAGTCGTATCTTGACTTTATTCGCCTTCCGCTCCATGCGCGCACTCCTTATCGTCATGGCAATCATCCTCACTGTCGGCTTTATCCTGCCTCCCATTCTCCGACCCATTTATAAGCAGATGACCCTTGGTTCGCGAATATCTACCCTAAGCAAGCTTGACGCCATCGACCGCTCAAAGATGAAGGAAGCCCTCCTTAAGGAGAGCTACTCTTCCCTCCTTGCGGAAATAAGCGCCAAGGGTGAAAACCCAGCGGCAGTCAGCGCAGCACCCGTAAAAGCCATACAGACCCAAAAACCTCCGGCCAAGGCAAGCCCCTCTCCCAAGGCCACGGTGGCGCCAAAGCCAAGCCCCGCAGCAAAGGCTAGCCCAGCCCCCAAGGCGAGCAGCCCCGCAGCTGAAAAAGAAAAGGGGCCTTCGCTCCTTGCCTGGCTGGCTATCCATCTCCCCAAAGAGAAACTGCTTGCCTTCTTAGCCGCGGCAGCCCTCTTTTACATCTTTGGCCTGGCCTGCCTCTTCGTGAAGGGCACAAAAGTCATTGCCCGCATCCTTGCCCTCTTCCTCTTCCTCATTCTAGGAACTCTCTCAGGTTTAGCCCTCCTCTTTTACATTCCCCTTCCGGTACCCCTCGCCATTCTCGCTGCCATACCCCTCAGCCAAGCCCTCCTACTCAGCTTCCTGGGAACACTTATCCGCGAACTCAATCATGGCTAAGCCCTCTTGCCCGAGAAAACACCCTTTCTCGGGCCCCTTCTTGCCAGCCCTCCGCTCTCCGTTCTATACTCCCCAGGCGCTTCGATAGCTCCCTTGCGGGAAAAAAATCGACGCGACACCACGCCCCCCTCCGCGCCATGGAGGGCAGGCTAGGAGTACAGCATGGCACAAACAGAACCGAATCGCGAACTTTCCATGGACAAGCTGACATCGCTTTGCAAGCGCCGCGGCTTCGTCTTCCAGTCATCCGAGATCTACGGCGGCCAAAACGGGGCCTGGGACTACGGCCCCCTAGGCATCGAGCTTAAAAACCGCATTCAGAGATTTTGGTGGAAGGAAATGACCCAGCTCCACGACGACATCGTGGGCCTGGACGCAGCCATCCTCATGCACCCCCGCGTTTGGGAAGCCTCCGGCCACGTGGAGAACTTCACAGACCCCCTGGTGGACTGCAAGAAGTGCAAGCAGCGCTTCCGCGCCGACATGATAGACCAAGACAAACTAGCAAAAAAAATCTGCCCCGAATGCGGCGGTGAGCTCACCGACACCCGAAAGTTCAACCTCATGTTCAAGACCCATATCGGCCCGGTGGAAGAATCCAGCAACACCATCTACCTCCGCCCGGAAACCGCCCAGGGAATCTACGTCAACTACAAGAACATCGCCCAATCCAACCGCATGAAGATCCCCTTCGGCATCGCCCAAGTAGGCAAGGCATTCCGCAACGAGATAGTCACCAAGAATTTCATCTTCCGCACCTGCGAGTTCGAGCAGATGGAGATGCAGTTTTTCGTCAAGCCCGGCGAAGACGAAAAATGGTTCGACTACTGGCGCACCCAGCGCTGGTCCTACTTTGAAAAGTTGGGTGTGCGCATGAACAAACTTCGCTGGCACCAGCACGGCCCGGGAGAGCTTGCCCACTACGCCAAGGACGCATACGACGTCGAGTACGAATTCCCCATGGGCTGGAAGGAGCTCGAGGGCGTGCACAACCGCTCAAACTTCGACCTAAGCCGCCACCAGGAATTCTCCGGCAAGGACCTGCAGTACATAGACCAAGACAACGGCAACGAGCGCTATATTCCCTTCATCATCGAAACCTCGGCCGGCCTGACTCGTCAGCTTCTCATGATCCTCTGCGACGCCTACGAGGAAGAGAAGGTAGCCGACAAGGGCAACGAAGACGACTGGCGCACCGTCATGCGCTTCCACCCCGATTTGGCTCCCATCACCGTAGCCGTACTCCCCCTCATGAAGAAGGACGGCTTGGCGGAAATGGCCAAAGAGATTCAAAAGGAACTCAAGGAAGACTTCGTGGCGGACTACGACCAGTCCGGCGCCATCGGCAAGCGCTACCGCCGCCAAGACGAAGTCGGCACCCCCTTTTGCGTCACGGTAGACTACCAGTCAAAAGAAGACGGCACGGTCACCCTGCGCTACCGCGACTCCATGGAACAGATCCGTCTGCCCAGGGCGGAACTCTGCGCACGAATCCGCCAAGAGATTAAAAACTACAAGCGCTCGTAAAAATCCAGGGCGCGTTTCTCCGGCTTTATAAGCCGGAGAAACCGGGCTTTACGCGGGTAGTACGGTCCTCGCCGCGGCAGACCGCGGCTGCGGTCCGGGCTACCCGCTTCAATCCCTCGCGCATAAGACTGCCTGAGGAAGTGGAGGAATTGCATAGTGGAGACAGGTAAAAAACCAGAACCCTATTGGGAGGCCCTCTATCGTGATCCCTTGGCCTCAGCCTTCGGCAGCTCTCCCAATCAGGTAGTCGAGCAGAATTGTCGCCTCTTTAAGGGTGATTGGAGGGTTCTCGATGCCGGCTGTGGGGAATCCCGAGACCTAATCTACCTCGCCAGAAGCGGTTTTAAAAGCCTTTACGGCTTTGACATATCCCCCGCGGCCATTGAAAAATCACGCAAGCTTGCCGAATACGTCGGCGCCGAGATCGAGCTTGAGCTTGCCGATATCGCCACCTATAGATTCTCGCAAAAATTCGACCTTGTCATTTCCCTTGACAGCCTTCATCTTGTGCTCAGGCATGACTGGACAGCCTTTATCAAACTGGCTCAGGAGGGGACCAATCCCGGCGGCATGCATATCATCCGCATTTTTACCGACACGCAGAAACCGGCCCCAGACATAGCCCCCTTTGCCACGGGCTTAGCCGGGGAGGGGGAGATCGAAGGCCTCTACCAAGACTGGCAGATCCTGGATTTCCAATCCTTTATCTTTGAAGACGCCCATCCGGGCTCCCAAGCTCACTTCCATTCGGCCAATCAGCTTGTAGCAAGAAAAAAGAAATAGCCCGTTCTCTCGGAATTCCTCACGAAAAAAGGCATGGCCAATGAAACTGAGTTCCCTCAGAAACAGAGCCATGCCCTTCCACAAAAAGCGAAGAATCCTTTTTAAGCAGATTTTGTATTTGGAGGCTCTAGACCGCCCTTCTTTAGTTTACCGTGAAGACCCAGTTCTTGCCAAAGTTGTTATTCCAGTTTCCATAAGCGTCCTTAAAGCAGACATTTACGGTTGCCGCGTTGGGGTTGATAGCCACGGTGGAAGCCCACTGGCCGCCGCCGGTGGAGGAAAGCTGTTTGTCCTTTGTCTCCAACCAGTTGTTAATGCCGTAGTGGGCAATGGGCGGGTTGAGGGTGCCAGCGGAGTAATAGATGTTCACGCTCTTCTTGCCTGCGGAGTTGTCGGTCCAGCTTACGTCCACAAGGGGCTTGAGGCTGTAGTGCCAGTCGGCGCCAGCGTTGTTGTCGGTAAGGCTGCCTTTCTTCACGACAAAGTCGCTGTAGTTTGCCCAGCTGGGAACGTTGAGAACCACAGAGGCATAGCCGCCGGGAGATGCGTACTTGGTGATTGAATAGCCGATATAGGTCATGCCTGTGTCACTGACATTGCTCCAGTTGTTCCAACCGGAGTGCAGGTAACAGCCATCACCGGCAGCAGGGCCGGAGTAGTTGAGGGTAATCTGATTGTTGTAAAGGCGCAGGCTTACGGCAGAATCCATAATAGGGAGGGAGAAGGGAATACCGTTGTTGTTGAAGGTCGTGCCCTTATTGCCCACTACGTAGTAGTAGAATCTCTTGGATGTGGGAGTGTAGGGCAGGTCAAAGATAGCCACCATGTTGCCGTAACCGGTAGTAACCAAGTCCTTATAGTCGTACATGCGGCTAGCGTCGATACCGTAGTAGACCTTGTAGGTTTCTCCCACGGGCGCGGCGCTTCCACGAAGGGCGCTTACGGCAAGCTTCTTGCCGCGGATGAGGCGAGCGTCGTTAAGGGGGCCGTTTACGATTACGGATAGCTTTGTGTTCGAGGCTATCACGCGGCTCTCAGCGTCGCCGCCGGCATAGAGGTTCAGGTTCTTTAGTTCATCATCACTGTAAAATATAGAGGCGGCATCAATCGCCGGCTCGCCGGTTATGATAACATTGCTCTTTTCAGTGACGGAGCTGTTCTCCATGAGCGAACAAGCGCTCATGCCAAATACAAGGCCAATAGCCAACAGGATACACAATTTCTTTGCCATACGATTCTCCAACTTTGATACAGACTTATTCATTTCCCAGCACAGGACTGGGCTTCGGGATAGGGTATTTGACAAAATGCTTAGTTCCGTCAATTTCACCATCCGGGCGGAAAACTACACTGCAATTGATACTTAGTC
>JBGSOB010000171.1:0-4358 GCA_041739325.1 Treponematales bacterium
TTATCCTTGACGACAAGTGTCTGGGGCTTGGCGTGGGCGGGAAAGGGCAGAGAGGGAGGGCTTATGCCAAAGGCCCCGGACTGGATGCGTCGCTTGAGTTCATCCGCTATCTCCCGCGCCTTTGCCAGGGATGAGAGGGGCGCGGCCTTAACCCGCTTGCCGCCTAAGTCGATCCAGCCTGAGCGCAGTTCTTGATAGGAGACCTGGCCTAGGGGCGGATGATCCGGCTTTGAGTAGTCAAAAACGGTGGTGTGTATCTGGGAGTTGGAAAGGCTCAGGCGCTGAGCCATATCCAGGTCCAAGACGGGAATGGGTATACCGATGCCGAGGTAGATGCTTACCCCGTATTTTTCAAAATAAGCGGCGCGAAGCCAGCGCGGGTCCATCTCCTTGAGATTGCCCGCCGTCATCAGGGTAGTGGCGTTGGAAAGGGGAATGCCCAGATCGTTGCGCGGGCGTTCGGTGTTGAACTGGGTGCCGTTCCAGGCAACGACCCCGGTTGCCCCGCAAAAGAAGATCCGCGTTCCCACCCCGATAGTGCGCAGATCTGGGTCTTTTAAGAGGGGGGAGAGCTCCCCGGAGGTGGAAAAGTTGCAGTTCTTGAGCTTAGGAAGGAGATTGCCCATATAGGTATAGAGATGGCGATCCGAGCTATTAGCCGCCGCCGGGTAGTTTTGATAGGCGTTGCGGGGGTTGAGCATGGTTATTTCGTTGAGGCTATCCTTGCTCACCCAGGTTTCTATGTCGCGACGGGGGTAACAGTCAGTTCCCTTGCCCCAGGCCCGCAGACGGAGGGATTGACCGCGCAAAAGGGCCTCGATGACGTGGGCGCCCCCGTACTCGCTGTCGTCCGGGGATACCTCGGTAGCCCCCAAGTAGGCATCTACCGCCGCTATCCCGCCAAAGAGGGGCACGCCGCCCAATTCCAGCCTCTCCATGCGGATAGAGGGCTCGGGATGGCCAAAGTTGATAAAGACGCCGGAGGAGCACATTGCCCCAAAGGTTCCGGTAGTGACGATGTCGGCCTTTTTAAGGACTTCCTCGGGCCCGGACTCCGCCGCCATGGCGACTACCTCCTCAGCCGTAAAGACCTGGGCTTGGCCTGCGGATATCTTTTCGTTGATTTCTTCCCAGCTGCGTTTCTTTTCCATGGGGCGCCCCTTATGACCCCACTTTAGCCCGCTGGGGCAAGTGGGGTCAACGCCCTGGGCTAAAAAGCCCCCATGGGGCCAGTATCAGCCTCCTCAAAGCCCCCGTCACTAAAAAAAAACGCATACTGTAGCGCCCAAGACCTTGACGATTGGCGTTTCTATGCTAGTCTTTCCTGTGGATCCAAGGAGGACCAACGTGCGAAAAATCATCATCATCCTTTGCGCCCTAATGACCCTGGCAGCCGTCCTGGCGGCAGACCCGGCCGAGGGGCTATGGAAGAGCATCAGCGACAAGAAGGGAGAAGTGGGCAAGGTAACCGGCTTTTGGCGCATCAGCATCGTTGACGGCAGCCTGCAAGGCGCCATTGTCCATGTACCGGGCAAGGACGACGCGACCCTCTACGACTGCAAAAAGAAGGAATTCGACCAGAAACCGGTTATCGGGACCCCCTGGCTTAAGGGCCTCAAGCTGAAATCCGAGGGCGTCTGGAGAGATGGAAAGATCGTGGACGTGGGCGACGAAAAGGGCGATGTCTACGGTTGCGACATTACCATCAAAGACGGCGGCAAGATCCTTAACATGAAGGGTTATATCAATATCCTGGGGGCCAAGATCGGCCGCGAGCAGAATTGGCAGAAGGCAAGCGAAGATGAATTGGCTGCAGCTGTTGCCGCCACCAAGGCCAAGCTCGGGAAGTAAGACGAGAGGGTAAAATACCCCGATTCAGGATAAAGGAGGGCGCCTTATCGGGCGGCCTCCTTTTTTTAGCCTAACGGGGCATAGAAGAAAGGCCGCCGGCGTTTACCACGTCCGTAAAGCCCGCGCGCTTAAGGATAGATACGGCTTGAGCCGACCTGGAGCCGGAGGCGCAGTAGCATACCACCGCCCTATCCTTGGGACCTAACTTACCAAGCTGGGCCGCTAAGCCATCCAGTGGGATGTTCTTAGCCTTAGGAAAAGAACCCTGGGAGAATTCAGCGGGGCTTCGTACGTCGAGAACCAGGGCTCCAGATTCAATTTTCCTTTTCACAATCTCACTGCTGGCTCGTTTAGAGCCAAAAAGTCTAAAAAGCAGGAAAATAAATGCAAGGAATGCGCCAATGTAGACAATATTCATATCCATAGTTCAATTCTAAACTAGGACACGAAAGCATGTCTGTGACTTTTGGCACGTTGAGGCGAGGATTCCACAAAGAAAAACTTGCTTGTTTTCCCAAGGTCGTGCTAGTCTTTGTCAAAATCCATGGGGGTGTCGATGTCCACTGCCTTCTTCAAAGGCCTTATTTTGCCACTCGTAGTATTATCTGTCATCATTTCGGCCTGTCCAAATCCGAGTGGATCAGACCTTGAGCGCGCATATCCAAGCCCCAGTCCGGAAGCCCCGGACCCCGATCTGCCGCAAAACGACGTAATTTTCAACCTAGAAGATTTACCGGCGATCACGCTTGACCTAGGCGCCTCAGAATGGGGAAAATTCCTCGCGTATTATGATTTCAATGAAAACCATGAAGAATTAGTCGAAGCCCGCTTCGAGATCAATCGCGCGGGGGAAGCCTTCGTCATCGAACGAGTGGGATTGGGGCTACGCGGCAACACGAGCCGGCGCCGACCTGAGGAGTCGGACACACGTCTCCATGACCCAATCTCTCCGATTTGGAGGCACGCCCATTTCAAACTGGATTTCAACGCAATCCTCCCCGGCCAAGAGTACCTGGGCGTGGACAAGCTCAACCTTAAATGGTTCAAAGGGGATGGAACGCGCACGAGGGAAATCTACTGCTACGATCTCCTGCGTCGTTTTGGGGTATTGACCGCGCCACGGGCCTCATACGCTCACCTCAAGCTCCGCATCCGTGAGTCGGATGGCAGGTTGACCGAAGTACCCTATGGTCTTTATGAGATGGTGGAGGCGGTTGACAACGATTATCTCGCGGCACGCACCCAGTCCGGCCTTTTTTCTTCATCCGAGGGCTTCCTTTTCAAATGCCTTATCGCGGAGGGCCAAGACGGGGAGGAACATGTTGCAGACTTGGTTGAAAACCCAGGGCTGGCTGAGTGGATCGGAGTAGAGTCCATCAATCTCGATGAAAACTTTTCCCTTCGATACACCTACGACCTCAAAACCCGGAAGAATGAATTAGCGGCGGCAAAGGAAGCTCTCATTTCTTTTATCCATGATTTGAATAGCCTGAGCGATGATGAATTCCCTAGCTGGATTTCCGGGAGAATGGATATTGATCTCTTCCTTAAAACCCTCGCGGTGGATTCGGCGACCGGGAGCTGGGACGATTACTGGCATGGCTGTAATAATTACTATCTCTACATTCAACCGGATGGCAAGGTTTTCTACATTCCTTACGACTATGACAACAGCCTTGGCGTATGCAAGGATAACGAAAATTTCGGGACAAGATCGGCCATCAACTGGGGCTTCAACAACAATCGCCCCCTAGCCCTGAGGATACTTGGCATTCCGGCCTATCTGGAGCGCTACCGCGAAATCATGCGCGAACTCATGGACCCTGCTCGCGGCCTCTTTGATCCAGATGCCAGCGTCCCACGGATTTTAGCATGGAGGAATTTCATCCAAGACGCAGTCACGGACGACCTTACGGAGGCGGATTCCCATGATTTTTGCTGGGATGTCGACTGGGAGATTGACGCTCCCGGCTATCTTAGCCTGGAAGATGTCGCTAGCTACCCCCCCTACCGCCTGCTGGGAGGTGACGCTAATCATGAAGGCGAGAATCCGAATTTCTTCATGGTACGAAGGACCTTTATCCTATCCACACTCTCCCAGGCCCTCAACCATTAGCTGTATTGAATTCTTTGGACCCAAGACTTTTACTCCAAACATAAGCAGCAATAACGCGTCGGGCGACTCGGGGAAACACCACTAAGATTCCAATTTTTTCACCTCTTCAACAATTGAAACACTAAAGCCCGCTTGAACATTTCAGCAAGACTTTAGAAAGGCCTACAGTGAGTCATTTTGACATCCACCTTTCGGAGTATTCGCTCAGAGAAAGGCAGATATGCCAGCAAAGCGCCCCGGCCCGTGTTAGAATAAGGGTACGATATAGGTATGGAGGTACAGTAAAGGATCATCCTTTACACTTCTCAAGGATCATACTTTACACTTTTTGAACAAATGCAGACCCTCTGTGAAGGGGGTATGCGATGGCTTGGAAGGTGCAGAGAATGGA
>JBGSOB010000215.1:0-14046 GCA_041739325.1 Treponematales bacterium
GTCTTGAAGGCCCCTTCGATCTCATTGATACCGACTGATATAAGAATCGTGCCCTTCAGGCTGAAATTCAATACCGGATCCTTCTCAACCTGGCCTAAACGCTGGAAATTGTGCCCCGAAAGGCTTGTTTCGAAGCGTTCCCTGTCTTCCGCCCTCACGCTCACCAGGAGGCGAGCCGGGCTTTCTCCAAAAAGGAGACGGGCCAGGGCTTCCGGATTCTGAGGATCAACATCCCCCAGCCTTCCCGGAAGAGCGTCTAGGCGGATGCTTGCGCCGCAGCGGCCCCCTAAGCAGGATTCAGCCAAGGCTACCGCCAAACCGCCTTCAGAGAGGTCGTGGGCAGAGCGAATGAGGCGCCCGCCGGTGGCGCGGTAGAAGGCCCGATACAATCCAAGGGCCTTGGTGGCGTCCAGGTCGGGGCAGGCGCCCATGGGGCTCGGCCGGTACTGGGATTGTCCCTGGGGCCGCTTAGCTTTTGAGTTGAGCCACAAACGTTCGTAGGCTGAGCCGCCCAATTCACCATTGCTATCGCCTAAGAGATAGATGATGTCGCCGGCCGCCTTGAAGTCTGACGAAATGGCTTTGCGGGCGTCCGGGACTATGCCCATGAGGGTAACTAAGAGGGTGGGGCGGACGGAAAGACGCCTTCCACCCAGGGTGGAATCGTTTTTCATGGAGTCCTTGCCGGACACCAGGGGCAGGCCGTAGGCAAGACAGGCCTCTTGGAGGCCGCGGCAAGCGCGGACAAGCTGGGCCATCTTGTAGGGCGCGTCTGGGTTGCTGGCGCTAAGCGCCGGGTCGGGCCAGCAGAAATTGTCGAGTGCTGAGGCTTGGTCTGGATCTCCGCCTAGGGCAACATGGGAACGGAATGCCTCGTCTACCGCGCAGCGCGCCATGGCAGCCGTGTCCCAATCCCCAAAGCGGGGGCAGATTCCGTGGGTAACGCTCACGCCCTTCCAGGAGTCGTAGCGCGGCTTGAGGACTGCCCCGTCCGAGGGCGCGTCCATCTTTTCTCCCACAAAGGGCTTTTCAATGGACATAGCCTGGACTTCGTGGTCGTACTGCCTGACTAGGGCTTCTTTAGAGGCGAGGTTGGGGTCGGCAAGAATGGAAAGCAGGGCCGCTTTTGCCTCGGGAAGCCCCTCCACCGGGCCGGCTTGAATGCGGCTGCGTGGATCTTCCCAGCGCGCGGGGAGTTCCAACTTGGGAATGCCCCGATGAAGGAAGTCGAGGGAAAGCAGACCCACCGTTTTTCCGCCGTAGCGGATGTCTATAAAACCGGAAGCCTGGAACTCGCCAACGACAGCCGCTTCCACGTCGCGCTTCTTTGCCAGGGCAAGGAAGGCCGGGAGCTTGGCCGGGTCTACCGAGAGGCTCATTCTTTCTTGAGACTCGGAAACCAGGATCTCCCAAGCGCAGAGCCCCGGGTATTTAAGGGGGCAGGCGTCTAGGTCGATGCGGATGCCGCCGGAGCTCTCCGCCATCTCCCCCAGGGAAGAGGAAAGGCCGCCGGCGCCGTTGTCCGTAATACCCTTGTAGAGGTCAAGATCGCGGGCTTCCAAGAGGAAATCCGTCATCTTTTTCTGGATGATGGGGTCGCCTATCTGCACCGCGGTAACCGGGCTGGATTCTGAGAGCTCAAGGCTGGAGAAGGTTGCCCCGTGGATGCCGTCTTTTCCGATACGCCCCCCGAGCATGACGGCAGCGTCCCCGGCCTCGATGCGCTTTTCCCAAGAGGGGCGGCCGTTGACCATAGCCGGGAGAATACCGCCGGTGCCGCAAAACACAAGGGGCTTGCCGGTGTAGGACTCGTCAAAGAGAAAGGCCCCGGCTGCGGTGGGGATGCCGGACTGGTTCCCCCCGTCTACAATGCCCTTATGCACCCCGCGCAGGATATCGCGCGGGTGGAGGAGGCCGGCGGGCAGGGATGCCTCCGGCGTATCCGTCATGCCGAAGCACAGGACATTGGTGTTGAAGATGGGCTTGGCGCCTATGCCCGTGCCAAGGATGTCGCGGTTAACCCCGACTATGCCGGTAATGGCCCCGCCGTAGGGGTCAAGGGCCGAGGGCGAATTGTGGGTTTCAGCCTTGACGCAGAGGCAGGTTTCATCGTCAAAGCCGATAATGCCCGCGTTGTCTGTGAATACGGATTTGAGGAAGGGCTTTTGCGGCGCGAGCTTTTCCGTAGTCGCGCGGATATAGGTTTTGAAAAGGGAGTGGATCGTCTCGGTCTTGCCGCCCTCTTCGTAGTGGATGGTGGCGTTAAAGAGCTTGTGCTTGCAGTGCTCGCTCCAGGTTTGGGCTATCATCTCCACTTCCACGTCGGTGGCCTGGGGCGGAAGACCGGCTAGCGCGCGCGCTTTGAGGGTTTTGGGGTCGGCGTAAAAGGCCCGCAGGGCGCGCATCTCTTCCAGGGTCAGGGCAAGGAGCCTGTCTTTTGAAAGCCTTTCCAGCTCGGCGTCGCTAAAGGATGCGATGGGAAAGGTTTCGCAGTCGCTGTGGCCCTCGGCATGCACGATGGGGTAGAGGGCGGGCGGGCGTGAGCCGCCGTCCCAGTCTTTACGGCTTATCAACTCCGCGCGTTGGATGAGGGGGTTGTGGAGGCTTCGGAGAACCGCCTGCATCGTTTCCGTGGGAATGGGGTCTTGCGACCAAAAGAGTATCTGCTTTGCCGTTTGGACAATCTTGCCTTCAAGGGCTTTTTCACCCAGCTCGTGGCGTAGGGCTTCGCGGGCGGTAATGGCCAGGGTATCGGTAACCCCCGGTTTGTAGGAAATCTCGCTTAAGTGGCTCCATTGGCTGAAATCCGCCTGGAGGGCGAAGGCTGAATCGACCAGGGCGTCTTGCACTACCTTATCGACAAAGAGAGAAAAGAGCCTTTCTCGCGGTAGGTCGAGGTCGGTGATGATAACCTCGGCGACGGCTACCCGGCTGAAGCGGGCGCCTTGTATCTGCTTAAGGCTGGAGAGGATGCCCTGGGCGCGGCCGTCCTCAATGCCGGATTTGTAAAAAATCTCCAAACGCATGGGCTATGATAGCCTCTTCCCGGGGGAAACTTCAAGTCTGCAGGGGAAAAGTGGGGATGCGCTCGAGGGCCTTAATATAGTGATGAATACTGGGAAGGGACTCCAGACCAGAATCCCTGTGGATGCCTAGATCATCAACTAAAAAGCCATGGCCACCCATAGCCCTGAATGTCATCACGGCGCGGGGAGAGTCATCGAAGAAGGCTACATTCTCCGCGCTTTCGCCTAGAACGGCCAGAATGCGCTCAAAGGCTTCACGCGCCGGTTTGCCACGGTAGGCGGAAAAGCGAATATCGTAGATCCCGCCAAAGATCCCATCCAGGTCAAGCTGCGTGAGAACTCGCTGGGCGTGCTCGGCGGGGGCGTTGGTAAAGATGGTTTTGGGCAGGGGGTCGCACTCAAGGAGGCGCCTAAGCTCTGGGTCCGGGGCGAGTATGGATTCCTCGCCCTCAGGATGGACGGCGGCGTAGAAAACCTCGGGGTCCAGGGGGCCGTGCTCCCGCTGGAGCCATTCCAGGGTCGTCCCGTAGCGGGAGAGGCGTTCTTTGCGCAATTCCTGCGCCTGCTCCAGGGGGAGCCCAAGATGCGCCGCGGCATAGCTCGTCATCCGCTCAACGATCCGCTGTTCAAAGCCGGAACCCGCGGGGTAGAGGGTATTGTCCAGATCAAAGAGAAGGTGGCGTATCACGGGCCGCATAGTAGCCGAAGGGCAGGGCTTGAGCAAGCCGTGCCCATCTATCAGCGTACGTCGAGAATCGATATCGGGCTGCCCTCTTGGCTGTAGGAAAGGGCCGGATTGAGGGGGTCGGGGATCTTCCTGCCCTGGGTGATGAAGGCGTAGCGTTGAAGGCCTCGCGGAAGCTCAAGCTCCAACTGATAGAGCCCCGGAGCGGTTTCCTCCATCTTATACATAAAGGGATCCCATTCGTTGAAGGATCCGGCGACCGTAATGAGTTCTCCGCTTTCCCCCCGATAGCGGAAGCGCGCCGTCCTGCCATCGGGCCCTAAAATGCTATAGAGTCCGGGCTCTTCATCGCTTAAGTAGGGCAGGCTGAGGGTTGAAAGGCTCACGCCGCTCTCTTGGGCGGTTTCACGCCAGGGGTTTCTCTGGTCGTAGGTCCATATCCCATCAACCACCATCCGGTAGCGTAGCGGATCCTTCATCTTTATTGGTATGGGGTAAACAAGGAAGAATATGCCGTGGCGGTTTTGTTTTAAGGGATGGATGGTTTTGAATTGCTCATGGGCAAAACCTATGCCTACATAACGCGCCCGCAGGTCCGAGGAAAAGATGACTTCGCCCTCAAATATCTCCGGCGCCGCCGCCTTGGTCAGGTTCACCACTTTTACGTGGGTGTGTACGCTCAGGCGTGAAGCCTCTTGGCTCTGGGCGCCAAAGCCAAGACAGAGGAGGAATAGACAGATGCCGAAGTTCTTTTTTCGCGGTATAGACATGATCTTGCTAGATTCTCGACCGTTTTGTCCGCTTTCTTGAGCCTCAGGCTCATTACCGGGAAAGTACGCATTTGCGCGAAAGCATCTCAACTATTTACGCGAATATCCGCTAATATAGAGGATATGCCGGATCCACGCGAGATCGCACGCCTCAAAAAGACTCTTCGTAACCTAGCCGATGAGGATGCCATCCTTGCCGCTCGGGGCGAAGCCTACGTCGATCTCCCACCCCCACCTGAACCCGAGCCCCTTCCTCCGGATTTACAGGCTGGGGGCTCCGCCACTCCCAGTAGGCTTTTACCCGAGGAGCTCTTCAGACCCGGAGCCCTCCCTTCCACGGATGAAGCGCCTAGCTCTGAGGCAGAGGCCGAAGTGCCAGAATTGGACTTCTCCTCCCTCCTTCAGGACCTCGACCTTTCTTCCCCTGGGGAAGAGCCCGGCCTTGATGGCGATACGGGGCTAAGTGATGCGGGGCTAGACGATGAGGCTGAAGCCGGAACCGCTCAGGGCATGGAAGATGCGGGCCTTCCGGATTTCTCCCTCGATGAAGACCCAAGCCTCTCGGATATCTTTTCTCAGGGCCTGCCTGAATCCCCCTCTCCCGCGGAAACCGAGCCGGCCGATGATGGTTCTGGCTTTGGCGATCTAGGAGACCTAGGCTCCTTTGCGGATCCTGGCGACTCCAGCCCGGCCCTCGACGAAACGGCGGCTTCAGATCCCTTCGCCGATATACTTTCCGCAAGCCCGGAAGAAGATTCCGAGCCCCCCAGCGATAGCTCAGTGCCAGACTTCGACCTCGGGTCCTTTGCCGCTCCCTTTGAAGACGCAATCGATGCCCAGGAGACTGAGCCTCAAAACTCAGAGGCCCTTGCGGGTGACGGGGGGCTTGAAGGGGATAGTGACGCCGCATCCGCTGACGCTGCAACAGCGGACGTCGATCCTATGAAGGATTTTTCCTTCCCCTCTGACATTTCGAGCTTTGACGATGACACTGCCTCTGCCGTCCAGGCAGAAGAAGCCCCGGCTAGCCTTGAATCTCCTCCTCAGGAAGGGCCCTCTGGGATTGAAGAGCCTCTTTTTTCCGAGCTTCCTGAGGGGATGGACCCCGACTCCCTCGGGGCAGACTTTTTTCCCGATGCCGGCTCTGAATCAGGTTCATCCATTTCACCTGAAGCGGAAACGCCCGCGCCCGAAGAACTCTATGCGGAAGAGGGCCTGGGACAAGCAAGCTCCAAAAGCGGCGGCTCAGCGTCTAGCAAAAAGCCGGTCGCCGCTAAGGAAGACATAAGCGGCTTTGACGCAGCTTTTGCGGATTTCAACCTGGATGCCCCTCTAGATGGGCCTGGTAATGACGCGCCCCCCAGTGCGGAATCTTCTTCACCCTCCTCGGCCGTTGTACCCCCCACAGCGGAAGAAGACCCCTTCGCGGCCTTTAACTTCGGTGATATGGATACCCCGGCATCCGGCGGCAGTGATGGATTTGACAGCGAGTTAGCCGCCTTGGATATGCCCCCGGAAGCCCATGACACCTTTGCCATAGATTCCGCTTGGGGTGAAGGCCCTGCAGAATCAAGCCTTGGCTCCTTTGGTTCCCAAGCCGAATACGCCGAGCATGGAAAGGGATCCGGGGCGGGCGGCGGGGAAGAAGAGTTGCCGGTTGATCTTTCCCTGAGCGAAAAGGAACTCGATCTTCTCCAAGACTCCCTCCTCGCCTATCCCCTCAACCTGCGCCTTGAGATTGAACAGGCCTTGGCCAATGATGCCCTGAGCCCCTCCCAATCCGCCCAAATCATTCAAGCCATGGTGGACGGGCGGAACGCTGCTGAAGCCGCTGCCCTCATTGGGCGCTTCCTTAATAAGCGTATCCGCGTGCCCAAGGGATTTGAGCAACGGACCGGTGAGGCCTTCGAGGCGCAAAAGGGGAGTTTTTGGTACGCCTTTAAAAAGAATATTCTGCCATTGCTGGCTCTCGTGGGCGGTATCTTGGTCAGCATCGGCCTCCTGACCTTCCTCGGTTATCAGTTTATTTGGAAGCCCCTCTATGCCGACTCCCTCTACCGCTCGGGCCATGAGCGTATCGGAGAGGGGGACTATCTCCAATCCGAAAGACTCTTCTCCCAGGCCGTCAAGGTAAACCGGGTGCGAGCGTGGTACTTCCGCTATGCCGAGGCCTATATACGCAGCAAGCAGTACAGCCTGGCCGAGGCCAAGTATGAGGATATCCTCCGCATTTACGGCAAAGACAAGCGGGCTGCCATGGATTATGCCCGCTTCGAATCCGAAGTCATGCTTGCCTATGAAAAGGCAGAGTCTATCCTCAAGCGTACCATCTTGAATTGGAAGCCGAACGATCCGGACGGCCTCCTCCTCTTAGGCGACATCTATTATACCTGGTCCGAGGAGAGCCGCGATGAAGATTTACGGCTTGATCTCTTGGAGCGCATGCGCAAAACCTTCGCGCACCTCATACGCGTATACGGCAGGAAGGACGTCTACATGGGGCGGATGCTCCTCTACTTTATGCGCATGGATAAGATGAAGGAAGTCACGCCTCTTAAAGACTATTTCTTATCCCAGAAAAAGCCTCGCGTGGATTCCTTCATTTACGCCGAATTGGGTGGCTACCTCATAGACAAGGCTATGCTTGAAGAGGTGCGCGACATTCTCTTCTTAGGCGTGAAAAAAGATCCCCTGCTGCCGGAAAACCATTATCAGCTTTCTCGCTACTACCGCGCCACGAACAACCCGGAAGAGGAGCGCAAGGCCCTTTCCCGCGCCCTGCGCGGCTATGAGGCCCTTCCCAGCATGACCCGCAAGCGCTTGGCGGCCTATATCGACACCCTTAATTGGAGCGGTGACTGGTCCTACAAAGCTCGCGAGTATTTGGACGCCGAGAAGTCTTACCAGAAAGCAATCAACGCCTATGAAGATGCCCTCAGCAAGCGGCGCCTTTCTGCCTCCGCCCGCTTTGGTGAAGTCTACGCCAACTTGGCGGACATCTATTATTACGACCGCTCCGACTTTGAGAACGCCTTTGCCCTCTACCAGAACGCGGAGCGCAACCTCTACACCACCGCGGACACCGCTTACAAGCGCGGTTATGTCAGATATCGCGGCGCCGATTATAAGGAGGCCCTTGCCTTCTTCTATCAAGCTTCCGCGGATTTTACCCTTAGCGATAACCTTCTTCTTTCGACCGCCAACACCCTCTATTACCGCGAGGATTATTCCGCCGCCGCGGGTTTCTACATGCAGTTGATAGACCTGATGCGGGACGAGATAGACCGCATCCAATACGCCGATCCGCAGAACCGCCCGGATCAAAGCCGTTTTGTCCGCACCCTCTTAACCTCCACTAACAATCTCGGGGTATCCCTTTATCACCTAGCTTCACGCTTGGGCGACGCCTCCTACAGGGCGCAGGCCATGGTCAATTTCACAGAGTCGATGCGGCTTTACGACATCATGAACCGGGATATGGAGACAATGCTTAGGCCTTTGGGTGCCAATCTTTCCTATCTCAACCTCGATGGAATCCTTCATCCTAATCGAGCCTTCGTGCCCCAGGTCTATCCGCTTATCTCAAAGGATCTTGTAGACTCAGACGAAAAAATGGCCCTCGACGCCAAACTTTATTCCGGCAAGTAGCGGGCTCCTTGGCAGGGGGCTTTAGCCTGAGCCCTCCGCCCTTGACGCTGCCAAGACGAATTTCGTATAGTCAACTTCGGTTCTTCATCCTCCTCGGGGGATGAAAGACCATTGTTTGGGCGATTAACTCAGCGGGAGAGTGCGCGCCATGCCAGGCGACTCTCTGAGCTTTTTTTGTGGGCGATTAACTCAGCGGGAGAGTGCTACCTTCACACGGTAGAAGTCACTGGTTCAATCCCAGTATCGCCCACAAAAAAAGCTGAAGACTGACTTGGCATGGCGACTTCGCACGGTAGAAGTCACGCTTTCAATCCCAGTATCGCCCATTTTATTATTATGGAATGATTTAGTTTGACTTTCCCGCTCCTGAAAAACCTTACAATCACCCTCATTTGACTCCGTTTGTATCGTTTTTGCATTTTCTATTCTGCCCTTCTCATGCATTAGGGAGAAAAAAGGAGCAAAAAATGAGGCGGGTCGTGAAAATCCTCATGAAAACCGGCCGGATTGAGGTCTGTGGTAAAGGCCTGAAACTCAAGGAGCCAAAGCCTTTATCCAAACAAGAAATGGAAAATCCAGTTCTTGCGTAAAAGAATCCAGTCTATCTCCGTCTCAAAGGTGGCCGTCCAACCTTACGCACTTTCTGTTTGGGTGGTTCCTCTTTAATCCTCGGTTCCAGCATGAGAGAAATCACTGGATTGTACTCGATCCGCACGGGACGTGAATCATGGAAGGCCACCCTGAACCCAATCTCCCCGAATTGGGGGATATGTTGGAATGCTTTTTCGATTTCCGGCATGATAGACTCAAGAACCGTTTCCCCCTTTTTAGGCTCTTCGATGGGCGGTTTTGGTGGAGCAGGCGATTGCTCGATCTTCACCAATCCCAACGCCCGGGGATCGAATCGGAGACTACTTCCGATGCGGATAACCGGCAGTCTCCCATCCTTGATCATTCGGTTGATTGTTGCGATTGAGATTTTATAGATTCTCATCACATCCTTTGTTGTCAGTAGTTCCTGATACATAGCACACCTCCTCACTGGGACACCTCCTAGTTTCATCGAAGGAGTAGTATTCGTCTCTGTCGATGTGCATGAAGTTCAGTGGATGGAAGACGGATTCCTGATCGGCGCAAAGGGAAAGGAATTTTGGACGGTCAATCCCAACAACCGACATCGGAGAAGTTCAATGTAAATTCCCCGCATCCGGGGCAGAGGTAGTCTCCATTGTGAAGTACAAGCTCTCGGCCAATTTCATCTTTGACGTTCTACGATAAGACAACCTCGCTTCCAGAACGCCGTATGGGGCTTGGATCGTCGTATGGCATAACTTTCGTTACATGGCACTTCGGGCAGGTCATCTTTTTTTCAAACAGGTTCACGACGACCACCGCCGCAGAATGAATCAAAATTCAGTTTCCCCCCGCCGAGGTTCATGCTCCGTGTAAACCCGCATACGCATTGCGCCTGAATGACCGCTCTATATTCTTTTCCTATCCTTGACTTCAAAAGATATGCTTACTCCTCTCGAAATATGCTTTCTCACTCTGGTTGAATGATTATTGAATCGGATTCGCCGAAACCTTTTTGGGTCATTTTGAAGACTTCTCCTCTTTGATCTGCCTGTTGTATAAGGTCATTCTGGATAAGTTCTTTTATTGCACTATTGATTTGTGCCTCCCCCCGGCCATCAGGTACGGTACAACCGAAATCTTTCCCATTGGTTTGAACCGAAAACTTTCCAAAGGTGTGTGTAATAACCAGCACATTATGTTTGTCAAAGGATATTTCTTTGAGCAGTTGTTGAGCTTCATCGGATAAATAAATGGCTTGTTCTGCTATTCTAGCCGCTTCGACATCAACAGCTCCAGCACGGATAATAATTGAACTAAAATAGGGGTGGGTATTTATCATTAGACCTAACTGTGTGCGGAAACTTCTCTCGAACTCTTCGAGAGAAGTGTATGGGGTTACCAATCCACGTTCCTTGCAGTTTGCCTTGAAATCACTGAGCTTTTTGTATTGCTCCGGATTAACCGAATCTGGGGGCACGGGAGAGTTTGAAAAGAAAAGCATAGTTGGTTTTCCAGTAGAAATATGCTTTTCAATTTCCTCTATACTACCGCTTGGGTACTCCCCAGTAGGGGTTCCAACCCTAGTCCAAAAAACTCCAATAAGGATGTCCGAATCTTCAAGTATCTGTTTATTGATGCTCTCCTGTGCTCTACCATCTTCCATCGAAGAGTAGACATGACGCTCCCATCCAAGGTGGCGAATGATGATGTTCGAGCTTTTTGAATGGATTATATTCCATTCATCGATGACATTCCGGATTGTTTCACGTTCCCTTATGACATCGCTGGGGGATTCGATAAACGCTTCGATGACCATCGCTCGATACATCTACTTCTCCTTTTTGTGGCTATTCTTGGAAGTTGTTCAATCAGCATCCCCACTCTTCATCCGCCAACGGGGCTTGATTCAACTCAGCTCGATATTGCTGCCAAAGTGGCATGAACTGAGTCAGCAATGACTTGAAACGTGCGTTGTGGCGCCGCTCCAGTAAATGCACAAGTTCATGGACGATTACATACTCGATGCAATTCTGTGATTTCTTGGCAAGTTCAAGATTGAGCCAGATGCGCTTTGCGCAGAGGTTGCATGTACCCCATTTTGTTTTCATCCGTTTTACGCCCCAGTCGTTAGCTTGAACACCTACTATTTTTTCCCACTTTGCTAATAGATCGGGTATTATTCTTTTGAGGTGACTTCGGTACCATTCATTGAGGATGCCTTCCCGCTGTTCAGCGGAGGACTCCCTTTTGCAATACAGGTCAATGAATCCGATCCGTTCCTGACGGACATGGAAAATTCTCGGACTCTCGATGATATGCAATCTGTACCTCTGCCCGAACCAGAAAATTGACTCGCCATTCACCATCTCCCGCTTGCTTTGTCGAGCTTGGTTTCTAAACTTTTCCTGTTGTTTCCGAATCCAATTCAGGCGAGCTATGACAGAGCTGCGGATAGCATCATCGCCGATATAATTTGGAACTGTGATTTTCACCTTGCCGTCCGGTGGATAGACTGATAAGTGGACGTTCTTCACAGTTTTGCGTGTGACGAGAACGGAAATCTCTTGAACCCGGATATTGAAACTGTCAAACTCAGTATTCATTGTTAGCTTCAATGATTGCCAAAATTCGCTCAAGCTCAGCTTCATCGGAAAAAATACTCGCTAACCATTGCCGAAGTTTTCGTTTGCGGATCGGGATTTCTCGCCAGCCATGCTGAGCTTCCCGACGGATACCTTCATGTACTTCCATAGCTTTATCGTGGCTGCCCAAATTGTCGTAAAGAGCTTTCTGGCCGGGGGATTGGACGGAAGCCGGATAAGCCTTTCCGCTGCCGGGTTTGGCTACCTTTTTTGCCAGATCGACGATCTGTGTAAGGTATTCTTTATATGAAAGGGCTTCATCCCTGCGCTTTTGTATAAGTTCGCTTAGGAGCAAGCTCATAAGCTCGTAGTACTTGGGGTTGATGGCCTCCTGCTCGACGATGGTACGACGGACATTGTTTTCTATAGTCTCGGCCGTGGCGGTCTGATTATCCCGTAGGCCCTCAGGAAGATCATCCAAAATATCGGGGCCACGCTCCACAATAAGCTGCACCAAGGATAGGTCATCGAAGGCAGAAATCTTCTGACTCTCTTCAGCCTTGATATAGGTGTCAATCAAATGACGCATGGCTGGTTCATAACGTTTGAGGTCGATGGCATCACCAGAAGAAAGTTTCACTTCATTCCTGACGTTGGTATAGTGAAGAACATAGTCTTTCAGTTGCTTGATTTGGTCAGGCGTATATCCGGCCTGTTTCAACTCATTGGCGATATTGGAGAATGCCCTGATGAGTTTGGCGGTGAACCTATAAAGGGTGATGCGCTTTCCTTCGTTAGCCTGCATTTCTTCGGTATTTCCAGACTGCACTGCCACAAAGAAGCGTAAGTAGGCACCGGTGTCTTTTGGGTTCTCCACTGGTTCACAAAGGAGTTGAACTTCTTCTAAAGCTTTTTCCAAGTCTTCACGAGCAGCTTGGAGCCTGTTCTTGAGCAGCCCTGCCACATCTTCCTTTTCGTATCCTGAAAGCGCCCCAGAGGTGTAATCCTGCATCGACGACTCCAAGGCCATGAATAAGTCCTTGTAATCAACGATGTAACCGTAATCTTTATCCTCTCCAGCCACACGATTGACCCGACAAATAGCTTGGAATAATCCATGGTCTCGCATTTGCTTGTCGATGTAGAGGTAGGTTGCAGAGGGGGCGTCAAAGCCGGTGAGAAGCTTGTCCACGACGATCAACAGTTTCATCTGTCCCGGCTCTTCGATGAACTTTTTCTTGGCTTCCTTCTCGAAGGTCTCTGTATCCATGCCACCAAGCATCTGCTTGTAGATGTCGTATTGATGAAGCTGCTCGGTAATGCCTTCTCCAGTTTCTTCACCCTTGATGTCGGCAGGGTTCGGTTGGTAGCTGGTGATGATGGCGCACTTGCCCTTGAGTGGGGTACCTTGGAAAAGCTCGTAATACTTGCAGGCTTGGTAGATGCTTGATGACACCAACATGGCATTCCCATGACCGCTTTTCAGGCGATCCTTTGTTTCCATGTCGAGCTGAATGTCGGCGACGATCTGTTCAAGACGGGAGCGGCTGGAGAGCAGTGTCTGCATCTGGCCCCACCGTTCCCTGAGCTGTGCCTTGGCGATGGGGGTCAGCCCGGAAGTGTTGGCCTCGAACCATTGGTCTATCTTCTCGGAGCTGGAAATCCGCTGGTCGATGTCCCGTGCCTCATAGCGTAGGTCGAGAACCACTTTGTCCCGAACAGCCTCATCGAAACGGTAGGTGTGAATGTATCGTCCGAAGACCTCTATGGACTTCTGCTTGTCGGCCTTGAGGAGGGGGGTGCCGGTGAAACCGATGAAGATGGCAGAGGGCAAGATGGCCTTCATGGCTTCGTGGAGATCGCCGCTTTGGGTGCGATGGCATTCGTCGACAAAAACCACCAGATTACCTTTGGGAGAAAAACCGGGAGGTAGAGCTGCCTTTAATTCCGCTATGAAGTCTTTGCCAGCCGAGGTATCTTCTTCATTCTCGTTTTGGTTTTTACCACCGAACTTGTGGATCAGGGAACAAAGAAGCCACGGGGTAGTGGCATTCAATTTTGCGATGAGGTCGGCGCCGCTCCTCGTGCGGTAGATTTCCTCATTCACTCCCTTGAAGACCTTCTCGATCTGCTCGTCGAGTTCGGTTCTATCGGTGACCAACAGGAGGCGGCCATCATCCATGTTTTCACGAATCCACTTGGCAAGGAAGACCATGGAAAGGCTCTTGCCGGAACCTTGGGTATGCCAGATAATTCCGCCTTCCCGGCGGCGTAAAAAATCATGAGCGGCCTTCACCCCAACGAACTGATTCTGACGGCAGAGTTTTTTGATTCCGGCATCGAAAACAACAAAGTCGTGAATGATCTCAAGCAGACGCTTCTTTGAGCAAAGCTGGATAAGCTGCCGGTCGAGGAGCGGAGTGACAGGAGAATCTTCTCGCCAGTTCAAATAATACTTTTCCTTGGTCTGTATGGTGCCGTATCGAAGCCCCTCGGTGTCATTCCCTGCCATGACGAGTTGCAAGGTGGAGAAGAAATGTTCAATGAATTTTGGTGACTGATTATCGAGGTTCTGGCGGATACCCTGCTCAACGGACACAGTGGAACGCTTCAGCTCGATGACCCCAAGAGCGATACCGTTTACATAAAGAACAAGGTCGGGGCGCTTGGTATATCCCGCCCCGGAAGGCGAGAGTATGGTAACTTCCTCGGCGATTGCGAAGTGGTTGTTTTCGGGATTCTTCCAGTCAATGAGCCAT
>JBGSOB010000233.1:0-9975 GCA_041739325.1 Treponematales bacterium
GATGAAGCATCCCATCATTACCGTTCCCGTAATCACCCCTAAGGTAATCGGAAAGTATTATAACGAGCTGGACGTTGCCGTGCGCGACCACTGCAAGGTTCCATGGTTCATGGTGAATATCGACTACAACGGAGATGTGCACTTCTGCGCGGACCATCCGGATTTTATCGTCGGTAACATAAGGGAAAAGGGCATTTTCGAAATATACAATGGCGATCGCGCCAAAAAATTCCGCAATGCCCTGCGAACCAGCCCGGACGGAATCTTTCCGGGTTGCAAGCGTTGTTACCAGATTATGCTTTGCGGCAAGAGGAAGAAGGGCTTCTAAACTAAAAGCGCGCACCGGGAGGCGGTAATGGCTGCACAGGTTTTGGACGGAAAACTACTGGCGGAAAAGGTCCGCGAAGCTCTAAAACAAAGGGTTTCCTCTCTTAAGGCGCGCGGCATCGAGCCCTGCTTGGCGGTTATCCTGGTGGGCGAGGATCCTGCCTCCCAATCCTACGTCAATTCCAAGGAGCGCGACTGCGCCGAGATCGGCATAAAGAGCCTGGATAAACGCTTCCCTGAAAGCCTACGCGAAGCAGAGCTTCTTTCTATAATAGCCGAATTGAATGCCGACCCCGGCGTTCACGGCATCCTGGTTCAGCTCCCCCTGCCGCGGCACATAGACGAGCGCAAGGTTATAGCCGCCCTTCACCCGGCTAAGGACGTGGACGGTTTTACGCCAGTCAATATCGGGCGTCTGGTTATAGGCGAGCCCTGCTATTTGCCTTGTACACCGCATGGGGTGGTGCGCCTCATCCAATCCGCCGGGCTTTCAACCGCCGGCATGCACGCTGTGATTCTTGGGCGTTCGAACATCGTCGGCAAGCCGCTGGCGAATCTTCTTGTTCGCAAGGATATGAATGCCACCGTCACCGTCTGCCACACTGGGACAAGGGACATGGCCTCCTTCGCGCGCCAAGCCGATATCCTGATAGCCTGCGCCGGCAAGCCGGGCCTGGTTACGGCGGACATGGTCAAACCCGGCGCCTGCGTCATTGACGTGGGTATCAACCGGGTAGATGATGCCGCTTCGGCAAAGGGTTATCGCTTGGTCGGCGACGTCGACTACGAATCGGTGTCCAAGGTAGCCGGATCGATTACCCCGGTACCGCGCGGCGTGGGTCCTATGACAAGGGCGATGCTCCTTGAGAATACCGTTCTCTCCGCTGAAAACGCCGTTTACCCGGCCTTAAACGCGGAACGGGGCTCCGCGAGCGGGAGATGATAGACGTACAGAGCGAGCGCGACGGTCGGAAGATCCCTTTAAGCAAGGTCGGGATAAAGCAACTTGTCTATCCGATAACCGTCCTCGACCGGGCAAAAAAACTTCAGCATACTACCGCCACGGTCAACCTCTACGCCGACCTGCCCCATGAATTCAAGGGCACCCACATGAGCCGCTTCATAGAGGTGTTTAACAATCATCGCTCCGATCTTTCCATGCCGCGCTTTCTTTCTATGCTCTCCGAGTTGCGCGAGGCCTTGCAAGCTCAAGACGCCTACTGCGACCTGAGTTTTCCTTATTTTATGGAGAAAAAAGCACCGGTATCAGGCCAAGTTTCCATTATGCGTTACGATGCCGGCTATTCCGGCAAGGTGTCCTCAAAGGGACAGGAGTTTTTCGTGCGCGTGCAAGCCCCGGTGCAAACGGTTTGCCCCTGCTCGAAAGCCATCTCGGAACGCGGGGCACACAACCAGCGAGGTTTGGTTACGGTCAACGTCAAACTCGGGCCTTTTTTTTGGTTTGAGGAGATTATCGCCATGATCGAGGGCGCCGCTTCCTGCGACGTGTACACCCTCCTTAAGCGGGAAGACGAAAAGGTAGTGACCGAACGCGCCTACGACAACCCGCGCTTTGTCGAGGACCTCGTGCGCGAGGTCTACCTCAAGCTGGAAGAGCACGGCGGTTTTCCTTGGTTTTCAGTCGAAGCGGAAAACTTCGAGAGTATTCATAATCATTCGGCCTACGCCTATGTCGAGTCCGGTGTCCGTGACGGCAAGGCCTAGCAGCAAGCTCAAATTCAGGGGGAAAGTATGGCGTTCAACCGCGTGGAGCGTATAGACGAGAGCCTGAGCCTAAGGCGCGTCCTCATATCGGTGTATGACAAAACCGGGCTTGAGGATTTTGTGCGCGGCCTTATACGCATAAATCCTGAGCTGGAAATCTATTCCACCGGCGGCAGTTATGAATACCTAAAAAAAGTCATCTCTGATATCGGGAAGGGGAAGCTTATTTCAGTCGCCGACTACACCGGCCAACCAGAAATGCAGGGTGGCTTAGTTAAGACCCTTGACTTCAAGATTTACCTTGGCATCCTCTCCGAGCCCTACAACCAAGCCCACGACCAAGACCGAGAGCGGGTTGGCGCCATCCTTTTCGATATGGTCTGCGTCAATCTATATCCCTTCGCCTTGGTACTGGCTAAGACCGGGGCCGACGCTGAGGAATTGCGGCAGAATATCGACATTGGAGGCCCCTGCATGCTGCGCGCCTCCGCCAAGGCCTACCTGCGCGTAGCCTCAGTATGCGACCCCCATGATTACCCCGAATTGATCAGGGAACTGGACGCTTCATTCGGCAAGCTCTCCCTCTCTACGCGCAAGAATTTAGCCGCCAAGACCTTTAAGCTTGTCTCTGGTTACGATACGGCGGTAGCCCTCTGGTTCGCGCAACTCGCGGATCCCTGTGCGGCCTATAAAGTTGAAAAGTAAGGCAAGGAGAAATACATGGCCAAGGACTTAAAAGCTCAATACAGGAACATAAACAAAGACTCCTTCCCGGCGCGGATGGAGGTTGCCTTCTATGATGATGGCGGCTCGCGCAGCGTCCTTTCCTACGAGAAAGTGGAATGGACGATAGACGGTGAGACAAACGGCCTGCGTTATGGGGAAAACCCGGATCAGGGCGCCGCCCTTTATCGGCTTGTCAATGGGAACCTTAGCTTGGCGGGTATCGAGACAATCCAGGGCGGTCGCTACTTGGTTTCCGACGCCGAGCTCCTGCAGTCCGGCAAGCACCCGGGTAAAACCAACCTCACCGACGTTGACGCCGCTTTGAACATCCTGCGCTACTTCGGCTCTTCCAAGGCTTGCGCCATCATAAAGCATAACAACCCCTGCGGCGTGGCCCTCGCGCCTTCCCTAGCACAGGCCTACCAGAGAGCCTACATGGCGGACCGCGTGGCGGCATTCGGCGGCGCGGTAGTCTTGAACGACGCGGTAGACGCCCAGCTGGCGGGAATGATGATAGAAAGCTACTGTGAGGTTGTTGCCGCGCCGGATTTCAGCGACCAGGCCCTCGCCCTCTTTGCCAAGAAGAAAAACGTGCGGGTTATCCGCATCAAGGATATAGCGCGCTTGGAGAGCTATGTCGGCCAACGCGTTCTGGATTTTAAGAGCTTGATAGACGGCGGTTGCGTGGTGCAGACTTCCTTCGTCCCCACCGCGCGTTCCGCGGCGGATTTCCTGCCGGCGGAGTGCGAGTATCAGGGCAAGCTCTACTCTGTCAAACGCGAACCGAGCAAGGCCGAGCTTGACGATATGCTTTTCGGCTGGCTCGTCGAATCCGGCGTCACGTCCAACTCGGTCATCTTCGTCAAGGACGGGGTCACGGTGGGCATAGGCACCGGTGAGCAGGACAGGGTGGGCGTTGCCGATATCGCCCGCTATAAGGCATACTTAAAGCTCCAAGACAGGCTCTACTTCGAGCGCTATGGCGAGCCCTTTAATGCATCCACCGACCTTGCCAAGAAGGCGGCCATCGTAGAGGAGGTTGCCGCGCTCAAAGGTGGCCTCCCCGGCTCGGTGATGGTTTCCGACGCTTTTTTCCCCTTCCGCGACGGGATAGACGTAGGCCTACGGGAGGGCGTGACCGCCGTTATCCAACCCGGGGGGAGCATCCGCGATTTCGAGGTCATTGAGGCTTGCAACGAATACGGGGCGGCTATGAAATATACCGGGCAACGTAGCTTTAAGCATTAATTCGCTCGGCTCTTGGTTTTTACGGCCTAATTAGCTATCTTTAGGCTATCTATTTTATTTTCCGCGGCCTGAATATCGGGCGCGGACAGGGAGGGTTTTACAATGAACGACCTGACACCTAAAACGACTCAGGAAATTCGCAAGAGCGGGGTAGTGGGCGTGGGTTCATCCATCGCCGGAGCCGGGCTTCTCATTCTCAACGCCTTTGCCGGAGGCTGGGGCGGCCTTATCGTCGGCGGCCTGGTTGGCCTCGGCGGCTTTGGGATTATGGGATCAAAGGAAGGCTCTGACAAGAAGATGGGCGGTTTGGTTCTCACCGCCGGCGCCGTCACCGCCGTAGTCAGCCTTACGCGTATCATCTTTGGGGGCAATTTCATCAGCGGACTGGGGAGCTTTGCCCTTTGGGCATCCGGTATCGGCCTTTTGGGACTGGGAGTCTACAACATCGTGCGCTTCGTAAAAGGGCTCAAGAGCCGCGGATGAGTTCCCGCTACTTCATAGAAACCTACGGCTGCCAAATGAACAAGGCCGAATCGGCCGCGCTGGAAACCCTTTTTAGGGAGCGCGGCTGGTTGGCCTCTGAATCCGGGGAATGCGCTGACCTTATCCTCATCAATACCTGTTCGGTGCGCATTACGGCTGAGACCCGGGTTCATGGCCGCCTAGCCCATTATGAGGCGGAGAAAAAAAAGCGCCCCTTTTTTCTCGTAGTCACCGGTTGCATGGCCGAGCGGCTTAAGGATGAGCTTTCCGTCTCCCACCCGGCAGTTGATTACGTAGTCGGCACCTTCCAGAAATCGGCCTTCGGACTTCTTATTGACGCCGCGCAGAAGGGCATTAAGCTTGAAAGCCTTGAGGAGAGCCCGGCCTTCATCTTTGCCCCATCCCATGCCGAGCCGGGTTCCTTCCGATCATACCTGCCCATCATGCACGGTTGCGATAATTTCTGCTCATACTGCATCGTGCCCTATGTGCGCGGGCGGGAAATCTCACGCTCTCCGCGCGCCATCCTTGAAGAGCTGAACGCCCTTTCCGCCGCCGGGGTCAGGGAAGTGACCCTCTTAGGCCAAAACGTGAATTCCTACCGCTGGTCGGACGAGAATGGGCAGCTCGATTTTGCCGGCCTTCTCGCCCTTATCCGCGATCATTTGACCGAGAAGAACAAAACCGACACAGGGGCAAAGGGCATACACTGGCTGCGCTTTTTATCCTCCCATCCGAAGGACTTAAGCGAGCATAGCCTTCAAGTCATGGCTTCCAGCCCCCTCTTTTGTCGCCACATCCACCTCTGCGTACAGCATGGTTCAAACAGAATTCTCTCCGCCATGAACCGCGGCTATAGCGTTGAGGATTACCTTGCCTTGGTTGATAGGCTGAGAAAATACCTCCCGGACGCATCGATCTCTACCGATATTTTGATTGGCTTTCCCGGGGAGACTCAAGAAGACTTCCAAGCAACCCTGGATCTCATGCAAAGGGTGCGCTTTGAGTTCTCTTACATGTACTACTTCAACCCGCGCGAGGGCACGCCGGCCGCAAGCCTCCCGGATCAGTTACCCCTGGCCCTGCGCAAGGAGCGCCTTGCACAGCTTATCGAGCTACAGCTGTCGATAAGCCGGGAGGTCATGGCTTCCCGCGTAGGCAGTCGCGTGGAGGTCCTGGTGGAATCGGCTTCCAAGCGCTCCGGCCGGGAATTGCTCGGGCGTAGCCAAGCCGACGAGATGTTCGTCTTCGAGGCTGATCCGAGCCTGGTGGGCAACTTTGCCACTGTAGAGATATGCGCTTTGAAAGGCAACACCTTCAAGGCTAGGAGGATAGAATGATTCCATGGAAGTTGATCATCATACTGCTTATCGCGGTGATACTGGCTTTTTTCATTGGCTTTAACCTGGAGAATTCCTGCTCGGTTTCCTTCGGCTTCACCACGATAGGTCCCGTGCCGGTGTACCTGACTATCCTTATCTCTTTTGCTCTTGGACTCGTGGCGGCCCTGCCCTTCGCCTTTCATCGCCGTAATAAGAAGGAAAAACAGCTTAAGGACAAACTAGCTTCTCAAGAGTCGGCGAAGGCTCAAGGAAAGAAGGCGGAGAATGCCCAGGCTGTTCCTGTAGAACAGGGAAGTCCCCTGCCTGAGGGTAGCCAAGCATCCCAGGCCCAAAATGCTGAGCCCACTTCCCACGACGATGGGGCTGGCGCACAGAAGGGGAAAAAGCCAAGGCGAAAATCCAAGGGGAGCTGAGAGTACTCATGCCTTGTCTCCATCGGGGCTCTCGGAGCTCTGCCGTTTTAGCGGTCTACGGTCTTTTTTTTATTATTCTTCAATCCCTGCTTACGGCCCAAGCGAGCCCAAGCCCCACTCCCTCTAAATTGCCCATAGGCCGTGATTGGCTACGAGCGAATAAAGCAAACCCGGATTTCGGCAAGCGCCTTGTGGAAGCCGCGCAGGAAGAAGCGTCCATTGATGCCGCGCGTGAGCTTATCCTGGATTTTTACCCGGAAGTGCCTGCTGGTCCCTGGAGGCAGAAAGCGGCTTTGCTTGCGGCCCAGTATTGTGAATTATCCGGTCAGGTGGCAGCCGCCTCTTGGTATGAACGCGCCGCCGCTGCCATCGATGGCAAGCTTGATGCGCGCTACCTCCTTCGCGCCGCCGTTTGTTTTACCGATATGGGCGACTATGAAGCGGCTCTCAAAAATATTAATCCCATCCTTGCCGCTCCCAGTCCAAACCAGGCTTCGGAAAACTCAAATAGAGCTTCAGCCGGCCTAGATCCCTTGTCGAGCCTGCGAGCCCAAGCCCAGCTTATTCGCTGTTGGATCCTCTTGGGCCTGGGCCAAAGCCAGGGCCTAGCCGAGACTGCCCTTGGGCTCATGAACGATGAAGGCAATGCAGATTACAAGTCGGCCTACCTCTTTTTTCTCGCCATGCTGGATATGGCCGAGGGCCGGCTGAGCCATGCCGCCCTCTCGCCCTATGCCCTTCGCCTCCGCGCTGAATACCCCCTCTCGGCGGAGGCCCTCCTCTTGGGCGATAGCCTTAAGCCCCCGGTAAGCCTTGCCCAAAGGCCCTACTGGCTCTTTAACGGTCTTCTTCTTTCCCGCGTTTCCGGCCAAGCAGAGCCTATGCCTTCTCCCCTGCCAAGCGTCACCGCGATTCCCAGCCCTAGTGGCAGCCCTAATCCTGGTAATCCTAGCCCAAGCCCCAGCGGGGCGCATCAGGGCGCATCTCCCTTAGCTACGATTCGCCACTATCAACTGGGTAGCTACTCCCTCAAGGCGAACTCTGAGGCCCTGGCGGCAAAACTCAAGAGCGCTGGCTTTACGGTTGTTATTCTTGAGAAAAAAACAAGGGACGGAAAGCCCCTCTCTGTGGTACTCGTGGCCGCCGGGGCGGATCCGCAAGCTACCGGCCTTCTTTTAAAGGAAGCCGGCTACGAGCCCCTTGCACTCTTTGAATGATGTATGCCGAAGGCCGTAACGGCTTTTACTAGCGGAGTTGTTCGAGGATGATCGGGTCTTGATCCAAGAGCTCTAGGCCCTGAACCGTCGTGCGCGCGGGACGGAGCGTTATCTCCTCGTAGACCCCGCTTGAATCCTTTTTCTCACGTCGCTCTATCTTATAGGTTTGGCTTGATGTGATGACGCCGGAGGCCTTCATCGTCTTAAAGATGATGACGATGGCCGCGCCCATGCTGTATTGGGAAAACACGCCCTGGGTTTCTATATCAGCCGTTTTCCAACTGAAGCGGGGAGGGGAGAAGACAACCTGGGCCCCGCCGGGAATGGAGAAGCGCCCACTGAGGGCCTTGGGTTCGTTGGCGCTCTCTTGCTTCAAGCTGGATGGCATGTATTTCCGGTAGGTTCCGTTCCAGAGAGTTCCCGGGTCGGCGCGGATATAGATATCCTCGATGATGCGTAGGGAAATGGAGTCTGGGCCGCGCAGCTCCACGTCGAGGAATCTCTTCATGGAGTCGATGCCGGTATTGTGGGTGCTGATGAATATGCCAAGCTTGGTGGCTTGGGAATCGTTCCAGGTAAAGACGCTCAAGGAAGAGAGGTCCCCGCTTTCGGAAAAAGCGATCGAGCGGTTTTCTGGGTCAAAGTGGATGATGCGGCTTTCCTTTGTCGCCTTGCCATCGCCGGAGTTGAGGTACCAGATGCCGGTGAGAAAGCGCTCAAAGGTGGCGGAGTCCCGGTTGAGGTAGCGTTCGACTATTTTCTGCTCGATCTTCGACCCGGAAATGTTCTTGGATTGGCCCCGTTCAAAGCTCTTTTGGCTGGGATTCCACAGCCAGCTCGTTTCAACCTGATCCAGGTAGTTCTCCGATACTTGGTCTTGATCGTAGGAAAGCACCATCCAGGGAATGCCCGTCGCCATGCCCAGGGCGTAGGCCTCCGGGCGCTCGATCTCCTGTATTTCGATGGCGTCCGCCTCTATACCCAAGATGAGCCGATACTGATCCGCCTGGCTGGTGGATCCCTTTAGCGGGTGATAGATGGAGAGGGTTTGTCTGCCGGAGTCATTCATGCCTGAGGCGATGATGTCCAATTCATGGGTTCCCAGCATATCCTTGACCGAGAGGCTAAAGGTTGGAAATTTCGTGGCTAAGGTCGCCCCGTCCCAGATCCTTTGCCATGACCCGCTGGATGACTTTTGGTCAAGTACCGCCACGCGGATGAAGGACGATGAGTCGTCGCGACGCTTTAAAATGCAAATCTGTTCTTCCTCGGCGTCGTCATCTACGTTGAGCGAGTAAAGACCTAAAAGGGTTTCCCCTTCCCGGAGGGGAATCTTGGGGCTGCGCGTCTTTCCGCTTTGGTCGCCACTGCCCTCCCTTCCCGGCCCGATTTGTTGAATCTGGGTTTGGTTGGTGATGTCCACGTGGAAGTCTTCTTGCTTTGAGCGGTCGTCCTTGCAGGCAAGGAAGGCTCCGAGTAGGAGGGACATGACAAAGAGGCTTATGGGGAAGGAGAAGCTGATATGCTTAACCCTCCGCTGTGGCTTGGTGTTCATGTGGACTTTTCGCCTTTTATGGGGGTCTTGTCGCGCGCTAGCCGCGCGGGTTTGGGTATGCTGCCGCCATCCAGCACGAGACTCGTGAGGGCAAGGAGGGTTTCTTTTGCCTCGGCGATGCTACCCTTATGCTTGAACCCGGCGGCCGCGGCGTGGCCGCCCCCGCCGAAGTGCTGGGCAATCGAGGCTACGTTGATACCGCCCTTGGAGCGTAGGGAACAACGCAGGGCTCCCTCGCCGCCCTCCTTGATAAGGATGGACACCTGAACGTCTTTGGCGGAGAGGGGAATGTTGATGATGCCCTCGGCGTCCTCATAGCGGGCCCCAAGGCCGATAAAGGCCTCTTTTGTCAGCACCATAGAGGCGATGCGGCTGTCTTTGGAAAGCTCCATGCTTGAAACCGCCGCCTTCATGAGGAGGAGGGCCGCCGTGCTCGAGCTTTCATTGAGCTCGCGGTGGATGGCCGTCGGCGATGCCCCGTGCTCCACCAGGCGCTTGGCTGAATCGAAACAGCGAGCCCCGGTTTTCGAATACACGAAACTGCCCGTATCGTAGATGATGCCGGTCAGGAGGGCCGATGCCATGTCGGGCTCAATCTTACAGCCCAGTTCCCCAAGGATGTCCAGAACCATTTCCGCGGTGGCCGCCGCTTGGGTGTCTATCCAGCCTTGCGGCTTCTCTCCCTCGGGGGCCTGGTGGTGGTCTATAAAACGGAATTCCTTGAGTCGGGGCAGGATGGCGTCGCTAAAGGCCCCCAGGTTCATGCGGTCGTTCGTGTCCAGGATGAGGCCGGCATACTCAAGGATATCCGGGGGCGGAGCCCAGCTATCAAGGCCTTTAAAGATGCTGGCCGTGTCGAGAAACTTGAATTTTTCAGGCAAGGATTGGGAAATGACGACAAGGCAGTCCTTCCCCAGGGATATAAGTCCCCGGGCAAG
>JBGSOB010000169.1:0-1894 GCA_041739325.1 Treponematales bacterium
ATCTGTGATGCGTCTTAGCAAGCGGAGCGCAGCGTTAGCATCACGAATTATTTCCCGCGACAGGCCCCGCGCTAAAGCCCTCAATACGCCACGCAGCGGGGGATTTATCGCCCCACTATTGAAAAAGATTCTCTACCGCCCTTTGGTCTTCCAAGACCTTAAGACGGGCACTCAGGTTTTTCTCGGAGATGATGTCTTGCAGGGTGACAATGGCTACCTTGTCTAGGTAAAGGATTTCAAGCGTAAGTTTCTCTCCCTTTTTCTCCTGGGCTTCAACGATGTTGGCTTGTATTTGCATCCAGTGGATCGTCTTGCTGCGGGAAAGAAAGCCAAAGACAAGTTTGAGTCCGGTGGCGCTGAAGCTATCCTTACCCTCTACCCAGCTAACCGAGCAGTTGAGGATGGAATCAGGGAGGTCTTTTTTAATCTCAACGGCCTTCGCGATAGCGGTTTTCTCCCATTCCAACTGTTTTTCTATGCTTGCCCGCGTCTTGACTATGTCCGCTTGGCTAAGCTTGATGAAAACGGGGCCGCCGGATCTTGCGAGATAGATTCTGAAATCCTTTGTTTCTTCCACATACTGTACCCGGAAGTTCCTATTCTCCATCTGATTGCTGAGCTTGCTGAATATCTGGAAATTGACCGTGCCCAATTCTAGGGTTTGCCCTACCGCCGCCCCTAGGCAGAAGACAAGCAAGGCCAAACCAAGGACCGCACTTTTTGCTTTGAACATTTCATTCCTCCCTGCCAGGTTTTATCCTGGCTAACCCAGAGTATAGACCTCCGGGGGCTCTTTTCCAAGCGCTAAAGCGAGGGCGCATTTCCTTGCATTCCCGTGGTAATGGATGTATCCTCGATACAGGGGGATACAATGCGGCATGTGGAAGACTCCTTTATCGGACAAAAAGGGCTTAAGCTCTCCTACCAAGGCTGGCTCGCTGATAAGCCAAAAGCCCTCGTGCAGATTTCCCATGGAATCGCGGAGCACGGAGGGCGCTATGCGCGCCTTGCCGAAGCCTTAGTATCCTCAGGCTTTTCCGTCTACGCCGCAGACCATCGTGGGCATGGGCGCTCGGAGGGTCAACGCTGCTATGTGGACAACTTCGACCAATACGTTGATGACGAGCTTGCCTTTTCCGCCATCCTCCGCCAGGGCAATCCCGGCCAGCCCCTCTTTCTATTAGGCCACTCCATGGGTTCGACCATAGCCCTGCGTTACGCCGCCAGGCGGGAGTCGGATCTTGCCGGCCTTATCATCTCAGGCGCTGGACTTGCCGTTGGCGGTAAGGTAAGCCCCATCCTGCGCGCCATGGCATCACTGATATCGGGCATCGCCCCACGCCTCATGCTCCCGCCCGGTGACCTCTCCCAGTTCCTCTCCCATGACCAAGCCGTCGTCGAGGCCTATAGAAACGACCCCTTGGTGTGCGGTGAAAAGATCAGCGCTCGCTTAGGCGCGCAGATGCTCAAGGTCTTTCCCCAAAACGCGGCCATTGCCCAGGGCCTCTCCTTACCCCTCCTCTACCAAGTGGGCGGAGAGGATAAACTCGTGCTGGATGGCCCCGCCCTGGCCCAGTATTTTAAAATGAAGGATGCGACGCTACGAATCTACCCAGGGCTCTTCCACGAGGTTTACAATGAGGCTGAACCCGAGCGTTCCGCCGTCATTGCAGATCTTAAGGATTGGATCGCTAAGCGCGTATAGGAGCCCTGAATAGGCTTGGCTATACCAATATGCCGGTTTTTCGATACTATTTTCTCTGTCCTAGAGCTTGCCTTACAATTTGACAACTCCTCCTCCCTCTCTTAGGCTTATGGGAATCCATGAGCCTAAGAGAGGGAGGGATTATGCGAGTGAAGAATGGGATAGCCTTTAGCTGTGCTCTCCTTCTTG
>JBGSOB010000172.1:0-7675 GCA_041739325.1 Treponematales bacterium
CGGGGGACCTCCTCTTCATTTCAACCTGAGGAAGGGGCTGTCGTAGGAAAATCCTAGGCGCGCTAAGGCCGAGTACGGCTAAGACGCGTGCCTAGGATTTTTCAAGGTCACCCTCGCCATGGAGATTAAAGAGGTATGAAAAAGAGCCCAAGGCGGGGGACCTCCTCTTCATTTCAACCTGAGGAAGGGGCTGTCGTAGGAAAATCCTAGGCGCGCTATCGCCGAGTACGGCTAAGACGCGTGTATTGGGTAAATTCGAAACTATTGTGAGGTCTGTCCTTGTTTTTAGGGTGTGGCTTTCTATAATTTAAATGTGAAGGTTGTGGGAGAGTCGATGAAAATCAAGCCAGCTAGTGTTTTCTCAGGATTTGGCATTAGTGCCAAGATGACGGTATTTGTCGGCGTAGTCGTCCTGGCTGTGCTTGCCGTTAGCGCTACGTTTCTCTATCTAATAGTCAAGGATGTGGAAAAGGAAAGCGCTCAGCGCTATATGGAATCCATTTCCGAGCGGGAAGCCGCGCATATTGAGCAATCCTTTGAGAAGGCCTTAGACGCATCAATCCTTCTAGCTACTTTTTTTGGGACTATAGATGAACTGCCTAAAAAGGATAGGCGCTCCATAGCCGATGCCTTGCTTGAGGGTATTTTAGGGGCCAACCCGGGGTTTACCGGCATTTGGACATGCTGGGAACCGAATGCCCTCGATGGCCTAGACGCCGAATACCGGAGCACGGCACGGCATGACAATAGCGGACGTTTTATTCCCTATTGGGGGCGTGGATCTGATGGTAAGTTAAAACGCAGCGCCCTCAACGGCTATGAGGATGCTCAACGTGGCGCCTATTACCGGCTTTCCAGGGATTCAGGCAAGGCGCAGATCCTTGAACCCTATACGCGGGATAGGGGTGGGAGCGCCGGCATGATTACCAGTTTGACGAGCCCTGTTAAGAACGCATCAGGGACCGTGGTTGGCGTGGTTGGCGTTGATATCAGCGTAGAAGGCTTGAACGCGGCACTCAACAAGGTGAAGTTTTTTGACACTGGCTTTGTCCGTCTTATGTCGGCCCAACTTGTGGTGGTTACCCATCTCCAACCGGAACGGATAGGTAAGCTGGCCGGGGAATTTGACAAGGGGCAGGATCAGGCACTCATTGAAAAGCTAAGGCGCGGAGAGGAAGAAACGGGTCTCTATTGGTCGACGGCCCTTAAATCTTATACGGCGAAGAGTTTTGTGCCCATATTTATCGGGGATATCGAGCTTCCCTGGATTGTCGGCACGGTAGTGCCTGAGCCGGAAACCATGGCGGAAGCGAATAGGCTTCTTATCCTCATCATTTTGGTTTTTATCCTCGGGGCTGCCCTTATCATGATAACGGTCGGCTTGATTTCCAGGCCTATTGTCAGACCCCTGCGTAAAACATCAGCGGCCTTGGCGGATATAGCCCGCGGCCAGGGCGACCTCAGTCTGCGCTTGGAAAGCCGAAGCTCGGATGAGGCTGGGCGCTTGGCCGGCGACTTCAATAGTTTTGTGGATAAGTTGGAGCACATTATCGCTTCCATCCAGAGCTCGGTCTTCACCCTCCAGGGGATAGGCCAGGGGCTTTCGGCCGCCATGGAACAGACATCGTCTTCCGTTTACGAGATCAACGCCAACATCGAGAGCGTCAAACGCCAAGTGGTGGATCAGTCCTCTAGCGCAACCGAGACATCCGCCACCTTGGAGGAGATAGGCAAGAATATCGTAAACCTCAACGATATCGTCTTAAGGCAGGGTGAGAGCCTTGCCGAGAGCTCTGCGAGTATTGAGGAGATGGTAGCAAATATCGCCTCAATTACCCAAACCCTGCAGAAGAGCGCCCAGGGTTTTACCGCCCTGCGCGGGGTATCCGAACAGGGCTATGCCAAGATATCCGACGTTATGGCGCGCGTGATGGATATTGAGCGTCAGTCCCTGGGGCTTGCCGAGGCTAACCAGATTGTTCAGGGGATAGCCTCCCGCACAAACCTTTTGGCCATGAACGCCGCCATCGAGGCCGCCCACGCCGGGCAGGCCGGTAAGGGTTTTGCCGTGGTTTCCGACGAGATCCGCAAGTTGGCGGAAAACGCCGCCTTGCAGTCAAAGTCGATATCCAAGGACCTTAAGGCGCTCAAGACGTCCATCGACCAGGTAGTGCGCTCCTCCAATGAGGCCGGCGAGGCCTTCGGCGCCGTGCGCAGCGCCATCGATAGGGCTATCGACGAGCAGGCCCAGGTTAAAACCGCGATGGACGAGCAGAGCTTGGGCAACAGCCGAGTGCTAGAGGCCCTCTCGGCAATGAAGGAACAGGGAGATCAAGTGCGCGACTCCGCCGCCCACATCAAAGAGGGATCGTCGATGATAACCACGGAGATGCGGCAGTTGGTGGAGATTAGCAACAACATAAAGAACAGCATGGACGAGATGGTTTCCGGCACGGGTGAGATCAATAAAGCGGTAAGCGAGGTAGTGGGCTTGAGCCAAGAAAATCAAGCCGGCATCGCCGCGGTTGAGGCCCAGGTCAAGCGCTTTAAGACGCGGAGCTAGGTGCCTTTCCTCATGCTTATGGTAATGGCAAGAAATGAAGGGCGCCGACTAAGCTAGCTTTGATAGTGATGGAAGGGTGAAGTGCAAAAAATAGAATACAGGGAATTAAGGCGAAGCGAGATAGAGCAAATGCGCGAAATCGATAGAAGCGAGGTTATCGATAGCATCTACCTTTATAAGGAAGGCGCCTTAGTGGAAAAAGAAGCGCATTTCGATATGAAGGGATTCCCCGGTAATGAATTGGAAGGCCTCATCGAAAGGCAGAAACTCCTTTTCGATGAGGGCGGGAAACTTTACGGCGCCTTTGACTCATCCCACTTAGTCGGGATCGCTTCCGTGGAGAAGCGAATCCGTGGAAAAAAGCATAGATACTGCAAGATGGATATTTTGCATGTGAGCAAGGCTTACCGTAGTCTTGGGATAGCGACGCGGCTCATGCAAGCGATCTCGGCGGCGGCAAATGCCCTTGGGGCCGAGAGACTTTATATCTCCGCTACTGAATCTAAGAATACGATACGTTTTTATATGGGCCGAGGCGCGCGTTTGGTTGAGGAACTTGATGAGGAGCTCTTTGCGCTTGAACCCAATGATATCCATCTTGAGCTCATGATCTAACTATGCAAGGCTAGGAAGTCTTCCAGATAGTCGATGAGGGGGTGGAGGAGGCCGCTGGCCGAGAGCTCGCGGAGATCTTGCGCGCTCGCCCAGAGGGCTTGGCTGGTTTCTCCAGCCTGGCAGACAACCCTCTCGATAGGCCAGTCTTTGTCGAAGAGCCAGACATCCACAAAGTCGGGGCAGATTTCAAGTTGGCGGCGCTGGCAGAAGATGAGCCGGCCCCTGTCCGCGTCAAGCTTCACGCCCAGCTCCTCGCGCGCCTCTTTGACCGCGGTCTTGAGGCTGTCGTCTCCGGCGACAGCGGAGCCGGCGGTGCATTCCCAGAGCCCGCCGAAGGGCTTTTCCGGCACGCGCTGGGAGATGAGGAAGCGACCGTCCGAGCCCCGAATCCAGACATGGACCACAAGATGATACTCGCCCGGGCCTAGATTTGCGCCACGTTTGTGGAGCCTTCCGATGGGCCTTCGCTCTCTGTCTAGGACGTCCCAAAGCTCTGGGACTGGGTTTTGTTCGCTTTCTCGCATGGCTCGAGTGTAGATGACTCGCTTTTAGCTGACTATCCCCAATGCGTCGAGGGTTCCCGCCACTTGGCAGGCGGGGCTGAAGCCAATGGACTTCCATAGACCGGTGAGTACGGTTCCGGGGCCGGTCTCCAGGATGCGCTCGTAGCCGTCGGCGGCCATGCTTGCCTCTTCATCTGTCCAGCGCACGGCGCCGGTAACCTGTTCAACCGCCAGCTCTTTTGCCTCAGCGCCGCTGGATACGCGTTTGCCGCTTACGTTGGCGTAGAGGGCTATCTTGGGGTCGGCGAAGTTGATATCGGCAAGGGCTTCTTTAAGCCCGTCGCGGGCATAGGATATGAGGGGCGAGTGGAAGGGGCCGGCGACGCGGAGGCGCACGATCTTTTTAGCGCCCTTTGCCTTTAGAAGCTCTTCAGCTTGGGCAAGAGAAGACTCGATGCCGGATATGACGGTCTGGGTGGGGGCGTTGAAGTTGGCCGGGTAGACATCTGAAAGCCCGGATTCCTGGAGGGTTTTGACGACATCGGCCTGGGAGAGGAAGAGGACGGCCGACATGCCCGCTGGGCGTCCGATCTTTTCTACTGCCTTGTCCATGAGCTCGCCGCGAATCTTGAGGAGGTTGAAGAGCTGGGTCTCGGAGATGCAGCCCGCCTCGGCGTAGGCCGGCCATTCGCCCAAGGAAAAGCCGGCGGCGCCGGAGGGTATAAAGCCCTTTTCTTTTGCCAGGAGGGCGGCGGCGCGGTCAATGAGGGCAACCGACACCTGGGTGTTTACGGTCTTCTTGAGATCCTCTTCGCTCCCCTCAAAGATGAGCTTTTTGAGGTCTATCATTACGGTTTCCGAGGCAAGCTCGAAGAGTTCGCGGACGGCCGCGCTTGAGTCGAAGAAGTCCTTGCCCATGCCGGGGAACTGTGTCCCCTGTCCGGGGAATACAAAGAGGGTTTTCATCCGCCTAGCCTAGCGGATTGGGATGAAATATGTCAATAACACAAAAAGTGTCTGAATCGACACGCCTAGTTGCCATCACGGAAATCAAAGTACTCAAGTCCCTTGTGGCAGTTGGGGCAGAGCCAGTCGTTGGGAAGATCGTTGAAATCCGTGCCGGGGGCGATGTTTTGGCTGGGGTCTCCCTTATCCTTCCGGTAGATGTAACCGCACTGAGAACAAATCCAACGAGCCGCCATGATTCTTCCTCCTCATCGTGATAGTAAAGAAACGCGTGGCAGTATAGCCCGGAGCGCGTCGGGCTTGACAGGGGCTTGGCCTGCGAATAGGCTGGCCCCATCCTTTAAGAAATTGAACGGACAAGGAGATAGGCGATATGAAACACGGGTATCTGCGAAGCGCGAGGGGGATATGCGCCGTCCTCCTCTTCCTTGCCATTTTTGAGCCGCTTTCTGCAAACGATGGAGTCATTGTCAGTAGCGGCGGCGGTTTGACTAACCGCGAGGGCGGTACGAAGATCAGCATCCAGCGTGAGGACATCACCCTAAGCTACGAGCGCAAGCTTGATCTCTGGCATGTATCCGCCAGCTATATCCTGCATAATCCTACGGAAGAGAGCGTCAAAGCGGATATCTCCTTTGTCAACCATATCAACGAGGTCAAGGAATACCCCGGCGCTATCAAAAATTTTCAGACTTGGTTTAACGATGCACCCCTGGCATTCAGTTATAAAAAACAGAAGGATGGAGAGAGGCAAAAGCCTTATATTTCCTCAGCGACGGAGCAATTCAGCTCCAGCGTGAGCTTCAGCCCGGGGCATAGCCGCGTTACCCAGGAGTATGACTGTTACGGCTATATTCTTGGCCCGGGAAGACGGGGGATCAGCTACAGCCTCTTAACGTCTAAGCAATGGGAGGGGCCGATCCGCCACTTTAGCCTACGGATCAAGCTGCCCGATGACAGCATCGTGCGGGGACTGCCGCTAAGGGATACGCTCAAGCCCTATGGTCGCTTCCGCTTAAAAGAAGAGGCGGCAGGCACTCAGCTCTATATAGCCCGCGGCGGACTATTCGCAACCGTATCCGACTTTAGCCCGGAAGAAAATCTCTTTCTAGAGATGGAGCTACAGGAACGCTATCTTTCTTTTGATTCGGTCCTTGACGGGGTGGCCCCGGGGAAGATGATACTCTCCCTCAATAGCCTCATCCGCGACAAACTCAAGCCCATAGACTTTGACGGTTTTACCACAAACCAGTTGGGAATTTTACACAATGCGATGTACGCAATCTACGGGGCAATCTTCGATTCTCCGGAGCTGACCGCTCGTTTTCAGCGCTATGTCTGGTACCTTCCCGATCCTGACTTTAAAGAAAGCGCCATGCCCGACCAGGCGCGAAAAAACCTAGAGCTTATAAAAAGGCTTGAAAAAGGAAAGTAGGCCAGAGTGAGTACCATAACACTCAGGCTCTGGAGACTATAAAGCGCGGGGCCTGACGTGGAAAATAAGAACCACAACCCGGCGCAACTTCGAAGTATGGTACGGGTTTGATATGGTATACCGCGCCTAATCGTTGTGGCCCTTATTTTCCACGCCACCCGCGCTGCTTTAATTCACAGAGCCTGAGCCTTAAGGCAGCCACGCATTAAAGGGCCTCCCTTAGTCTCCTCTTCAGGTTAGCCCGCGCAGTCATGCGCGCGCACCAGGGCTGCATTGCTCTCTTGAGGGCGGGTGGTAGGGAAAATCCTCGGCACGCGTCTTAGCAAGCGCAGCGCAGCGTTAGCGCGCCGATCATTTTTCCTGCCAGGCCCTGCCCTTAGTAAGTTAACCTCGCCCTGGCTCACGCCCATACCTGCGCTCCCCCATCGTTGTGGCCCTTATTTTCCACGCCACCCGCGCTGCTTTAATTCACAGAGCCTGAGCGTTAAGGCAGCCATGCATTTAAGGGCCTCCCTCAGTCCCCTCTTCAGGTTAGCCCGCGCAGGCATGCGCGAGCTAGGGCTGGCTTCCTCTCTTGAGGGCGGGTGACAGGAAGAAAACCTAGTTGAATTTTACCGCCGTGCCATAAACCATGATCTCCGCCGCCCCTTGCATGATGGCGCTGGAGGCGTAGCGTATGTTCACTACGCCGTCTGCTCCCAACTTTTCCGCCTCTTCAACCATGCGCTTTGTGGCTTGGGCCCTGGCGGTATCGAGCATGTCCGTGTAGCCCGTGAGTTCGCCGCCGACAAGGGTTTTGAAACTAGCCATGATATCGCTGCCCAGATGCTTTGACTGTACGGTGCTCCCCTTGACTAGGCCGAGGGTCTGGATAGTCTTTCCGCTGACGTAATCAGTATTGACTAAGATCATCTTCCGTTCCTCCTTTGATTTCTTTAATACGCTGAAAGAGCGCAACTACAAGTAAGATGACAATTGCTATGGCCACCAAGCTTACCGCGATTTTTAGGCCTACCAAGTTTCCGGCCAGAGTGGCAACCCAAAAATAGATACCCGCCCAGAGCAAGATGGCCCCGACTAAAAGCAAGACCAAAACCACAAGCCCCGCGATCCGTCCCTCTTTATTCATGTTCTATCCTTTCCATAAGCCTAGCACCTAGCTCCACCCTTGCCAAGACTTCCAGGGGCCAGCGTGGGTACCGTAACGCGCAGGCTCTGGAGGTTAAAAAGCGCGGGGCCTGACGTGGAAAACAAGGACCACAACCCGGCGCAACTTCGAAGTATGGTACGGGTTTGATATGGTATACCGCGCCTAATCGTTGTGGCCCTTATTTTCCACGCCACCCGCGCTGCTTAGGTTCCCCGAGCCTGCGCGCTAAGACGCCCACGCATTAAAAAGGCCAGCCTCTTCCAGTAAGCCGGCGTAGCCATGGGCCAGAGTGAGTATCATAACACTCAGGCTCTGGAGACTAAAAAGCGCGGGGCCTGACGTGGAAAATAAGGACCACAACCCGGCGCTGCTTCGAGGTATGGTTCGGGTTTGATATGGTATACTGCGCCTAATCGTTGTGGCCCTTATTTTCCACGCCACCC
>JBGSOB010000076.1:0-14003 GCA_041739325.1 Treponematales bacterium
GCTGGTACTCGTTTTCCAGGCTTTTTACCGTGGTTTCGCCGCGGCGCGCTTCTTGCTGCTCGGCCGCCGAAGCCTTGGATTCGGCCTGGGCTTGGCGGGCCTTTGTTTCTGCGTTCGCCGTCTGCACGCGTTTTAGGAGGGCGATATAGAGGTCAGGCTCCTCTACCCCCGGAAGGCGGTGGTCGTCCACGTCGGCAATGTTCATGGTAGTGATCTCAAGCCCGATATTCTCAAGGTCTCCCTTGCAGACCTTGATCATGCGCGCCACCAGGGTGTCCTTGTCCTTCATAACCTGTTCCGGGGTTACGGAGGCAATTGAGTCGCGCAAGTGGCCCTCGATGATGTCGGAGGCAACCTTGGTAAGGCTGGGGCGCTGGGCCGCCAGGGCGTAGACGCGGGTCACGGCGTGGGAACGGCCCAGCTCGTTACTGGCAATGGCAAAGGAAACCGTAGCTTTTACGTTGAGCGGCACTACGCCAACCGCTATCGCCGACTCCACCGTAACCTCGATCGTCATCGGCGTCAGGTCCATCTTGCCGAATTTTTGTAATAGCGGAATGATGAATACCCGGCCGCCGGAGAGGGTGCGGAAGCCCTTTTTAGACAGGGTGCCGGAGACTATTCCCAGCTCGTTGCCGCCCACGATCTTCATGTTGGTGATAAGCTGGATAAAGACGGCTAAGCCGGTGACGGATGCCAGGGCTATGAGAAATACGATCATTTTACGTCTCCCTTTGCGGCGCCGGAGGGAAAGGCAAGCTCGCGCACGTCTACGCCGAAGGCGCGCTTGAAGGTTTCTAAGAAGTCCGCGAATGCCCGTGGCCCGCGGTTGACTGCTCCTGAAAAGCCTTCTTCATCGTTCATGACTACAAGGTTGTCCACCTTAGCCCCCTTTGAGGCCTCGCGGTAGGACGAGAAAAGCTCGGGTAAGCGTTGTTGCAGGAAGAGGAGGGATGAGGCGTCGTCGCCGAAGCGGGCCAGGAGTTCTGCCTTGCGCCGCAGCACCTCGGTGTGGGCCTCCTCTCGCAGCCGTATCGCCTGGCTCTGGCCCTCGGCTAAAATGCGCGCTGCTTCCTCGGCGGCCTTGGCGGCCAGCGTGACCCTGCTGCGATTGCGCAGCTCTTGGAGTTTTGCGGCTTCCGTCTGCACGGCGGCCTCGCCGCGGTTGAGCGCTTCCTCCACCGCCTGCTCGGCGTTCAACGTGGCTTCTTGGATGGCGCCCTGGGCCTCGCGGCGGAATACCTCAAGGCGTTGCCGTGCCGCGATGATAGCCTCATCAGCCTGGGAGCGGGAAACCTGGATGCGCCGCTCGGCGTCGGATTCGGCTTGTTCGGCAATAGCCTTGAGCCGCGCTTCCTCTATCTCAACCTGTTGGCGTTTTTCCGCCAGGGTTTTTTGCGCCAGGTTGGCAATGTAGTTGGATGTATCCCATATCTTTTGAAAGGAAACGGAAACTACCTTCATGCCGAAGGAGCGAAGGTCTGAATCTATATCGGCAAGGAGCTCGGCGCGGAACTGCGCCCTTTCCCCAAGTTCCTGAGTGCCCTCCATGCCCGCCACATCCTCCATGCCGATTGCCTGGAGGGGGCTGGCTTTGTTGAGGGCCCCGCGGAAATTGCCCACCAGGGTTTGCTGAACCTGTACCTGAATGGATCGAGAGTCCTTGCCCATAAGGCGCTCTACGGCGGAATAGAGCATGGCCTCATCGTCGTCATTGATGCAGACGCAGGCGGTGGCGTCCGCCCCCACGGTTATGCCGTTAGCGGAGTTCACGCCCTCCACGCGCACGTTCACCGGAATTACCCCTAAGTCCAGGGAACCTACCGATTGAAAGTAGGGAATGACGAAGGTGCGGCCGCGCTCCACGCTAAATCCGAATGTCTTGCCCTGCCGCCGCGCCCGGCGCCCGGTGACAACGAGGACTTTGTCTGAGGGCGTTACGCGGATGGTGCTCCTCAAAATGCCGAGGGCCACAAAGAAGGCCACTACGCCCAGAATGCCGTAGATTACGCCTCCGGCCATACCCGCTATTTCAGCCATGCTCGGCCTCCTTTTTTTCAACGATATAGGATTGAGCGTCGTAATCGACGATGCGAACCAAACTGCCCTTGGGGGCCTGCCCCGTTTTCATTCTTGCGTAGAGTTCGCTCTCCACCCCAAACTTGCGTGCCCGTATCTTTCCCAGCTCGCCTTCCAGTATGGGCACGATCACCTCGGCGTTTTCCATAAGATAATCAGAGGGCTTAAGGCTTGAGTCCAGTTCACGGCGTATGAGCCTGCGTAGGACCCGGGCAAGTACGGCAATAAGAAAGCCGGAAACCAGGGCCCAGAGAAGGCTCTCAAGCATGCCCTCTCCCCTGGCAAGGGCTATCCAACCCATAGGGCCTGCGCCTAAGGAAAAATAGACAAGGTTTCTCAATGTTTGGATGGCCCTACCGACACGGCGCAGCCTGCGCTCATCCACTCCCATGAGGGAGCCCTCGGCCCCAGGCTCGGCATGGCTTAAAGGAAGGCTCGTTACATCATCGTGGGAATCATCGTGGGAATCATCGTGCCCGTGGTCGAGGGCCCCCAGCATGTCAACCAGGGTTACCCCCGCGCCAAAGACGGAGAGGCCGATGAATATTCCCAGGAGGAGTCCCACAGCTAGGCTTCCTTTGCCTTTGCCGGGCCTTCGTCGGAAAATTCCTCCGAGCTTTCTATGATAAGGCGGTGGAGATGCTCGGCAATGGAGTCAAGGCGATTGGTCGTATCCGATGTGTGGTTGGCTGATTCCACGAAGTTGGTGATGCCGGCTGAAATCTCTTTGAGGGTTTGGACAATCTGTTCGAATGCCGCTTTTTCTTCGCGTATGGACGCGTCGATGTCCGCCGTGGCGCGGGCGGATGAGTCCGCCGCTTGTGCTATGCCTGAAAATGAGGTGCCGATGCCGGAGGCTATATCCCAGCTCTGCTCGAGCGACATATAGCCGTCGCGGGCCGTTTTAACTACCTCGTCCGATGTCGAGATGAGGCTGGTAACCCGAGCGCGTATGCTCTTGACGCTGGCCATGGTGGAGTCTGCCAGGCGCTTTACCTCCTCGGCGACTATGCGGAAATTCTTGCCCGCGTCCCCCGCGGCTACCGCTTCCAATGAGGCGTTGAAGGCGATGATGCGGATCTGCGTGGCTATTCCCTCGATAAACTTGACTATCTCGGTAATCGATCCCAATTGGTCGTTGAATTCGGTGATCATGGAAATCGATTCGGAGATACGCCCAATGACGGCCTCAAGTTTTTCCAAGGCGGTGCGTACCTTGGCCACACCCCCGTCCGCCTTGAGGGCCGTCGCCTCGGAATCGCTATGAACCGAGCTTGATTTTTCGGAGATTTTCCCCAGGAGGCTGTTGGCGTCTTCCATAGTGGAGACTATCTCTTTAACCGCCGCGGCTTGCTGGTTGCCGGTAAAGCTGATTTCGCGGGTGGAGACTGCCAGTTCCTCGGTTGATGTGGAGAGGTTGTCGGAACCGGCGCGCAGGTGCTTGAGCACGTTCTTTAAGAGCTCGTTCTTGCGGTGCAGGTCTTGGGCCTGGGCTTGGGCGGTGAGCGATATCTTGGCGTTTTTAAACGCAAGTTCAAGGAAAACGCAGAGGACGAGCCAGAGAAAGCCGTAGATGAGTGTCCAGGCGTAGGGTATGCGTTCTGAAGTCTCGAAAAAGGTGTCATAGACGCTCGTGCCCAAAACGCCGGCAAAGCCGATGGCCAGAATGCGGTATTGCTTCATGCCGCCCTTGACGATGGCCGCGAAGATGAGGGCGGCGCAGAAGAGGAGTTGCGGGGCTATGGCAAAACGCATGGCAAAAAAGAAGGCGGCGTTGACTGCTTGGAAGCTTGATTGGGCCACAACGTAAACGGAGGCTAGGAGGGCGCCGGAGAGGATGAGGGCCTTGATCCACAGGCGTTTTGCCAAAAGGCCGGTAAATTCCATAACGAAGAATGAAAAGAGGCTCACGCAGAAAAAGAAGCCCGTTCGCCCAACCTTGGTTAAGAGGCTGTCCGAGGCGGCAAAATAGTTGAAGACGATATTGACGTAGGAAGCGGCAAAGCAGAGGCAAAAGATGGAAAACCAAAGATAGCGTAGGTCTCTACCCGGATCCAAAAGGAAGAGGGCCATAAAATAGATAAAGAGAATGATGCCTATGGCAAAGCCGGCGGTTACCAGCTGTGTCATGAAAAAGTTTCTCCAGTATACGTAGCGTGACGCTTCCTCTAGGGGGGCAAGTGAAAGCTCCATCAGCCTTCCCCGCTCGGAACCGGCTTGGGCTTCAACGCGTATCAGGTTATCTTCCTGAAGCAGTCCCTCAGGCAGTTGCACGAGGCTGCTTGAGTAATTGCGCTTGCGGTCAGGCGCCTCTCCATAGCGATAGAGGAGGCTTCCGTTGAGCCTGAGAAGGTAGGGATAGGCGGTTGGGCCGATGATGAGGGCCATCTGCTCCCTAGCCCCCTTGAGGCTGAAGGGCAGCTCAAAACGGTATTCCCTGGTGCCTAAGTCCACGGCGGGAACCCGTTCTCCGGAGTAGGGCAGGGGGCCGCGGCCATCCCCGCTATCGAGGCTCATGGGGCCATACATCAAGCCCTGACCCGAGGGGAGGGCGCAACTGGAAACAAGCAAAAGGGCGCACAGGAGGAGCTCCGGTCCGGCTTTTCGTATCATCGATTATCCTCTTGCCAGGAGTATAGACGCAGGCTTAGCCAGCGGTCAAGCAAAGCCTCCTCCGCTATCGCCTTGACCTCGGATGCCGATCTGGGGTATAAACGGGGCTTAATCGCTCCCGCCTACCCAGGTCCGCGCTTGTGGGGCGGTTTTTATAGATCAAACGATCGCGCGGACTATGCACATATTCGATTTATGCTCGTGTTTTGAGAGGAGGAACAGGTGGTACGCATTAGGTTAAAGAAATTCGGCGCTAAGAGACGTCCTTTTTACCGGATCGTGGTGATGGATGTGCGCTCCCCCCGCGACGGCAGGACTTTGGACGAGGTCGGTCTCTACCACCCCGTCGAGGCTGCGGAAAAGCAGCTTACCCTAGACGCCGACAAGATCAAGGCTTGGCTTGCCAAGGGCGCCCAACCCTCGGAAACCGTCAAGGGTCTTATCAATTCCCGCAATATCACGGTAAAGTAAGGCGTCTTTCCGCGCAGGCTAGAGCTTACCGGAAAGGAGCAGAGCTATGGAAAAGGACTTAGTAGAATATATCGCCAAATCCCTGGTAGACGACCCCGCTGCGGTGAGCGTCAACCAGGTAGAGGGCGAGAAATCCATCATTATCGAGTTGCGGGTGGCCGCCAACGACCTGGGCAAGGTGATCGGCAAGCAAGGCCGCATCGCCAAGGCCGTGAGGACCATCCTCCTGGCTTCTTCCGCGAAGTCGGGGCGCCAGGTAACCTTGAACATCCTTGATTAATAAAGACGAACTCGTGATTGGCGTCGTCCGGGGCCCGGTAGGGCTTTCCGGCGACGTCGCCGTTTCCAGTTGTTCCGGTGAAACCGCCCATTTCTTGGGCCTCAAGGAGATCGATATCGTCCTTGGGGGAAAGCGCTGGAAGATCGGCATTGACTGTATGGAAGAGGGGCCACGCGGCCTCTTAGTGCATTTTTCCGGCTATAATGACCCGGAACGGCTCTTAAGCCTTGCCGGCGCGGAGCTCGTCGTTCCCCGCGCCAATGCCGCTCCCCTGAGGGAAAACCAGTATTACGCCATTGACCTCTTGGGCTGTGAGTTGCGCCTAGAGGGCAAAAAGATCGGCACTGTCCTCTCCCTTATCGAGGGCGGAGCCTATGATTTTTTAGAAACCGCACTGGATGACGGTCAAACGGTGTGCGTCCCCTTTTTAAAGGAATTCCTGGGCGCGGTAGATCTTGAAGCGCGGAGCATCGAGCTCCTCAAGGCCTGGATAGTGGAGTGAAATTCACGGTCTTAAGCCTCTTCCCCCAGATCCTGGAGGGCTTTTTTTCTTCCTCCATCATGGCGCGGGCGGTGGAACGGGGCTTGGTGGGTTATAACCTGGTGAATATCAGGGATTTTGCCACGGATAAGCACCATAAGTGCGACGACGAAGTCTACGGCGGCGGTCCCGGCATGCTCATGTTGCCCGGTCCCTTAGGCGCTGCCCTGGACTCGGTGGGCGCCCTTGAACCTGGGAAAAAGGTTGTGTATCTCTCTCCCTCGGGGCGGCGCCTGAACCAAGCCCTTTCGCGCGAATTGGCGGGGGAGTCTGAGCTTATCCTTATCTGCGGTCGCTATGAGGGCATAGATCAGCGGATTATAGACAAGTACGTGGACCTGGAGCTCTCCATCGGGGACTATGTCCTTTCCTCCGGTGAGATAGCCGCCTTAGTCCTGGTAGATTCAGTCTACCGCTTGGTAGATGGGGTAATTAGCGGGGAATCCCTGGAGGAAGAGAGTTTTTCCGCCGCGGGTCTCCTTGAATACCCCCAGTATACACGCCCGGAGCTTTATGGTACACTCCGAGTCCCGGAAGTACTCCTTTCGGGACATCGAGCGAATATAGAACGGTGGCGGCTCGGCAAGCGTTTGGCCAAAACCTTGGCCAATAGGCCTGAACTGCTCGCCAAGGCGAGGCTTCCCGAGGATGCCCGCCTCATATTGATGGAATTAGTAGCCCAGGGGGATGGAAATGGATCTGATTAGACTGCTCACCGCCGGCCAGGTACGGCCCGAAAACGCCACATTCAAGGTCGGCGATACCGTTCGCGTTCACTTTAAGATCGTCGAAGGCAAGACCGAGCGCGTTCAGGCCTACGAGGGCCTCGTGCTTTGCTTTAAGAAGTCCGGCATCGGCAGGACATTTACCGTTCGCAAGAACTCCTACGGGGTTGGGGTGGAGCGCGTCTTCCCCCTTAACTCACCCCGCATCCAAAAGGTAGAGGTCATGCGCCCCGGTAAGGTTCGCCGCGCCAAGCTCTACTATATCCGTGGAAAGGTCGGTAAGGCCGCCAAGATCAAGGAATTGATCAAGGCGCGCACGGTTGAAGCCGCTCCGGCCGGCTCCGCGACCTAGGTTCTAGAGTTCTACGATGGAGGTCGGCAAAAACGACACTCCCTTTAATGAAGCCCGATCGCCTACAACAGGCCGGTCGGGCTTTTTGCATTCCGGGCCTAAGACCGGGCAGACCCAGGCCGAGCATTCACAAACGCCGCAGACTCAGGCCCCCCAATCGCGTAGCCCTTCCAAACTACCAGCCCTCTCTCTCCCCTCCTTTATAAAAACGATCTTCGAGCGCATCGGTATTAAAGCCGAGGGTCAGGCCCAGACCCTCGTCATGGATTCACTGCTCCGTTCTCTACTGTCGGGAAGCAGTCAGCACAGGGATTCTGCCGCCCATGCCGCAGGGTTCAAACTGCCATTAGGCTTAGTCCCGGGGCCAAAAGCCCAAACGGGCATCGGCGTGTATCGAGCCCAGGCTGGTCTTTCCGCCAAGGCGGGACTTTCCGCCAAGGACGGTGCCAAGCTCTCCTTTAAGCTCCGCATGCGGGGGAGCCTCGAGGCTATGGCCCAGGAAGAAGGCAGAGAGGCAGATGAATCCTTTCTTTCCACCCTAGAAGATTTCATTCTGGGCGATACGGAGGCCGCCTTCGGGGGCGATACCCAGGGCGCTTATGACGGACAGGGCGGGCAGGGGGGCTCTGCTGCCACTTCAAGGGCGACAGATCATATCACCGACTCAGATGGGGAGCTTTTAGCCCTCAAGGAAATGTTGTCTCTCTTCTTTGCTTCCCCCGGTTTTTCCGGCTCGGGGTTTTCTTTACAGGATCAGGCGCCTCAGGCAAGAGATCCCTCCTGGATCATCCTCCCCTTTGCTTTTAGCGCCAATGAGATTGCTTTCCGCGGTTATTTCCGTATACTCTTTATGAAAGCAGAGAAACAAGCCCTATCCATCGGCGCGGACTTCAGCGCCGCCGGTAAACCCTACTCATTTACGATACGGGGAGGGGAGTTGATTCTCGAACACACAGAGGCGGCAAATCCCTTTTTGCGCGAGGGGGGCTTAGCAGCGGCCGTGGCCCAACGGGGGCTGAGCCTCCGTGTTCTATCCCTTCCCCTCCACTCTGAAGAAGGGGAGCTGGAAAGGTGGGCGTGAAAAAGGCCGTTGTCCTGCGCTATGAGGAGGGCCTCCCCGCTCCCTTTGTGAGCGCCAAGGGTCAAGGCCGTCAAGCCGAGAGGATACAAGCCCTTGCTCGGGAAGCCGAGCTGCCGCTCGTGGCGGAGCCCGCCGTGGCTGAGGGGCTCTATCCCCTAGCCGTGGGGGAATTCATCCCCACGGAGTATTTTTTGATCATCGCCCAGATATTGGCCGAGATCCGCCTTATAGAAGAAAAGAGAAGAGGCTAGGAAAAAGAGGAAGATCGATGAAAAAGATACAGCTTGAGTCCATCAAGGCCGGAATGAAATTCACCCTTGACGTTTTTATTGAGGGAACGAATATCTTTGTCCCGGCCGGAGTCGCCGTCAGGCAACGAGATCTGGATCAGCTCAAGCGTTGGGGCATCACGCAGGTTCACACCGAGGGCGAGCTCATGAGCGAGGGCTCCTCCTCTAAATCCCGTGACGGCTCGGGCCGCTCTTCCGATTCCCAAGACGGCAAGACCCTCCTCAAGCCGATGGCCGTTCAGGAAAACAAGGAAATCTATCGCCTTTACACGGATATGGTGGAGAAGCTTGATTCTTTCTTCAGCGAGCTGACAGACTCCACCGATAACGCCAAGCGGAGCTTGGATCAGGTGGTACAGTCGGTTTTAGCCGCTGTCCGCGACCAGCAGCGGGAAATCATCGGCTTTATCCTAGGCGGAGACGTTCAAGGCAAACCCTTGGCAAAGAATTCAATCAACTCCGCCATCCTCTCCACCGTCATCGGCAAGGAGCTCAAGCTTCCCGCCTATCGCCTCCTCCATTTGACAACCGGGGCCCTCCTTCACGACGTCGGCATGACACGGGTGCCGGAGGCTATCTTGCGCAAACAGGGCGACCTTTCAGAAGATGAGCAACAAAAGATGCGCGCCCATACCCTCCTGTCCTACAAGATCATCACCAAGGAGCTCGCCTTCCCGGAGGACGTGGGCCGCATCGCCCTCCAGCACCATGAACGCTGGGACGGGGACGGCTACCCGCGCAAGGCCCGCGGCCAGGATATAGACCTCTTGGCGCGCATCGTCTCTGTCGCGGACGCCTTTGAAGCTATGGTGAGCGAAAAGCCCTACCGCAACTCCATGATCGGCTACACCGCCATGAAGAACCTCCTTTCGGACAATTCGCGGCGCTTTGATCCGGAGGTTCTACGGGTATTCATCAAGAGTATGGGTATCTACCCCATCGGTTCCATCGTCCTCCTCAACAACGCGGTCATTGCCCGGGTGGTGGACGTGCACCCGGACGCGCCCCTGCGGCCCAAGCTTCGCTCCCTGATAGACGAATACGGCAAGCAGTATGCCAACGACGAGGGCGACATTATCGATCTCTTAGCGGAAAAAACCCTCTTTATCGCCAAGGCCATAGACCCTAAGGAATTCCAGGAGAGCTAGTAGCGATGGCCGGAACCGCCTCCACGACTGCCAAGGGCCGAGCCGGGGAGGCAGCCGCGGCCGCCTATCTTGAGACGGCGGGCTGGGAAATCCTTGCGCGGAACTTCCGGGCGGGGAGGGGAGAAATCGATTTAATAGGCCTGCGGGGCGACACGCTTGCCTTTTTTGAGGTAAAATGTTGGGACTACTACCCCCAAGGGGACTTGGAATACGCTATTAACGAGAGAAAGAGAGGAAGGATTGTAGAAACCTCTAAAATCTTTCTCGATCGGCATCGACAATATAGTAGCGTACACATACGGTTTGACGTTCTGTTCGTTTTTAACGATAGGGCGTCTATCCGCCATTTCGAGTCAGCATTTACGGAGTAGTTATGGTCCAAGCGGCGAACAAGAGGTTCGATCCGCGCCGAATCGCAGAGTTGAGGGCGAAGCTCCAGGACGAGGAGTACCTCTCGTCCGCGATCCAGCGCATCGCTCAGGTTTTGAGCGGCGAATTATTGGATATGAATGGAGAGGTTCATGAGCGATCAAGGCGCGGGAAATAGGGATCGGAACGGAAGGCGGGGGCGGAGGCCCTTCGGTAAGGCTAAGCGCCCCGAAGGTCAGAAGCCCGAGGGACGGCCCGCGGAGGGTCGTCGTGCGGAAGAGCGCTCTGCTCCCAATGGCTCCGAAGGCCGGCGGGTGTCTGGGCCTGAGCCCCGCAAAGGCGCCGACCGGAACGGTGATAATCGTGGGCGGCCCGACGCGGGGAGGCAGCGTGCCCCGCAGCGGGAAGTTCAAATACAGGTTGTCATTCCCAGCCCACCCTTTCCGAGTCCGGATTGCCCTCTCTGCGGCAAACCCATCAACGATATCCCTGCGGCCCTGGCCGAACGCGCCAGCAAGGCCCCAGCCCACTTCGACTGCGTCTTAGCCTCTTTGGTTGAGCAGGAAAAGCCCAGCGCCAAGGAGCGCGTCGTCTACCTCGGCTCGGGGAGCTTCGCCGTGGTGGAGGTAAATCCGCAAAATCAGCAGAAGTTCACCATTATCAGGAAGATTCAGTACGAGGAAAAAGAGAATAAGCCGGAATGGCGGCTGGGTTTGAACCGGGCTATCGTGCGCTAAGATTTTTTATGAATATACACGGGGCTGTCCTTAAAGAGGGCAGCCCCGTTTTTTTTACTCTCCGCGAACTATAGCCTTGGCGTCTTGCTTCACCCTGTCCAAGGCCTCTTGGTACTGGGTTTTAAGCTGGGCCAGGTTCTTGGAAAAATAGGCTTGGAACTCGGGGTCTCGGTGGGGGTCTATCTTTACCTCTTGGCCACTGCGACGGGCGAGCTCCTGTTCTTTTTGCCGAAGCTTGCCGGAGAATTGCTGTAGCACGGCCTTTTCCAGTTGCTCGATATCCTGGAGATAGCGAGCAAGAAACGCCTTTATCTGTTCCATCATCTGAGCGATCTGCTTGGCTCCGGTTCCATCGCTGAGCGCCGCCAAGCCCTCTCTGACGCGATCCAAGTTGGCGGGCGGGGTCTTGTCGCGGGCAAGGCTATCGCGCGGGAATTGGATATAGGAGAGAAGAACCTCGATGGCGCCATCGCGAACCGTGGCTGCAAGTTGCTTAGGCTGGGCTGAGATTGCGGCCTTAAGATCCGATCCTTCCTTGCCATCCATAAAGGCGGCGGCGAGGGATCTTCCGGTTTTTTTTGCGTCTGAGAGCTCGGCGCCGCTGTGATCTGCTTTTAGGCCGGAGGTTCGTTCCAGGGCCAGTTCGAGAGCCGTCTTGATGTTGCCCATAGTAAACTCCTTATGAGGATCGGCTTGCGCCGGAAATATGGCGGATGAATACCAACGCCTTGTCGATGACGGATACGCATAAGAGGACGGCGGCCGTTATTTCAAGCGCGAGGAAGGCCGTGTCAAAGCGCGGCCTGAAAAAGCCGTTGAGAATGCCCAGGGCATAGAGGATCATGGTTGAGGCCACCGCTATCTTGCCAAAGAGCGTCGGGCGCGGCTCAAGCGGCTTGCCGGCTAAAAAGAAAATTGCCATGCCAAGGGCTTGAAAAAAGAGCCGACCGAGGATTATGCCGAAATACCAGGGGTGGATGAGGCGGTAGGCATACAGGACTATGGAAAGCACGATGAGGAGACAGTAGTCTGAAAAAGAGTCGAGCATGCGCCCAATCTTCGTGCCCTGCTTCATGACGCGGCAGACCATCCCATCGAGGAGGTCCGTCAAAAAAACCAAGGCGATAAGGATAAAGAGGAGCGGGGGGATGGGGCGGCCTAAACTGCCGAGGATGAGAAAGAGGATTGTCGGCAGGCTGGAGATGCGGATCAGGGTGAGTATGTTGGCAAGGTTGACGCGCCCTAGTTTCTTGCCGCTTGATTCCACGTAGAAGTCTGCTTTGAGCACGAGGAGAAAGGCGAGTATGATGCCGTGGGCCGCAAGACTGGTTAAGAAGAATGGAAGCTGGTCCCGCAGCTGAATTCCGTTATACAGGCAGAGAGCTGAGAAGAGCCCCGCCTGGAGGAGGAAAAAGGCGGTAACTGTAGCTACTATACTGCGCGTAAGCGAATCTTTAATCATCCCACTTGCTACAGTATAACTTGACAGGATCATTGTCAAATACCATACTCGTTGCCATGACTGCCGCCGACAAATTGACTCTTTCCCGTTTAGTCCTCACCCCCATCGCCATCTTCCTCCTTTTTGTCCCGAGGATCTTCGGTGGCGCCCCTTGGTCCCTTATCCTTCTTTGGATTATCGCCGCCTACTCGGAGTTCTCCGATTTCTTGGACGGCTACGTGGCGCGACGCTCGGGGAAGGCTAACGACTTCGGCAAGGTCTTCGACCCCTTTGCCGACGTCCTCATGCATATGTCGTATTTTATCGCCTTTGCCGTCATCGGCGTCTTGCCCCTCGCCTTCGTCCTGGTGATTCTTTTTAGGGAGTACTCGATCATGCTCCTACGCACCATGACCGCAAAAAAGGGCGTCCTCATGGGGGCTCGGCCCGGCGGCAAACTCAAAACGGTTTCCTACGTCATCACCGGCGCGGCGGCCCTCTTTCAGATTAGCCTGCGCTCCTTGGGAATCTGGTCGGGCTTCGATCCCGTCCTCGGTTGGATCATCCTAGGCCTTTGCTGCATCTCCGCTGTCCTATCGGTTCTATCGCTTATCGACTACTTCATCCAATACCGGAAGCTCAGCGGCCCGGCCTAGCCCATGCGCCCCATCGCAAGCCTGCGCGCCGCCGAGGCGGCCCGTATCTCATATGTTCTTATGGATATCGACGATACCCTTACCCGGGACGGATCCCTTCTGCGCGAGTCCTACAACGCCCTCTGGGAGCTTCGTGAAGCCGGCTTGCTTGTTATTCCCGTTACCGGCCGCCCCGCCGGTTGGTGCGACCTTATAGCCAGGCAGTGGCCGGTAGACGGTGTCGTGGGTGAGAACGGGGCCTTTGCCTTTTACATGGAAGATGGCAAGCTTCGCCACCTCTACCACCCCGCGGCCCGTAAGCCCCAGCCTGGTGACGCTCTTGATGCATTCAAGCTACGCGCTCTTGCCGAGGTCCCCGGTTGCCGCGTCTCCAAGGATCAGTTTTCCCGTGTCTACGATATAGCCATCGACTTCGCCGAGGAGGAGCCCATACTCGGGCTTGGGGAGGCTCGGCGTATTCAGGCTATCGCCCTTGACGAGGGGCTTAAGGCAAAGATTTCCTCGATACACGTGAACGCCTGGTTGGGAGACTACGATAAGGTTGGAATGTCCGAGCTTTTTCTGTCAAGTCGTTTTGGCTGGAATCCGAAAATCGATATCGACAAGGTGATGTTTGTGGGGGATTCTCCCAATGATGAGCCCATGTTTGCGCGTTTCCCCCTTTCTTGCGCTGTTGCGAATTTTTCGCGCTATGAGGGGATGGTGGAGAAGAAACCAGCCTTTATCACCGATGCTTCCTATGGCTTGGGTTTTGCTGAAGCCGTTCGCATTCTGACTAGTTTCTCAAGAATGTGAATTATATTAAAAAATGCCTTGACGAAGATGAGCGCCCATGTTAAGGTGCCGCTCACCCGCAACGAAGGGGTTCACGAGCTGGAAAGCTTGCTGGGCCAAGACGCGACGGGGTCTTGAAAAAAGAATGAAATCGATTCACGGGTATTGACTCGTTAGGATCTTTTTTAGTAAGCTCATTGAGCACTTCTACGCTGAACCACATTGGAAGGTGAAGAAGCTCACGGCGAAAACGCCGAAACAGCCGGTTATTAAGCACCGGCGGTTTTGATTTTTGAGCCGGAAACAATCGTCTGAAAAGCGGCACAAGGCGCTTGACAGAGGAAAGGCTAAAGTGGTAAAACCGCGTTCGCCTCCTGTGAGAACGGGAAAGCGAAAGCGAATAAAGCCTAATAAAGAAAAGGCGAAAGTCGATTCTTGAGGGCGAT
>JBGSOB010000088.1:0-7133 GCA_041739325.1 Treponematales bacterium
CTCGCCCGGCTGCGCGAGCTTTGGAATGTTTGCCCATGAGTTTGACCGCGGCATGCAGTTTAAGTCTCTGGTGCGCGAGCTTGCCCTTTCCTAATGCCCGCTCCTAGGATAAAAAGGCCCTGCTAGCTCGGCTGGTAGCAGACCGAAGCATAGCCGACAAAACGATCCGCAGGCTCGATATCGGCGCTCGTCCCGTAGCCAAGGAGAGTCGCCTGCCCTGCGCCCAGGCAGGAGGCAAAGGCGATGGCGGCCGCGGCGGCCCCCGCCGAGCAGGCGCTTGAATCGCTTTCTCCCAATCCAATGGCGCGGGGGCCGTCCATTGCCAAGAAGGCATCCACGATCTTCTTATCATTGACTTCACGTACCCAGGCCAGGGCCTTATCCCCCAGGCCCTGGGGGCAAAAGCCGTAATCCAAGCCATAGTGGGTAAGGTCGGTGGAACCCAGGGCCCGAGGCTTTCTACCTAGGCTTATGGCGAGTTCGGCTACCCGCTTGCCTATATCCGTAGCCCTTGTGTCGTTGGGCACCCTCAACCAGAGAAGGGGCAGGCCGGGAAAGAGGCGCTTAACCAAGGGCAGGAGTACCTCCACCGTGTTGTCGCGGAAGCGATCCTCCTCGGTTTCCAGCTCTTTTTGCAGCAAACAGCGGAGCTCTTTGTCAGCCTCTATCACTCCCTCGGGGCTGTCAAAGCCATCCTCAAGGGCAAGGAGGGGCGCAGAGCCGGGAGGCCGATGCCCTCCAAAGATAATGAGGCAATCGCAATCCGGGTCTAGGGAGGAAAAACCCTGGTAGGCGTAGGAGCCGGAATAGTACCACCCGGCATGGGGGACGATGGCCGCTAGGGCGCGGCGGGGGGCTACAGCTGGGGCCCCAAAACCCTCAAGACTTTCGGTAAGCTCCCTGGAAGAGAGCGGGTACCAGCCCCGCGGGAGGTTCATCGGTCGAATCTTCATCCTTCCACCCCCGTATCAGTATAAAGCTATGCAAAAACCCAAAGACAAGTATATAATAAAAAACCATGAAACAGAAGCTGGCAGCGCCCCTCCTTGCCCTGTCCATCATCGCCTACGCCCTTCTGCTGGCCCTTGCCCTCTACCGCGTTGGCACGGCGCGCGAACGGGCCCTTGCCCAAGCTGAAGAAGACTTCATGTCCCTGCGCCTCCTTGCCCAGAGCGCCCTGGCCCAGGGGAGGAGCCATGACTCCAAGCCCTTCTTGGAACAGATGCGCCGGCGCTACGCCTTGAGCCCCCGCCTCCGCTCCCTAGCCATCCATGAAAACTCAGGCAGCCTCCTCTACGCCATTCCCGCCCAATCAAGCATACGGGAAATTCCCGCCTGGACGCCTGCGAGCACTGGTTTCTTTTCCTTCCTCGACCGCCTGCGGGAGAAGCTCTTAGGACTCAATGTGAGTTTAAAACGCGGGGAGATAAGCGGGCCAGGTGGCTCATCCCTAGCCCTTAGCGCCCTCTACACCGCTATTCCCAGGCGTGAAGCTATGAATGCCGTTCGGGATTCCCTCATAGGAAGCGTCGGCATCCTCTTTCTTGCCGCCGTAGCCCTCTTAGTCCTGGCCCTCGGGGATGATGAGGAGACAAGCGATGCCCTTGAGAGCGGGGAATACAGGGCTGAAACCTCGGGCTATGAGACTAAGCACAGGAGCTACTCAGAAGAGCAAGGTTCCTCTGAAGATGCCCACAGCTCCAACCTCGACAGCGAGGGCTCTGAAACCCCAACGAGCTATCTGCATCATCCCCTTCTGAATGAGGAATTCGACATACCCCGCTTCTCCCTCGACGACTCCGGCTCCTCCCAGGTGGCGCCGGAGATAGAGCCAAGCGAAATAGAACAGGAAAGCTACCGGGAAATACCGGCCGATGAGGATGAAGAGCCAGAGCCTAGCCACTACCGAGGCGCCGCCCAAAGCTCTGCAAGCGAAGCCAGCGCTTCCAGCCCGGCAAGCCCCTACTCCCCCCGTTCAGGCCTAGGCTGGCAGAGCTTCCTCGCCGACAGGCTCGGTTCCGAGCTCCTGCGCTGCGCATCCTTGGAGCTTGAGTGTTCCTTCCTTCTTATAAACCCCGACAGCCAGAGGCCCGGAGCCGAGGCCTACCCCCAGGCAGCCGCCCGGGTGCAAGACTATTTTGGCTTTAAGGATATCTCCTTTGAATTTGGGGAAGAAGACTTTGCCGTCATCCTCCCGGGCAAGAGCTTGGAAGAGGCATTTTCGGCGGCTAAGGAATTTGCCGCCGGTCGCCTTCCTGGCGCTCGGATAGGCATTTCCAGCCGCTCGGGCAGAATCCTCGCCGCGTCCACCATCCTCGAAGAAGCCTCAGCCGCCCTTGAAAAGGCCCAAGCCGACCCCACTGCCCCCATCGTGGGCTTTAGGGCCGACCCGGCACGCTATAAAAACTACGTCGCGGGAAAATTATAAGGAAAGAAGATGTCCATTATCGTAGAGCACGAGAAAAGAAAGCGGGAAATACTCGATCATGCCCTGGATGTCTTCCTTGAAGAGGGCTATTCGGGGGCAAGTTATCAAAAGATAGCCGATAGCTGCGGGATAGCCAGAACCATCCTCTATACCTACTTCAAGAATAAGCAAGAAATCTTTCGCTACACCATAAAGCAAGCCACCGAGACCCTAGAAGCCTCCTTTATACCTATCATGGCAGACAGCGGACTGCCGGGCGCGGAAAAGCTCAATCGGATCGGCTCAACCGTCATTAGCAAGTGCGTAGAGGAGAAAAAACTCTTTTCCGTCGTCTTAGAGTACCTGCTTGACCCCAAACGCGCCCGCGGCAACCCGGACGACCTTATCAAACGCCGGGTCATCAAGCTACGCATGATCATCAGCCGCATCTTGGTAGAGGGTGTACAGAAGGGAGAATTCAAGCAGATCGATATCCGCGGCATCAACGAGGCATTTTATGCCCTCATTGAGGCGGCAATCGTCAAGCTCACCGTGATGCGCCGCGACTCTGTGCCCGAGATCCTAGAAGCCGTGTCTGCCCTCTGTGGGGCTATCAAGGCCTAGCCCCTCGTAGATACATTGACAAGAACCTCATAATTGTCTACATTAGTATCGTTACAATTTGACAACTTTCAAATATATGTCATTTTAAGGGGGAGTGGATGGCGGCTTATATTCGATCGATCGGTGCCTATCTGCCAAAAAAGAGGCTTTCTAACGATGATTTATCAAAAATCGTCGATACAACCGATGAATGGATCCGTTCCCACACCGGGATAGGCTTTCGGCACATTGCCGAAGACGCAGATTCCGTTTCCGACCTTGCCGCCCGCGCGGCAAACGATGCCCTTGAGGCCGCTGGACTCCTCCCTGAGGATATTTCCCTCATCATTCTTGCTACGGCAACCCCAGACTACGCCGGTTTTCCCTCAACCGCCTGCGTCGTTCAGCACAAGATAGGCGCTCGCAACGCCGCCGCCTTCGACCTCACCGCCGCCTGTTCAGGTTTTATGTACGGGCTGACGATGGCGGAAACCTACCTTGCAGCCAAAGGCGGCCATGCCTTAGTCGTCGCCGGAGAAACCCTTTCCCGCGCCGTGGATTGGACAGACAGAAACACATGCGTCCTCTTTGGCGACGGCGCAGGGGCTGCCGTGTTATCCGTAAGCCAGGGCGAGGGGCAGAGCGGGGAATCAGGCAAGATCATAGGAACCCAGCTCCGTTCCTACGGCTCGGACTACGACGCCATCATCATTAAAAACGCCGGGTTCCGCATAAACCCCGCGGACAATGACCGCAGCAAGGGTCCGGGCATAGCCATGGACGGACGCCGCGTCTATAACTTCGCGGTGAATGAGGTTTCCGAGGTTACCCAGAAGCTTGTCAGCGACGCAGGTTTTAGCCTTGACCAGGTTAAGTGGTTCGTGCCCCACCAGGCAAACGCCCGCATCATCTCCGCCGCCGCCAAGCGCCTAGGCGTGGATGAGAGCCGCTTCTTCATGAATATTGAGGAATACGCAAATACATCCGCCGCCTCCATCCCTATCGCCTTACACGATATGGATAAGAAGGGGCTCCTTACGCGCGGCGACCTCATCGTCTCCGTCGGCTTTGGCGCGGGGCTTACTTCCGCCGGCGTCCTCTATCGCTGGTAGCCTGGGAATTTCATGAGACTGTTGGAAGGCAAGACCGCCGTCGTAACCGGCGCCTCACGGGGCATCGGCAAGGCTATCGCCACGCTTTTCCTCCAAGAGGGTGCCACCGTCTTGGGTACGGCTACCAGGCCCGGCGAATTTGTCGCGGAGCTTGAGGCGATCGCCGCCGGCGCTAAAACGAAGGTGAGCTTTCTCTACGCGGACTTAGGGGACGAAGCGGCTGCCGCCGATTTAGCCGAACGGGTTTTGGCAAGCCTTGGGGTAGTGGACGTCCTCGTCAACAACGCCGGCATCACCAAGGACCAGCTCTTCATGCGCATGAGCGATGAGGATTGGAACCAGGTTATGGCCGTCAACCTCAACGGCACCTTTGCCTTTTCTCGACGCGTTATCCGCGACATGTTTTCCAAGCGCAAGGGCTCGATCATCTTCATGTCCAGCGTCGTCGGACTGCACGGCAACGTGGGCCAGGCAAACTATTCGGCGAGCAAGGCAGGCGTTATCGGCCTGGCTAAGAGCATAGCCGCGGAAGTCGGATCGCGCGGCATCCGCGTCAACGTTGTGGCTCCCGGCTACGTGAGCACCGACATGACGGAAAAACTTTCCGACAAGGCAAAGGAAGCCTTCCTGACCCGCATTCCCATGTGCAGGCCGGGCAGCAGCGAGGAGATCGCCAAGGCGACCCTCTTTTTGGCAAGCGATTTATCATCATATATAACCGGCACCGTCCTGTCCGTGGACGGCGGCCTAGGCATGTAGGAGGAAGCATGAAAAAGAAGGTCGTAGTAACCGGCCTGGGGGTTATCAGCCCCTGTGGAAATGATATCGAGGGCTTTTGGTCGAACATCAAGAACGGGGTTTCCGGCATCGCCAGAACCACCCTATTCGATCCCTCCGACTATGACTCCAAGGTGAGCGGAGAGGTAAAGAATTTTGACGCCAAGAATTGGATTGACGCCAAGGACGCCCGCAAGATGGCTCGCTTTACCCAGTTTGCCTGCTGCGCCGCGGCCCAAGCCATGAAGGACGCAGGCCTTGCGCCCGGCAGTTTTGACCCCGACCGCGCCGGCGTTTTTATTGGAAACGGAATCGGCGGCTATGAGATCATCCACCAGAGCTACGAAAAATTCTTTTCTGCCGGTTGGCGGCGCATGCTCCCCCTCACCGTGCCCCTCCTCATCTCCAACGAGGCGGCCGGCAATATGGCCATGCTCAACAACTTTAAGGGCCCGGCCCTCACCCAGGTAACCGCCTGCGCCTCCGGCACAGACGCCCTCGGTTGCGCCTTGGACATGATCCGTTCCGGCCGCGTGGATATCTGCATCTCAGGCGGCACCGAGGCGGCGATAACCCCCTTCTCCGTCGGCGGCTTCCTCATGCTCAAAACCCTTTCCACCGCCTACAACGACGACCCCACCAAGGCCTCACGGCCCTTTGACAAGGACCGCGACGGCTTTGTCATCGGCGAGGGCGCTGGAGTCATTATCCTTGAGTCTGAAGAACACGCCAAAAAGCGCGGCGCCAAGATCTACGCAGAGTTTGCCGGTTACGGCGGAAGCTGTGACGCCTACCACCTGACTTCCCCCGATCCCTCGGGCGCGGGCGGCGCGTCGGCCATCCGCAAGGCCTTCGAGGATTCAGGCCTCGGCCCCAAGGACGTGCAGTACTTCAACGCCCACGGCACCTCCACCGCCATCAACGACCCGACGGAAACCAAGGCCCTCAAGGCCGCCTTCGGCGAAGAGGCCTACAAGCTTAAAATTTCCTCCACCAAGTCCATGACCGGCCACTGCATCGGCGCCGCCGGCGGCATAGAGGCAATCATCTCCATCCTTTCCATTCGGGACAATTTCTTCCCGCCGACCATCAATCTCGATAATCCCGATCCGGAATGCGATCTGGATTACATCCCAAACAAAGGCTACACTGGCAAGATCGACGCGGCTATGTCCTCCTCCCTCGGGTTCGGCGGGCATAACGGCGTTGTCGCCTTCAGGAGGTATTCATGAAAGACCCTAAAGAACTCATCCCCCACCGCGACCCCTTCCTCTTCGTCGACCGGCTCGAAAAAGCCGAGGTAGACGGCATCATCGGTTACCGCAAATTCACGGACCAGGAATTCTTTTTCAAGGGCCATTTCCCCGAGTACCCCGTTTGCCCGGGCGTAATTCTGGTAGAGGCCATGGCTCAAACCGGCGGCGCCGGGCTTTCCCAGATGGGGACCTTCGGAGACGGCAGCCTCTTCTTCTTTGCCACCGTGGACAAGGTGAAGTTCCGCCGCCAGGTGCGCCCCAACGACGAAGTGCGTTTTGAAATACAGAACCTGCGCATCTCCCCGCGCATGGTAAAGCAAGCCGGCAAGGCCTATGTCGGCGACGAGCTCGCCGCCGAGGCGGAGTGGATGGTACTGGCCGGTTCCAAGGAGGAGGCAAAATGATCAGCCCCATGATTCGCAATAATATCTGCATGAACGCCCACCCGGCCGGCTGCGCCGCCGAGGTCATGCGCCAGATTTCCTATGTAAAGTCAAAGGGCGCCATCTCCGGCGGCCCCAAGAAGGTCTTGGTTATCGGCTGCTCCACCGGCTACGGTCTTGCCTCCCGCATCAGCGCGGCCTTCGGCTCCGGCGCCTCCACCCTGGGCATCTCCTACGAGCGCGAGGGCAGCGAAACCAAGAGCGGAACCCCCGGCTTTTACAACAACCGCATCTTCGACGCCGAGGCCGGCAAGGCCGGGCTCTACGCCCAAACCATCAACGGCGACGCCTTCTCCGACGAGATCCGCGCCCAGGCCATTGAGAAGATCAAGGCCAACATGGGCACGGTAGACCTCATCATCTATTCGCTGGCCTCCCCGGTGCGCACCGAGCCCGGCACGGGAATACTCTGGAAGTCTTCCATCAAGCCCATCGGCAAGGAATACTCCGGTATCCTCATCGACATGATGAATGGCAAGATGAGCAGCACCACCATCGCCCCCGCCACGCCTGAGGAAGTTCAGGGCGCGGTAAA
>JBGSOB010000152.1:0-2094 GCA_041739325.1 Treponematales bacterium
CCTATCCCCATTGCTGGCGCTGTTCCAGCCCCCTTATCTACCGCGCCATCTCCTCCTGGTTCGTAAAGGTTGAGGGCAAGGTAAAGCATTCCATGATCAAGGCCAACAACCAGATCTACTGGGTTCCGGGCCATATCAAGGAAGGTCGCTTTGGCAAGTGGCTAGAGGGGGCCCGCGACTGGGCCATTTCCCGCAACCGCTACTGGGGCAACCCCCTACCCATCTGGCGCTGCGAATGCGGCAAGACAGAGTGCCTGGGCAGTCGCGCCGAGCTGGAAAAGCTCTCCGGCAAAAAGGTGGAAGACCTCCACAAGCACTTTGTAGACGGCATAGAGATTCCCTGCTCCTGCGGCAAGTCCATGAAGCGCATCCCCGAGGTTTTGGACTGCTGGTTTGAGTCCGGCGCCATGCCCTACGCCCAAAACCACTACCCCTTTGAAAACAAGGAACACTTCGAGGCCCACTACCCGGCGGACTTTATCTCTGAGAGCCTTGACCAGACCCGGGGTTGGTTTTACACCCTCACCGTCCTCGCCGCGGCCCTCTTCGACAAGCCGGCTTTCAATAACTGCATCGTTTCCGGCATGGTCCTAGCCTCAGACGGCAAGAAGATGTCCAAGAGCCAGCGCAACTACACCGACCCGATGGATGTCATAAACCACTATGGCGCCGACGCCCTACGCGTTTTCCTGATGAACTCCGCGGTGATGAAGGCGGACGACCTGCGCTTTTCCGAAGAAGGGGTAAAGGACGTACTCAAGGGCATCATCATTCCCCTGTGGAATGCCTACTCCTTCTTCGTCACCTACGCCAATATAGACAAGATAGAAGATCCCGGCGCTGTGGGCCACGGCGCCGAAAACCCGCTTGACCGCTGGGTCCTTTCCGTGTGCGAAAAGATGGTGCTGGAGGTATCCGATGCCCTTGAGGCCTACGACCTTTCCAAGGCCATCGGGCCCATCGTCGACTTCATAGACCTCCTCAACAACTGGTATATCCGCCGCTCGCGCCGCCGCTTCTGGCGCTCGGAAAACGACGGCGACAAGATCCAGGCCTACGCCGCTCTCTGGCGCATACTCACCCGTTTAGCCCTCACCGCCGCCCCCATCATGCCCTTCCTGGCGGAGGAAATCTGGCGCAACCTGCGCCGTCCCGAGGCGCCTGAGTCGGTCCACCTCTGCGACTACCCCGTTTATGAAGAAGCCTTCCGCGACATAGAGCTTGAATCCAAGATGGCCGTTGCCCTCAAGGCCGTCTCCATGGGGCGGGCCCTGCGCTACCAGCACAACCTCAAGGTGCGCCAGCCTCTGGCATCGGTCCAGCTCGTTACGCGCAACGCGGAGGAAAAGGCAATCCTCATGGAAATGGAGGAAATGATCCTTGAAGAGCTCAACGTCAAGGAAGTAATCTTCCGCGCCAACGAAGAAGAGCTGGTAGAGTATCAGGCAAAGGCAAACTTCCGCGTTCTGGGCAAGGAACTGGGCAAGGACATGAAGCTCGCCGCCGAGCGTTTGGAATTGCTCTCCCAAGCGGAGATAGCCAGCCTCCTCGAAGGCTCTGTCCTTTCCATTGAAGTAGCCGGGCGCAGCCTGGAACTCACCGCGAAAAAGGTGGAGATACGCCGCCAAGAGCGGGAAGGCCTCAAGGTCCTCAACGAGGGCTCCCTCACCGTGGCCCTGGATTCCGTCATCAGCGAGGATCTGCGCCAGGAAGGTGACATCCGCGACCTCGTGCGCGGGGTTCAAAACCTTCGCAAGGACTCAGGCCTTGCCGTCACCGACCGCATCCGCCTCTCTGTCCATGGCTCAGACCGTCTTAAGGCCGCCTACGATAAATCGGTGGACTTTATCGCTTCCGAAACCCTGGCCCTCGAGCTTTCCTGGGAGCTGGCGCCAGGGGCGGTAGATGTGGAGGCGGACGAGGAAGCCTGGAAGGTAGGACTGGCAAAGGTATAAAAAAAAGCGGCAGGGAAACCTTTGCAAAGGTTTCCCCGCCGCCCCACCCCTTCCAAAGCGGAAGGGCAGAGATGAAAAACTTAAGGAATTAAGGAATTAGCGTTCAAATCGTCCTCGGCCAATTCGTTTTGGATGTCGC
>JBGSOB010000154.1:0-12282 GCA_041739325.1 Treponematales bacterium
TCGCTCAAGGCCGGCAGATGGAGAAGGAGAGATGCCCGAAGCCCCGTGCCCATGGAATTGAGCTCGGTCGTTACGTAGCCCAGTTCATAGCTAGCCGCATACGAGAGTGTTTTTTCCAAGCGATCGTCAAGGGCGTCTAAGCGGGCAAAGGGGCCGCTTAGGTCCATCCCAGGCGCGAAGGCGGAGAGACGTAGATGGTCGGTTTCATTGGGTATGACGGAAACGGAGGCGTCAGCGGCCATGGCGAAGGCGCGGAAGGGCTCTAAGGAATAGGGTTGGGGTATAATACCCTCTTCCACGAGGACGCGCCGTTCGGCGCTGGGAAGGGCCGATAGATCGATAGTCCCCAGCGCTTCAATATCGGAGGCGGCTAAGACGGCGTCCAGAACCTTTTGGTTGACGGCGTTTTCATCCTCCCGGCTCATCTTGCCGGGAAAGGGATAGTCAATGAGATTGCGCGCCAGGCGCAAACGCGATGATATGACGACATCAAGGTCAGGGCCGGGTTTTCCATACCAGCGATCTGAAAAAAATCCTGAATCCCTCATCCATGGCCTCCCTCTTCAGCGCCCTCGCTCTCAAGCGGAGCGGCGCTTTGGCTGCCGGAGATTCCATCGAGGGTTTTTAGCCTATCCCGCATTTGGGCGGCGGTTTCATAGTCTTCATCAGCTACGGCGCGCTTGAGCATATCCCGCAGGAGCTCCCGGTCTGCCATGATAGTGGAATCAGAGAGGAGGCGTTTGGGGTACTTCCCGCGATGGAGGGACTGGCCGGAATAACGGCGGATGAGCATGAGAATCTCTCGTTGAAAATGGGTGGAACAGCGAAAACACCCCAGGCGCCCACCCTTTTGGAGCTCGTCGAGGCTCATGCCGCATTGGGGGCAGGGGCTGGATTCCAAATTCTTGCTGGATTTCTGATCAAAGAGACTGTTGAGGAGGCTGGACACTGAGAATTCGATCCTCCCACCGGCCGCCTGAATCCCGCGTTTGCGGGCGCAGTCTGTGCAAAGGTTCAAATCTACCGTTTTGGGGCCCATAACCTGCTGAACGAAGATAACGGCGTCGTTTTCGCCGCAAATATCGCATTTCATCTTCTTGAATATACTCGAAAGCCTTCGCAAAAGTACAGGCTTGGGTAAATTCCCCTTGCCCCGGGAAGAGGCGGCGGCTACACTCTTCCTATGGTTTGCGCTCAGGTGGCGATACCCCTTTTACGCTTTCTCAAGCAAGGAGTCCTCCTCATTTCCTTGTTTCTCTGCCTTCTAGGGGCATCCTGCGCACAGGGGCCGGAGGCAAAGCAAGGCTTGGAGGCAAAGCAAGGGCCGGCTCCATTACCTCAAAGGCCCGTCAGCCGGGAACCAATCCTCCCGCAGACAGAGTTTCGCGGTTTATGGATCGCAAGCTTTATGAATATTGACTTTCCGGCAAAGCCCAGCATCGATCCAGGAGAGCTCAAAGCGGGGATGGACGCCATCCTCGACCGCGCCCGTGAATGCAATCTCAACGCCATCATCCTCCAAGTACGTCCCTGCGGGGACAGCCTCTACCCCTCGGATATCGCGCCCTGGTCATCCTATCTGAGCGGGCTCCAGGGCCTCGGCCCCGAGGGAGGCTACGACCCCCTTGAGGCATGGATTCAGGGGGCAAGGCTACGGGGTATGTCAATCTATGCTTGGATCAACCCCTTCCGCGTCGGGGCCCCTTCTATCAAGGCCTATGCCCCCACTTCCATCGTGCATAACAAGCCGGAATACTGCCGTGTCTTTAGCTCTGGCTATATCTGGCTCGATCCGGGCTTGCCGGAGGTACGCGATTATTTAAGCGATATCATCGCCGAGTTGGCATCAGGCTATGCCTTGGATGGTTTATTCTTAGACGATTATTTTTATCCCAACCCCGAGCATTTGGGAGATGCCCGAGATTTCCCAGACCAGGATTCCTACGCCGCCTACCGCGCTCAAGGCGGCACTTTAGAAAAGCCAGATTGGCGCAGGGAAAATTCCAACCTCTTCCTGCGTCAGGCCCGACAAGCTCTGGAGCGAGAGGCCCCGTGCATGGCCTTGGGACTCTCTCCAGCCGGGATTTGGCGGCCAGGCTATCCTCAGGGCATTCGCGGAAGGGACGCCTATGCCGAGTCCTACGCTGATTCGCGGCTCTGGGCCAATGAGGGTTATGCCGATATATTTTCTCCACAGCTCTATTGGCCTATTTCCCAAATACCACAATCCTTTCCCCTGCTGTTGCGCTTTTGGCATGGGGAAAACCGGGAAAAAAGCGTCCTCTGGCCATCTCTGTTGGCCACGAGCCCAAGGCTTTCAAAACCTGAGCTCGCCCGTGAAATCATAAACCAAATTCAAGTCAGCCGAGCCATGGCCCCAAAGCAGCCCGGCTTTATCCTCTACGGCTACCGTGAGCTAGCCGCCCCAGACTCACTCCTTGCCGGGGAGCTTATCAGGGGCCCCTTATCCACCGCCCTTCGCGCGCCAGCCCTCGATCAATGAGTGCCTGGGCTTTGCGCCATGGATAATTTTCAGTATGATACAGACACTATGAAACGACCCAGCGCCATTCTTATATGCGTTCTTTTTTTGTCAGTTTTTTGCCTTCCCGCTTTTTCTCAGAAAAAAGTGGAGCAAAACTCTTTGCCCCCGCTAAAAATCGGGGTTCTCAAGGGTCCGACGGGGCTTGGCCTCATTCACGCCCTCTCTTCCGTTCCCAGTCTGCCCTCCGGCCGATCCCTTTCCTATCAGGTTATCCCCTCGGTAGATATCATGATTTCCAAGTTGGGTAGCGCTGAGCTTGACTTTGCCGCCCTCCCGCCCAATACGGCCGCAAAGCTCTATAATGGAGGTCTGGCTTACAGACTGGCGGCCGTCACCGGCAATGGCATGCTCTCTTTTATTACCGCTAATCCGGAAATAAAAAATATCGCAGACTTAAGGGGGCGGACGATATCCCTCTCCGGGCAGGGAGCCGTGCCGGAATATATCTTTAGACTTCTTTTAGATAAGGCCGGACTCGACGGGAACAAGGACCTCAGCCTCAATTTCCGCCTCCCCTACCCGGAAGCGGCGGCATCACTCATTGCCGGGAAGATTACTGACGCCGTGCTACCCGAACCCTTTGTCACGATGGCTCTGAGCGCTAATCCCTTCCTGCGGGTGCCCTTTGACATCCAAGAACTCTACGCCCAGGCGGGGGGATCAGCCACCTATCCAATCTCCGTATTGGTTGTTAAGTCTGAAACTGCCTTAAACCGCGCTGAGGATTGCCTTGCGTTTCTGAAGATAGCCAAGGATTCCATAGAATGGGTTGTAGCCCATCCTCTAGACGCGGGCAAGGCCGCGGAAGCGGCTGAGTTCGGTATGAAGGCCCAGGTAGCCGCCCTTTCCATTCCCCGGGCGAACTTCGTTTATAAGAACGCCACCATGGCCCGTGCCGATATCGAGGACCTTTTCAAGGTCCTCCTTTCACGCGATCCGGCATCCCTTGGAGGCAGGCTTCCCGACGATGCCTTCTATGCCTTCTAAGAAACCTTTTTTTCTGAGCGCCCTCGGCTTAGGCGCCACAGCCGCCGCCCTTATCATTTGGGAGCTGGCGGCAAGGCGTATGGGCTCAAGCATACTCCTCCCAGGGCCGGCCCTCGTGCTTAAGGAGTTCCTCAAACTTTTTTCCAGCCCGCGCTTTTTCTCTTCGCTTGGGGCTACGGCCGCGCGGAGCATGACGGCCCTGGGGCTTTCCCTCTTGATAGGCATCCTCGTCGGCCTACCGGCGGCCCTCTTTCCCGCCTTCAAAGCAATCATCGCCCCCTTTCTAGCTTTCATCCGCTCAACCCCCGTCCTCGCCCTCATCATCCTGCTTCTCATCTGGTTCCCGCAGGACAGCGTTCCCATTATTGCCGGGCTTCTCATGGCTGTCCCCGTCGTCATGGCGGCGGTGAAGGAGGGAGTGGCATCCCAGGATGGGCAGATCCTCGAAATGACAGGGCTCTTCCGCCTTCCCCCCCTCTATCGTCTCTTTTTGGTTCAACTGCCGGCTATCGGGCCCTTTCTCCTCTCCGGCACATCGGCCGCTTTAAGCCTCATATGGAAGGTGGTTGTCGCGGGAGAAGTCTTAAGCCAACCCCGCTTTGCCATAGGAACGGGACTGCAAAACGCAAAGGCCCAGCTGGAGACGGCCCAGGCCCTGGCTTGGACTCTGGCTATTGTTGCCCTCTGCGCCGCGAGCGACATCATCCTCGGCCTCTTTAGTCGCTGGGTGCGACGGGGAAGGTCCTAGATGGATATCAAGCTTGAGGCGCTTTCTAAATCCTTTGGAAACCTTCCCGTCTGCCAAGACCTGAATCTCTTGTTTAAGGAAAATAGGGTTAATGTTCTTTTGGGGCCCTCAGGCTGCGGGAAGACGAGCATCCTCCGCATGGTAGCCGGAAGCCTGGCGCCGGATGCTGGCAGTATAAGCGGCGTTGAAAGGGAAAATCTCTCTTACGTTTTTCAGGAGCCGCGTTTGCTCCCCTGGCTTTCCGCGCGCATGAACATTGCCCTCGCCGTCCTTGACCGCATGCCCCTCAAGGCCGCCCTACTGAGAGCGGATCGCTATCTGGATGCCCTTGGTCTTGCGGATTTTAGCCAGGCCTTGCCCTCAGCCCTCTCCGGCGGTATGCGCCAGCGCGTTTCCCTGGCGCGTGCATTTTGCCGTCCAGCGGGCATCCTCTTGATGGACGAGCCCTTCCAAGCCCTTGACCTAGGCCTCCGCTTGCGCCTACTAGATGAATTTTCCCGCCTCTGGGAGGAAGAAGCAAAGACAGTCATCTTCGTGACCCACGATATTCAGGAGGCCCTCTATCTGGGAGATAGTTTGACTATCCTAAGCCCACGTCCTGCGCGCATTCTCGACTCATTTGATATCGAAGAAGCGCGCGACACGCGTGACCTAGCCTGTGACAAGATGACGCGATTGGAGCATCGCCTCTACAAACTTCTCCTAGGCGATCAAGGCCTGCGAACCGCAGGCGGCTTGTCTGACATTGAAAGAGTATGAGGGAAGTCTATAAAAAACGAGGAGCTTGGAGGGATGCGGGGAGCTGTATGAGGCTTTCCAGAAAACCCTGTTTGCGTTTTTTTATATAGAGCTGCATGACAACAAAGCCCTGCTTGAGATCAACCTTCCAGGAATGGAGGGTAAAGGGATCATTCTCGGAAAGCCCCGCTTCGTCGGCGACGGAACCGGGGTAGACTTTAGTGATGCGGTAGGACTTAGACAGAAAATCCCGCGGCAGTTCCTCTACCTCCATCCCATAGAGGGGTGGCAGAAGACGTTCGCGGATTTCCTTGCCCATGGCTTCCTTAAGGGGAAGATTGGGCCGTTTGCTAAGGCTGATAAGCTTTGTGAAGATATCCCCACCCCTTTCCAGCTCAAGGGCAATCAAAGCCCCTGGGCGTTGGGCGCTTAAGTATGCGTTGGCCGACACAAAGTTGTCATATTTCTTTCCGTCAATGGAGCGTATGATATCCCCCGTCTCAAGGCCGAATTCCCGTGCCGGCGAGGCATAGAGGGGATAGGTCGCGCGCAAGATGCCGCCATCCTCGCGCACGCAGAGCCCTAAAAAGCCATAGGCCAGTTCACCGCCTGCGTAGAGGGAGTCCAGGGCTAGGGAAAGCCAGGAAAGAGGAATGGCAAAGTTTAGGCCTTGGAAGTCCAAGAGACCGGCAAAGACAATGCCGGCAAGCTCTCCGTTTTCATCTAAAAGCGGGCCGCCGGAATTTCCCGGATTGACGGGAACGTCCACTTGTAGGGCCTCGCCCATGGAGAGTATCTCCCGCCCCACGGCGGAGACGATGCCGGAGCTTATGCTCGACTCAAGCCCGATGGGCGAACCGATGGCGTAGATCCTATCTCCGGGCACGAAACTCCTTCCGCGAGAGATGGAAAAGATATAGTCCGGCGTGTAGGAAACCTTGAGCAGGGCCAGATCAAGATTCTTGTCCCAGCCTATGACCTTTGCGGGAATCCGCTCTTCCTTGGAGCCGGGCAGGCGAATATAAAGCCTGGAATAGCCCTCGTACTCAGGATCAACCTCGCTGGATATGACGTGGTAATTACTCAAGAGATAACCGCGGGGGTCAATAAAAAATCCAGAGCCGATAACGCGGTCCGGAATGGCCACGCCGCTTTCCATCTTGAGCCCACGGTTAACCCAGATGGTGCATACGCCCTTAACCATATCTTGGAAGGAATTCTTCTGGGAGTCTATGTCCGCCGCTTGAGGGGGCAATCTCATGCCTAGCTCGCGCATGCGGGAAAGGATGGATTTTTGCGCGCTCAAGTTTCGCGCAGCTAGCGCCAGGCCTAAAGCTTCTTCCAGATCCTCTTTCCCCGGAATACCGGATTGAAAGGATTTCTCCCACCACAGGAGGGCCCTGCCTGAGTCTCCTCGCTGTGAGAGCTCGCGCGCCTGGGCCTTTATGAGGGCCTGCTCTGTCCAAGGCTCAAGGCTAGGGGGAAGGGCATGACTTTTATCGTGTTGTGTCGCGCGCTCTATATTCCGCCTCTGAGCCAAGGCCTCCACCCAGGCCCTTTCTTCCACGCTTTTCCCTAAAAGCTCGCTCATACGCGCGAAGCTGGCAGAAAGAATGGAGCTTAAGGCCTCCGGGTCAAGCTTAGCCTTTTCGTCAGTGCGATAGTTCCAGGCAAGGGCGAAGGCCTTAGCCGGTTCTTCCTGGACTAAGGCTGCTATTCTCTCAATCCTGGGAGGAGGGAGGGCATGCGTGCCCGAAGAGGCGCTTAGGCACGAGGAAAGTAAAAAGAGACAAGCTAAAAAGAGGAAGAAGGCATTGAGGCTTGGCTTCACTCGACAACCTCGGCAAAGGCAAGCTTGCCAGAGCGATAAAAGAGTATGCGTAGGCCATCTATCAGATGGATGCCGTCGCGCTCGGGCAAACGCGGCCCCAGATTAAAGGGCTGACGGCCGATCCAATAAAGATCCGCCCCGCTTTCCTTGCCTAACCTGAGGGTCTTGCCGTTTTTTTTCACTAGATCGATCTTTCCGGAGACAAGCTCAATACGGACATCGCGCATACCGTCTAGTTTTGAGGAAAAGGTAAGTATGAGCCTATCTACCCCCTCCTCTTCACTTACATCAAAGCTCGCATTCCCATCAAAATCCCATTCTTTCACAAGCCTCGGTTGATAGACTTCTCGATACTCAGGAAGGCCGTCTCCATCATAATCCATGCTAAGGGTTTTTTTGCGATAGTAGGGAACGGCGTCTGAGGCTTCGTAGTCTAGGCGTCCCTGCCAGCGGCCATCGACATCGTTATAGGAAAGCCATTCTCGCTGGGGGATTCCCTTCCGGTATTCACGCTTGGATAGGGGTCGTTGACCCTCGAATTCCTCGCTTAAAAGAGGAATGCCGGATTCTAAACGGGTAATCCTACGCAGAGGAACTCCATCCTCCCCTGGGGTTAGGCTTTCCTCCAGGCTGTTGGCGCGTAAGAGCATGGCGTCTGGGCTAGGAAGGGCGAAAGCAAAATCCCGCGAAACCCGGCGGAAGCTCTTAAGCCCTTCATCTAAGAAGGGCAGGTTAAAACGCAGTAAGGGCAAGCTGAAGCTTGAGGCGCCAAAGGAGTAGCGGCTCGAGGACTGTGCTCCAAGGACCTGGGCAGATTCCAGCTCAGGATAGCTCCAATAGGAAAAAAGAAGCGATTGATCTTGGTACTGGGCGCTGATTGAGCGCGGCAAGGCGTTTTCAAAGTGGACCACCATCTCTGCCCTGCCGTCTTGGTCGGAGTCTTCCTCCCATTTCACAAGCTCGCCGGAGATAAAGCCTGCCCTTGTCTCCGGAAATCCGTCTTGGTTTTCATCCGTGACGATATCGGCGCTTAAGCTGGCCAAACGGCGAATAAAGGCAGTGCGACTAGACTCCTGACTGAGAAGGTCAAAAAATCTTCGTAGCTGGGTGTAGTCTAGGGCTGCCGTATTCGAGGCGGCCCAAAACTCCTCAAGAATTTCTGCCTCCGGAGCTATGCCAAGCCGCAGGCTGCGTTCAGAGCCAAGGCGTGAAGACGAGCCACCACTCCGATAGCGCCGCATGAGGAGCGTGGCTTCTTGGCTGTCGTAGGCAAAGGCTGAGTAGAGAACAAGGAATTCCCGGTCTAGGTTTATGTGGGACTCAAGCCTTTTTTTAACCATCTCCAAGCAGGCACGGGCTTCAGGGGAGCGGCGCTCTGCATATTCGTGTTCAAGAAAGAAGCGCGCAAAGCGGCTGTCTTGGGGAAAGGCTGAGAGGGCGGACTTGAGCAAACGGTAGTATTCGGCGGTTTTCTTAAGGTAAAAAGCGGTCTTTATCCAGATAAGGCTTGCGCGTGGATTAAGGTCAAGAGCGGCGCCCATGTCCCGCCTACCCTCACGTAATGCGGACTCTGCCCCCAGATAGTCACGGGTTTGCAGCAAGCTTTCCGAGAGCGCGAAAAGGCAATCCTGGGCATTGAAAACACGGAAGCTGTCCTGGCTCAGGGCGGCTTGATAGCGGGCTATCCGCGAAGACCTGAGGGAGAAATCGGGGGAAAGGGCTGGCGAGTCGCAGAGGCCCAGAAGATAGAGGGCGTCCGAGTTGCGCCCCGAGAGAGAGAGGGATTGACCGGCAAGCTCATAGGCCTCGGCCTGTCTGCCTGCCTCGTAGGCGGTCGCGGCATGGTCGAGGTAGAGTTGGGCAAGCTGCTCGTCCACCTGGGCTCCCGGCTCTTGGGCAAGCAGGCGAACAGCGGCGGCACAAAAAGCCGACAAGAGGAAGGCCAAGAAAAGGGAATTGAAACGACCCCGACTTGTCCTCCCCATCTTTAGCCCGTTATCGAGAGGCGGCTTGTCGCCGGCGGCAGTGAAAGCAAGGCCCGTATATCGTCATCGCTTAAGGTTTCTCGCTCTACAAGCTCCTTGGCAAGAATATTGAGCTGATCACGGTGCTCACGGAGGAGGCTCAAGGCTTTTTCAAACCCGCGGTCGAGGATAGCCTTAATGCTACGATCTATCTGCTTGGAGGTTTCCTCTGAATAATCCTTATGACGGCTGATATCCTTGGCAAGGAAGATGGGACCTTCTTCCTGTTCGTAGCTTACCGCACCCATCTCGTCCGACATTCCCCACTCACAGACCATACGCCGCGCCATGCCGGTTGCCTGCTCAAGGTCGTTTTTAACGCCGGAGGTTGTTTCTCCGTACTGAATGCGCTCGGCGGCCATGCCGCCGTAACTGATGACGATGCGGTCTTCCATCCAGGAGCGGGAGCGGGAATAAGAATCCTTTTCCGGCAGGGAGAGGGCCAAACCCAGGGCTTGGCCGTGGGGAATGATGGTAACCTTATGCAGGGGATCGGCGTGTTCCAAGTGGTAATGCAGGAGGGCGTGGCCGGCCTCATGGAAGGCAGTTGCCATGCGATCCTCGTCTGAGAGGGCTAAGGAACGGCGCGCTACGCCCATAAAGACCTTGTCGCGGGCTTCCTCGAAATCCTCCATACCCACCGTGCCCTCGTTCTTTCTTGCGGCAAAGAGCGCGGCTTCATTGACGAGGTTGGCTAAGTCTGCGCCGGATGTTCCCGGCGTTGCGCGGGCAATGCGATGCAGGTCGATATTATCCCGCAGCGGTATCTTTTGGGCGTGTATCTTGAGGATAGCCTCGCGTTCGTTGATGTCGGGCATCGCCACAACCACCTGACGGTCAAAGCGCCCGGGCCGTAAGAGGGCTGGGTCCAAAACGTCTGGCCGGTTCGTGGCGGCCAGGATAATGACGCCGTCTTTGGTATCAAAGCCGTCCATCTCTACCAGCATCTGATTGAGGGTTTGCTCGCGCTCGTCGTGGCCGCCGCCGTAGCCCGCGCCGCGGGTCCGGCCAACGGCATCAAGCTCGTCTATAAAGAGGATGCAGGGTGCGTTCTTACGCCCCTGTTCGAAGAGGTCGCGCACGCGGCTGGCGCCTACGCCCACGAACATTTCGACAAAGTCGGATCCGGACATATGGAAAAAGGGCCGGCCGGCCTCACCGGCTATCGCCTTGGCAAGCAGGGTCTTACCCGTGCCAGGCATGCCGACTAAGAGGATTCCCTTGGGAATGCGGGCCCCCATCTTAATGAACTTTTCAGGCGTCTTTAAAAATTCCACAACCTCTTGCAGCTCGTACTTGGCCTCTTTTTGGCCGGCTACGTCCGCAAAGGTTATCTTTTTGTTGTCCAGGTAGAGTTTTGCGCGGCTCTTGCCGAAGGAAAAGGTCTTATTGCCCGCGCCCTGCATTTGCCTGAACATGATCCATAGGAAAACGATGCCTAAGAGCCAAGGCACGTATTGGAGGATGATGTAACCGGCGTTGTTACCACGGGCCCCGGTTACGCGCACGCCCTTCTCGGAGAGTCTGTCCATGAGGGTCGTATCCGAATAGGGAATGAGGGTCTTAAAGAGGGTAGCCTCGCCGTTTGCCGGTTTTCGCGTAGCCCCCTGTATCATGTCGTGGTCTACTATCTTAACCCAATCCACCGAGTCGGATTCCAGGAGAGTTAAAAATTCGGAGTAGGGTTTTTCCTTAACCTCCGGTTTGCCGTTTGTTACCAAGAGGACGGCAAAACCACCGATAAGGGCCAAAAAGAAAAAGAGCGCGAAGCGGTTACCCTTGGGCATGATCGGCTTTCGCTCATCGCCTCCGTTGTTATCGTTCAGAGCCATCAAACCCACCTTTCTGTTGAACCTTAACGCACAAATATTCACCCGTCCGATCAGGCACTATGCCTCGCTCGGCGTATCTATTCACATAACCGTTGAGAGCGCCTAAAACGCACACTATTCCCCGCCCATCCTCAAGCAGGGCTATCTCTTCACGCATATCCTCAGGCACGGACCATTCGCGAAAGATATCGCTTAGGTACTTTGCTCCTCCCCGACTCTCCAGTTTATCCAGGGGCCGAGGGCTCCGCAGGGCAAGTGGATAGGAAAAGGAAGCAAGGGAAGGCCCTTGATCCGCATTCTTCCCAAGTCTTATTTCAAAGCCCAACCCCAAAGGGTTCCCATAAAGACCGGGACCTAAGATATTGAAAAAATATCCTTTTTTACGGCCCAGGGCAAGATGCCTTTCTAAGATGACTGATTTTTCCAGGGCGCGCAAGCGAATTCCACAACCGGACACAAGGATGGAGCTAGAGCGACACCGTCCTTCTCCTAAGCAGTCAGCGAGAATCGTGGTCATACGCCGTAAGAGGGCGTAGGGGATGCGGCTGCCAGGGAGGAGTTTGCCGACAGCCCCTTCCAGGGCATGGAGGATGAGGGCTGGCCGGGTAGCGCGAAGACTTTCGATATCGGCGCGCATGTGGCCCTCTTCCTCGCTGAAAAGTCCCTGGGACAGCTCGTCGAGAAGCTCTTCCAAAAGCTCAAACCTCTCACGCGTCCGAGATAAGGCCTTCCCCATGCCGGGAAACTCCTCGGAAAGCCGGGCCATAATATCCAAACGTAGGCGATTCCGGGTATAGATAGGGCTTTTATTGCTGGAATCAGTTGAAAAGGCTATTCCCTCTTCTTGAAGATAGGAGATGAGAAAGCGTTTCTTTATGTCGAGGAGGGGGCGGAGGATGCGCAAAACAGTCTGCCCCTGGTCATTTTTTAAGAGACCTGTTCTCGGAATGCCGCGCAAACCACGTATACCGGCCCCGCTAAAAAAGCGCATGACCATCGTTTCATCCTGGTCGTCTTTTGTGTGGCCGAGGGCAAGATAGGCGGTTTGGCCTGGGGGGACGATGTCGGCAATAAGCCGGTAGCGCAATTCTCGGGCGGCAGCCTCAGGCCCGCAGCCCTTTTCCACAGCTAGGGCGGCAACACTACCAGGGCTGAGGGTAAGGCAGCAAATCTCTAGGGCGCGCTTTTGGGCGAAATCACGCACATGGGCGGCTTCAGCCTCTCTTTCGGTCTTGGGGCGCATACCGTGGTCCACGTGGACAAGGCTCAGGCGGTAGCCGAATTCGCTACGGAGCTTGAACAATGCCTGGGCGAGGGCGCTTGAATCGGGCCCGCCTGAATATGAGACGATAATCCAATCTTGGGGGCCTAGCCCCGTTTTTCGCAGACAGAGGGCGCAGGCGGCTTCTACTTCGCTGGGTATCTGACTCGTTTGACCCTTTTTAGTATCTGTCATCGCTCCTCAAAAAAAAACAGGGTCGTCCGCCTCGGGACAACCCTGATTCGTCGTTTTCGCCCCGTGGCGCGAAACTCACTCTCTAGAAGCTCGGGATTAGGCCTTGGCCTTGGCATCGGCA